>CAZOEW010000071.1:0-6685 GCA_964578935.1 uncultured Desulfobacterales bacterium | reverse complement strand
AAAGAAGACAATTAATCAAAATAATTGAGAAATCAAAAAATATCAATAGAATCTTTATGCCCTCTTACTGGATCTGCCCTTGCCGAGATCCTTTTCCTGTCAAATCATAAAGGTCCGTTTTCTGGTGTCAAGCCGGAGTATGCCCGCATCCTTTGCCGCGTCCATGGCTGCTTCAAACTCCTTCTCCGTAATTCGCCGCCTGAGACCGGGCGTTTTACGTGCATTGCCGCAGGGACGGTATTGAGGCATGATATTCACATAGGTGTCCGGTGAAATTTCTCTGACAACAAACCGCATCACCTCTTTTGTTCCCGCGAGATTTTCCGGCAACACCAGATGCCGCACCAGAAGTCCCCGTTTTGCGATACCTGATTCATCCATAACCAGATCTCCGACCTGACGATGCATCTCCTTTAGAGCGCTCTTCGCGATTATCGAATAATCTCCCGCCATGCAGGTTATCTCGGCAATTTCCGCATCCATGAATTTAAAATCCGGCATATAAATGTCAAATACACCTTCAAGCAGTTTCAGGGTTTCCAAACGATCATATGCACCGGTATTGTAAACAAGAGGGACAGACAATCCGCCTTCTATAGCATACGGGAGGGCTGCAAGGATCTGAGGGACAACATGGGAAGGGGTAACCAGATTAATGTTGTGACACCCCTCTTTCTGAAGCATCAGCATCATCTGCGCAATCTGCCGGTCACTGACGATTTGACCTTCTCCTTCATGACTGATCTCAAAATTCTGACAAAAACTGCACAGCAGGTTACAGTACGTGAAAAAAATTGTTCCCGAACCCCGGGTTCCCACAAGAGGAGCCTCTTCTCCAAAATGCGCGTGGAAACTGCAGACCATGGCGGATTTTCCGGTCATGCACAAACCGGTTTCTCCATTCAGGCGGTCAATGCCGCATTTCCGGGGGCAAACCGTGCACGGGCTTAAAAGCTGACGGGCCTTTTCAATCTTCTGAATCAGCTCTCCAGATTTATAGGTCGTTATATAGGCGGCTTCATAGGATTTCATGGGTACTCCTTATGTGAACCTTCCAAAAAACTCAATGGTATCTTTATCCTGTTTTAATTTTAATCATTTGAATTATTTCAAGGATAGTTTTATATAATAGTCCTGATTCCGGATCCATATTAAAAAATACCCCGCAAAGGCAAAATAAATGTTTGGATTTAAAAAGCTTTTACTATTATTCCTGATAATCTTACTGGCATTTGTCATCATTCTGTTTTTCTACTTCAGGAATTTATCCAATCACGTTGAATCTCGTTTTGCCGAAAAAAGATGGCAGATTCCCTCCCGGGTATATTCCGATACAACAATAATATATCCGGGGCAGCGACTGAACTTACCCTCCTTTTTTGAAAAACTTCATCGACATCGATACCGGCAGATCGATGGTTTGCCGAAGCTAAAAGGAGAAATGAAAGTTTCCTCTGACAATGTGAATATCTACCTTTACGATGCAGGTTTCCAGGGAGTGAATCGGAAAGGATTTCCGCTTCGAATCCGGTTTCAGGCAGATATGATCGAATCCATGACCCGGTTTGACACCCAGGAACCGCTTTCAATATTTGAATTTGAACCCGAAGAACTGATGCTGTTTTTCGGACCGGAGCGGGAAAGACGGCAGCTTGTTTCCATAAAACATATCCCGGATCACCTGATCAAAGCGGTGATGGCGATTGAAGATAATCACTATTATGATCATTACGGAATATCTGTAACCGGTATTATCAGGGCGTTGTACAAAAATCTGAGACATAGCGAAATCCGCCAGGGCGGGTCAACCATCACGCAGCAACTGGCCAAAAACTATTTCCTGACACCGGAAAGAACAATCTCACGAAAAGCAAAGGAGCTTCTTATCGCTCTGATTCTGGAGGTTCGGTATACCAAGGATGAAATTCTTGAAATTTATTTTAATGAAATTTACCTGGGGCAAAGAGGATCGGAATCGATCAATGGCGTTGGCGAGGCCTCCTTTTTCTATTTCGGAAAGCCCGTTGATGAACTGTCCCTTCCTGAATCCGCGATGATTGCCGGTTTGATCAAAGGCCCGAACCGGTATTCTCCCTATATCAACCCGAATACCTGTCTGTCCCGAAGAAACAGCGTGCTCCGTGCCATGGTCAAAAACGGATGGCTCGCTGAAGAAAAGCTCCAGGCGCTGATTGCAGCCCCGGTAGAAACGGCTGGATTTGCGGCGCATCCGCGCAGGGCACCCTATTTTATGGATTATCTGTATCAGCAGTTACAGGTTTTATATTCCGAGGAAGACCTGTCCAGTCTGGGGCTTTCAATTTATACAACCCTTGATACGCAAATTCAAAAAGCTGCTGAAATCGCACTTGAAGAGGGCCTTAGACACCTTGAAAACATCAAACCGGCAGTTCGGCAAAGCCTTCCTGAAAAACGGCTTCAGGGAGCAATCGTTGTGATACAGCCAAAAACCGGCTACATACTCGCCATGGCAGGCGGTCGAAATTACAGCTTAAGCCAGTTCAACCGCATTACCCAGGCCCGGAGGCAGACCGGCAGCGCATTCAAACCATTTGTCTTTCTCACGGCTCTCGACAAATTTACACCGGCATCTCTTTTTTCAAACGCACCCAAAGCATACCTGACAGAAGAGGGGGAATGGATACCACAAAATTTCAAACCGACTCCGGACACCCTGGTTTCCATGAGGGAATCTCTTGCCAAGTCACATAATCGTGCAACCGTTGATCTTGCAATGCAGACCGGCCTGGATGAAATTATACGACAGGCCCGATCATTTCATTTCTCCACCCCCCTGAATCCCTATCCTTCTCTCGCGCTCGGCGCTTTTGAAGCAATTCCTCTTGAGCTTGCAAGGGCTTATTGCGTTTTTGCCGCAGACGGGGTACAGCCCTACCCCCTGTCATTAAAAAATGTGCAAAACAGTTCCGGTGCTATTTTGAACCGCAGGCATATGCAGATTGAACGGTTGATCTCTCCCGCAAAAGCGTTTATTATCTCTTCCATGCTGCGAACTGCGGTTGTCGAAGGCACTGCCGGTTCCCTGAAAAATTACGGCATATCGTTTCCTGTCGCGGGCAAAACAGGAACAACCAGCAACTTCCGGGACGCATGGTTTATCGGATATACACCCGATATCCTGGCACTAGTCTGGGTTGGATTTGATAATGGTGATTCCATTCATGCCACGGGCTCGGGCGCCGCGCTTCCCATCTGGGCGAATCTGATGCGCTCGATCCCCCAAAATCTTTCCGGAACCTGGTTCCAGATTCCGCCAGGGGTCGTAAAAAAAAAGATCTGCCCCGAGTCAGGACTGTTGCCCAAAACTTTTGCCTGTCCGGAAACAAAAGAAGAGGTCTTTCTGGAGGAAAATGTGCCGGATAACACCTGCACGGTCCATAACGTTCAGATATTCGACAAAATCATGAAAGGAATAAAATCGTTTGGCAAATAAAAACAAAGCGATAACAATGATTTTTACCCTGGTGGTTCTTCTTTCCGGCTGCAGCCTGTGGCGGCCCACAGCCCCGCAAAATAAAGCAGGAGAAGATATTAAAAGCCATCCTGCCATTATACCTGAACAGGCAGGCATTGATGCCCGTGCAAAGGCTGCTGGAGAATTCAGAGAGAGAGCCTGCAACCTCCTTGAAAACAGAAAGCCGGATGATGCGATCAATCTGCTTGAACGTGCAATCAGCCTCGACCCGAAGGAAGGCCAAAACTACTACCATCTTTCAAGAGCATGGCTGATGAAAGGAAATACCGCCCAGGCACTTGAATTCAACAATCTAGCCGGAATATATCTTGGTGAAAGTGATGAATGGAGTCAGAAGGTGGAAGATCAGAAAACAAACATCGAAAAAACGAGATGACATCAGGCGCAAGATATAAGACCAGTTCCACAAAACCCGCGGCTGTCAAAAATATTCATAGAATTAGATTGCTTTTTCCTAAAAATGTGTTATTGTGCTGCTTAATCAATAAAGGTCCTTCCTTAGTGGAGGGCCGGTTTCGTTCTAAAGGAAAGATCCATTTTTCAAAGTGGCAGCCTAAAGTCTGGAACTATGAGAAATATTTTAAAAGGAGGATGCCACGATGGTTAATGGAATCGTAAAATGGTTCAATAGCAGCAAAGGTTACGGCTTTATTGAGCAGGAAGACGGTCCGGATGTATTTGTTCACCATACAGGAATTAATGCAGAAGGATTTAAGAACCTTAATGAAGGCGACCGGGTTACATTTGAAATTGAACAAGGCCAAAAAGGCCCTGCCGCGGTAAATGTTACCGTAAGCTAGTCCGTCAATTCTAAGTACAAAAAAGGGGTATTTCATCGGATAATCCGAGAGATGCCCCTTTTCTTCTGATACCGGCCTGACAAATCCTTCTTTTGTTCATTCAGGATGCGGTCAATTTTTCTTCCGTTTAGATTGGGTTTTCCTGAATCCAGCCCGGTCCACCTGCATTTCAGGCTGAATATCATTCAACATGGGGTTACGGAATGCCTCTCTGATGCTTTTCCATATCACCGCGAAAAGCATCCAGTGCTGTCCCAGCAGCATCATCGCGAAAAGTACCGTCAACGGTGCAGATCCCTCGTTCCAGTGGATCACTTTCCAGACGACTCCCGTCAACAGAGCACAAAACATGATCATTTGCGGTAAGACTGTCCGCAAATCAATATGACCGCTTCCAGATTCTTTGGGCGTGCTTATAAACGGTATCCGGATCCGCGCGAGTGTGCAAATCAACGACAGCACATAAATCGGCCAGATCGATAAAACCAGTGATGCGCCTTTAAAATGAACTCCTTTTCTGGCAAGTGGTTCGGTTCCGCATGCGCGAAGCATAACATACCGGATCAGCAATGAAATAACGGACAGAGACAATAGCCTGGCCAGAAAGCCTTCATAAACAACCGCATCCTGCCTGAACAGGTAAAGCAGTGTAAAACTCATCCCGCAAAAAAAAGAAAATCCCACGATATAATAATAAAACCGCACCCCATAGGATAATTTCTGATGCCATGTAAGCTTAAAAAACGATTTTTCCCGAAAAGAATTCCAGGCAGCTTCAAATACACCCCGGGACCACTTGAGCTGCTGTTTACAAAATGCCTGAAAACTGGAGGGCGTTAATCCAGGGGCAAGGGGTTCGCAGACATAGGCCGATTTCCAACCCCTGCTGTGAATCGCGATGGAGGTCTCCAGATCCTCGGCCAATCCCGGACGATAGCCGCCGATCGACTCCAGGGCTTTTCTCCGGATAACGGCATTGGAGCCATGATGGCTGCAGGCCCCCACCTGATCTTTGCAGGTCAGCGTAATGTTGAAGTATTCCACTGCGGTCTGTGCGGATGCCTCTGCAATCAAATTTTCTTCCGCATTGCAGAAACTTTCCATCACCTGCACAAAACCAATGCGTTCATCATCAAAAAAACCCAGTGTCCGATCAAGAAACTCCGGATCAGGCGCATGATCAATATCAAATATGGCGATCAACTCTCCGGAAGTTCTTTCCAGGGCACTGTTTATATTTCCCGCTTTGAAATGAAGGTTGCCCTCCCGCGTGAGATATTCCGTCTTCAATCTTTCGGCAAGGTCTTTATAGACACCTTCCGGACTGTCATCCAGCAGGTAGGTGACATGGGAGTAATTGATGTTTCGGGCTGCTTGAAGCGCCCTTTCCACGATCCACATGGGCTCATTATAGGCAGCAACAAAAACGTCCACGGACAATCCAATGGGTGCTTCCGGAATTTTTCGCTTTTTAAACCGGCTGTACAGGTACCACACAAAAAAAAGCTGGAAAATACAAGCCACGAAAAAATAGACAAACAAAAACAGCCACAGAATGGGCATCCCTCTGGCAACGAGGTGTTCCCACAAGTAGGCCAGCAAGTTCACGCCCACCATTACCCCGACGGCAACCAGTATGCAGAAAATACTTTTTTCAAGCCATCCCGGCATTTGATTTGTCCGATTGTTCATGGCTGTTTTGTATTATAAATCATAGAGATACGCAAGCTTTCCCCAAATTTTCACCTTGCTGCCCTGATCCGGCACCGAGGGAAAACATGGGCTTAAAACCCAACCCTATTTTTTGATCCGATAAATTTTCACACCCGGAAAAACGGCTGCCAGCGCAGCTTTCTGATTCTTCGCCAGCTCTTTTTCCAACAGACCGTCTGGATCTTCCTCCCAGTCACGACTCAGAACCAGCCATGTCTGTCGTTGGTTTTCTGAAAATACTTTCAATATGTTATGAACGTCATCCTCGGTTTCAACCGGCCGAACAGGCAATGACTCAATTTTATGCGATCCCTTATAATAGTACTCGAAGACCGAACTGACACACGATGAACAGGAATAAATGCGGTCCTGCTTTTCAACAGCCGTTTCCAGGTATTTGGAAGCTGACCGGATATCCTCTCTGGCATAACGGGGATTCAATCGATCCCGGGCAATGGACACAAAAGAGATGATAACAAGCAGAGCAAGTCCCGTAACGGCAAACAGCCGCCCATGTCTTGCCAGTCCAAACCCGACCATAAGAGTAAATGCCGGAAGCGAAGTTATCGCATAGCGCACATTATACGCTGTGCCGGCAGTCCAGCTTATCAGAAAGGCTATGGCAGGTGGCACAATGAGCCAGAGGAATAAATAC
>CAZOEW010000070.1:0-17014 GCA_964578935.1 uncultured Desulfobacterales bacterium | reverse complement strand
TCCTGCGGTTAAAATTTTCGCCTTCCTTGGACTTGAACAAAATATCTCATTTCTGAATGGACACTAGGTAAGATTTTTTCCGCAACGATTTCCTCTCACTAGGGAAGGGGCAAACCGGAATGGAGGAAAGACTTGCAACGTATTGGAAGGGTATATAAAAATGTATTTTCCGGTTGCCGGGATTGAAGTAAATCCTTTTTTGCCGCCTGCAGTTGCTTTTTTCATTTCATTTTTTACATCAATGGCCGGAGTATCCGGCGCGTTTCTGCTGCTGCCGTTTCAGGTCAGCATACTCGGATTCAACAGCCCTGCGGTCAGCGGAACGAATCATCTGTTTAATATTGTTGCGATCCCGAGCGGTGTGTACCGTTATATCAAAGAAGGGAGAATGGTATGGCCGCTGACCTGGGTTGTTATCATCGGCACGCTGCCCGGAGTGTTGATCGGGGCGATCTTTCGAATCCAATACCTGCCGGACCCAAGAAACTTTAAAATGTTCGCGGGTGTTGTTCTTCTTTATATCGGAAGCAGAATGCTCAAGAATTTATATGCAAAAGAAGATTCCGGGAGCAGCCAGGGCCGCTCGGAAGATCAATTTCAGAAGATTGTGAATCAAAGCAACAAGGAGAGCGGAAAGGGCTACCTCCCAAGAGTTCACACAAAAAAAATTTCGCTTCTATCCATTGAATATGAATTCTATGGTCAGGATTTCAGAATCAACACTGCCGGGATAATGGCATTGAGCTTTTTTGTCGGAATTATCGGAGGGATCTATGGAATCGGAGGCGGAGCGATAATCGCTCCTTTTTTTATCAGTGTTTTCAAGCTTCCGGTATATACCGTAGCCGGTGCCGCGTTGATGGGTACTTTTGTGACATCGGCTGCCGGTGTGCTGTTTTATCAGCTCATCGCCCCGTACTATCCGGATATGGCGGTGGCGCCGGACTGGGCACTGGGTTTTTTGTTCGGGATCGGGGGGTTCGGAGGCATGTATTGCGGGGCAAGATTGCAAAAATTCATTTCAGCCCGGATCATTAAATGGATACTGATGAGTTGTATTCTCTTTACTGCCGCGAAATACATGATCGAATTTGCGCTATAAGTTCATGGCTGTGTAACGCCGAAAAAGGATATGGATATGATGTTGAGAACACCTCTCCCGGCCTTAAATGATGCCGAGGGAGCCGAAGTGCCTGAGTTTTTTTCCCTGGTTGTGGATGCTCATGTGCATGTATTTCCCGAAAATCTTTTCAGGGCGATCTGGAAATGGTTTGATGAATTCGGATGGCCGGTGCGCTATCAAATGAGCAGTGAAGGGATTTTAAACTTTCTGTTATCCCGGGGAGTCAGCCATGTGGTGGCATTTCAATATGCCCATAAACCCGGGATTTCCAGAGAATTGAATGATTACCTCGCTGCGCTTTGTAAAACGTTTTCCGGAAAAGTAACCGGAATGGCCACTGTTTTTCCCGGTGAAGAGGGCGTAAAGGATATTCTAACGGAAGCCTTTCAATCAGGTCTTGCAGGCGTTAAGCTCCACGCGCATGTTCAGTGTTTTGATATGAACGGTAAGGAGATGGAGCTTGTTTATGATATCTGCTCGTCCCGGAAAAAGCCGCTTGTCATGCATGTGGGAAGAGAGCCCAAAAGTCCGGAATATTCCTGCGACCCCTACCTGATTTGCAAGGCTGAAAAACTGGCGAGAGTCCTGAAGGAATTCCCCGAACTGAATGTATGTGTTCCGCATCTGGGCGCCGACGAATTCCTTGCCTATAAGGTTCTTATCGAAAAATATGATAATTTATGGCTCGATACGGCTATGGCCATCACCGATTATTTGCCGGGTGAAAATCCTGTTTCCCTTGCCGAGCTCCGGTCTGATCGTATCATGTATGGGTCAGATTTTCCGAATATTCCGTACGCCTGGGACCGGGAGCTGAAAGAACTGGCAAAAATTTTTCAGCAGGATAAAATTCTGGACCGGATTCTGGGGGGAAATGCCATAGACTTTTTTTCATTAACTATACCTCATTTAAAATAGACCGGTATGATGAGATCAAATTTGACGTTAATTGGGATGCCCGGAGCCGGGAAAAGTACAATCGGTATTATACTGGCCAAGTATATGTCTCTCGGATTCATTGATACCGATGTTTTGATTCAGATCAACCAGCAGAAGTCATTGCAGGAGATCATCAGTGAAAGTGATTATTTGAATTTGAGAAAGATCGAAGAGGAAGAGATTCTGAAAATCAATATTCAAAATCATGTAATCGCAACAGGAGGCAGCGCGGTTTACAGCAGATCAGCAATGTCCCATTTAAGGGATATTTCGATGATTATTTTTCTAAAGGTGGAATATGAAGAGATAAAGAAAAGAATTCGTAATTTTAAATCAAGGGGGATTGCCAAACATAAAGATCAGACATTCCGGGATCTGTTTAATGAAAGACAGATTCTTTACCATAAATACGCGGAGCTTGTGATTGACTGTAACGATTTGGATCAGGAAGAGATTGCTGAAATCATTTTATCGAAGGTATTGATTTCCAGGTGATCCTTATCAATAGATATCTCGAAGGGAAACAAGATGAGACCAAAAGTATATATTACCCGCCGAATACCGGAAATCGGTATTGATATGCTCAAAAAAAAATTCGAAGTAAAAATTTATTTTGAGAATCGCCGTGTGGATAAAGCGCTTCTTATCCGTGAAATTGAAGACTGTAATGCCATGATAAGCCTTCTGTCCGATAAAATTGATGAAGACGTTTTTAATGCCGCGGGCAATCTAAAAATAGTTGCCAATTATGCGGTGGGCTACAACAATATCGATATTCAGGCAGCAAAAGCCCGTAAGATAATGGTAACCAACACACCAGGCGTTTTAACAAACGCAACCGGAGAGATTGCGTTCGCGCTGTTGATCACGCTGACAAGAAAAATTGTCGAGGCAGACCGGTTCGTCCGAAGGGGAAAATTTATCGGCTGGGATCCGCTGCTTTACCTCGGAGATGAATTAAACGGGAAAACCTTGGGAATCATTGGCATGGGGAGAATCGGCCGTGACATGGCATTTAAATGCAGGGCATTTGGGATGAATGTCATTTATTATAATCGGGAGCCTGTGGAGGAACCTGTTGAAAAGGAATTGCAGGCCGCGTATGTAAATTTTGAGGAACTGCTTGAAAATTCGGATGTTATATCCGTCCATACGCCCCTAACGGAAGAAACATTTCACATGCTGGAGGAGAAGGCATTCAATAAAATGAAAAACGGGGTTTATATTATCAATACATCCCGGGGAGAAGTAATCGATGAAAAGGTTCTCGTTCATGCGTTGCAATCCGGAAAGGTGAAGGGGGCCGGTTTTGATGTTTATGAGTTTGAGCCTGAAATTACCAAAGATCTTTTAACCATGAACAATGTTGTCCTGCTTCCGCATATCGGTTCCGCTACGATTGAGACAAGAAATAAAATGTCTGAAATGGTGGCGGAAAATATAATCGCAGCACTTGAAGGGAGAAGGCCTGAAAATCTGGTGCCCGAGCTTTCCGGGTTGTTTTTAAACCAATCCGGAAAGGGGACTCTTGGGTTGAATAATAACTCCGGGGGGTGATTTTTTTTACACGTGTTTTTCGCGGGCAATAGCCGGATTTCGGGAACGCATAGGATACGGTAAAGTAGTAAGCGCAGACGGAGGATTTTTGGATGGACAAAGAACCGACCGGTATGAAATCAGAAGAAAAAATTGAAGCCTTGAAAAAGGCGGCCATCGAGCGAGAATTCGCGGAGAAGGCATTGAGGGATAGCGAGGAAAAATACAGAAGTCTCGTAGAAAATATTCCGGATATAATATATTCGATAGACAAATCTTTCAAAATTGTAGCCGCAAATCTGCCTGCCGCAAATTTTTATGGGCATGAAGCCAGTGAATTGTTGGGAAAGGATTTTTCGGAATTTATCTATCCTGAAGACAGGGACGCTGTGGTAAGTTCTTTTCTTGAAGCGATCGAAACCCGGCGAGAGTGGACCCGAGGACTTCAGTTTCGTATCGTCTCGAAACATGGTGTAACACACTGGGTGGAACTCAATTCTCATATGCAATTTGACGACGATGGCAACTATGAGAGAGAGGAAGGAGTGCTTCGTGATATCGATGATCGCAAAAAAGCTGAAGAGGCGCTTCAGAAAGTACACCGTGACCTGGAGAAGACGATAGAAAAAAGAACCGCCGAACTGGTGCGGGTAAATCAACAGTTGAGCCAGGAAATCAAAGAACGGAAGCAGATGGATGCTGAACTGAAAAATTCAGAAGAACGTCTGAACATTCTGTTTGAATATGCTCCGGATGCCTATTTTTTAAATGATCTGGATCGGAAGTTGATCGATGGCAACAGGGCAGCCGAAAGGCTGACGGGTTATACCCGGGAAGAATTGATCGGAAGGGATTTTTTAGAGCTTAACCTGCTCCCCAGGGAGCAGATTTTGGAGGCCGGAAGAAATTTTAAAAAAAATTTGAAAGAGCTGCCCACGGGGCCCGTGGAGTATAGCTTGTGCCGCAAAGATGGTGTGCAGGTTTTTGTTGAAATCAACGCTTTTCTTGTAAAGATAAAAGGAAAGGATATCGTTTTGGGTATTGCCCGGGATATCACGGAACGAAAGCAAACAGAGGAGAAACTTCGAAAATTACATGATGAGCTGGAGAAACGGGTTAAAAAACGAACCGAAGACCTTGCCAGAACCAACAAGGAACTGGAGATAAAAACCATTAATCTTGAAGAAGCCAATACGGCATTAAAAGTTTTAGTGAAGAGACGCGAGGAAGATAAGATTGAAATTGAGGAGAAAATATTGTCTAATTTCAATGAATTGGTTATGCCATTGGCAGACAGGTTAAAAGGCAGCCGTCTGGATGACAGACAACGGGCCTGGCTGGATATTTTGGAAACCAATCTAAGAGATATTATTTCTCCCTTTTCCCGCAGGTTGAACTCAAAATTCTGGAAGCTAACCGCCGCGGAATTTCAGGTCGCGAATTTTATAAAGAATGGCAAAACAACTAAAGAAATCGCGCATTTAATGAGCGTTGCCACAAGCACCATTGATACGTATCGTGATAATATTCGAACGAAACTCGGAATTAAAAACAGGAAGATTAATCTGAGAACCTACCTGATGGACATCCAATAATATCTATTTTTAATCCATATTATTCCCACACTCATTCCATATTGCCTTTTCAATTTTTAATTGTATATACATTAAAGCAGAATGGAGCATGAAGATGATGAGATTGTGCGCGATTATTCTTGCAGCCGGTTTTATCCTGGGCCCCTGTGCAGGAGAGACCGCCATGAAGGAGATGACCAATGATTCCCTGGGGCAGGTGGAAAGCAGTTCCGGTATCTCCTCCCATCAGGAGACCTATCCGATAGACGGCACAATGGATGTTTCCCCGCAAAAAAGTGAATTTTCAAGGATTGAAACAGAAATAAGTTCATTAAAACAAAACCGTACTTATATAAAATTTTTACTTTTCCTGGACAAACTGGATAAAATTTCCACAAAAAAGGATTACGAAAATATTTTGAATTCAAAATATTTTTTGGATCTTTGTTCCAATATGGCGAATCTTTCTCAGCATTGCGGAGAAAATTTAACCACACTGGAAACCACAGTTGACGATCATCAAATGAAGGAACTGGTGAAAACGCAAAGAAGCGTATTCGCGAAAGTGAACACTTTTTATGATCGCCTTTCCGACTATCAACGCGGAAAAGACGTGTTGCCTGATTTAAAGGAACTGATCGCTGAAATACGATTCGGGCAGGATTTTTTTGAAACTGAATATGGCAAATTAAGGAGTTCGAAACAGTAGCATCGACAAACCTTATGGAACATCATGTTCTGCGAATATCTTCAAACAGGGGTTAAGTAATACGATAAGCCATCAGTATTGATGATAAATTTATCAAAAGAGAAATGGAGCGGATTGTCGAAAGTCCACCTTGTGCCATGCCGGATATTTGTATTGCTGTGTGGAAGCAGATCATTCAGTCATAGAGGAGGAGTCGTGGCTGATCAGAAACCGATTGTAGAACGACGCAAACACAAGCGGTTTACCGTCATGGAAGGTGCAAACATGGCATTCGCTCCTTACTTCTCAAAGCAGGGACAGGTCCTCGACATCAGTGAGGGTGGTCTTGCTTTCCGCTATATTTCCGGAAAAAAAATCCTTTGGAGAGAGCTTATTGCGATCCTGATCAATCGCATGGAGTTGTTCCTTAAAGATGTGCCGTTTAAAACCGTATATGATCTTAAAGTAAAACATGTCAATTTTTTTGGCGTCAAATCGATTCGAAGATGCGGAGGGGAATTCGGAGCTTTAACTTCCGCCCAGACAGCCAAGCTGGAATACTTTATCAAGAATTATACTTCATCATCCAAACTGTAACGGGTTGCGCTGCTTGTTTTCGCTATTTTTTAATTGAAAAACAAAAATCACAAACCGTTGCCCCTTCCATGATGGTTTGTGTTCGAGTAAGAGTTATATCCGGATTGAATCCCTCAATCAGCGCATAATCCCTTCCGCATGAGAGCAGATAACCAAATTCAGGCATTCCGTTTTTTTTATACATTTCCGCATAGCGGCATCGCGTGATGTTCATGCGAATTTTTTCGCTGTCTGCTTCCACAAGTTCAAATTCGAGTGCGCCTCCCTGGGCAAAGAGAGACAGACCCTTTTCCAGATCACTCAATTTGTTTCCCCCGGTAAATGCGGCAAGCATTTTTCCGCTTTCCATGGCAAGATTTCTAATAATTTTTTGGACAACCGTTTCGGTTCTTTCCTTCCCGAATTCTTCGCTGAACGCTTTAATCATGGGACCGGCAACAAGGGCTTCAATTTCACGCCGGACAAGCATATTGACACTGTTTATGTCTTCACTCATTTGGTCACCTCCGGTAAAATCAAAATGGTTTTATTGTTCTGATTTAAAAACCTGCTGTTTTGCAGCAGGATCTGCAAAACACAAACAATGTCACAACATGCGTTGCGCTCTTTCTTCCAGGGCTTTGCCCGTAAATCACGGCCATCCGCCATGCGGATGTTTGTTGCGCTACCGGTTACGGGTGTCTCTTTTTCTCATCACAAGATCTTTTAAGACATTTTCTTTAGAAAGCGGTTCCAGACGAAGATCTCCATCAACAGGGGTCTGGCAGAAAAGTCCTGGTTTCCCGTTGATTCTTCCCGTGCATTTGCCGCAGATTCCAAGGGAGCAGCCGGCATGATCGTAATAGGCCAGGGAACCATCTATCTGTTGATAAATGTAATCCAGCGCATCCATGGCACTCATTCCTTCCTCCCACGGAACATCATATGTTTTCGAAACCGGCGCATCGTCATTATCGGGATCGAAACGAAAAACATCAATTTTTACCATTTTTTCAGTCACTTCAAATACCTCGTTCATTGATTCCATGAGTTCCGTCAGATGACCCGAATGCCGTCAATGCTTCCCCCCCGTATCTGAGTGTGATACCATCATCTGGCGGATGAAATCAATCCAGGGTTTTTTACCGGAAGGAGGAGTCATGCTTGTGATGGTCAACTGTCTGTCGGTCAACTTCATGACTTCACCAGCCAGCCTGACAATATTTTCCCGGAGCCAGTTGTGATTGTCTGTTTCCGGGTAGTCTTCTCTGAAATGAACCCCTCTGCTTTCGGTTCTTTTCAGCGCACTGACTGCTGAAGCCTCAAGTAGCTGGACCATGTTTGGAAGTTCCAGAGAATCCATCCATTCCTTGTTGTATATTCTGCTTTTGGAGTCCGTGGCCAGGAAAGGAAGCTTTTCTTTCCGGACTTTCTCAAGAAAAGAAAGAAAAGAAGTCAACTCGTTGTGACTTCGAATGGGGCCGAGATGTTTGTGGGCCATCTCCTGGACCGATCTTCTTAGAATCGCCGGTTTGATTCCTTTTTTTCGGAGAAGCGCGGAATCCGATGCCTCTTCAAATCTATCAAAATCGACCTTTTTAAGCGGGATTGAATTGCTGTGAGCGGCGTAATTACCCGCGTTCTTTCCCGCATCCGATCCATGGACCAGCATTTCGGTGATGGCGGAAAAAATCCGGTTCGCGCCAAAGGCGCCCAGCGTGCATTCACCTGCCGCAAATAAACCGGGGACTTCTGTTTCAAAGTTTTCATTTACCACAATACCGCCGTCAAAATATTCGACAGCAGGCCCCACTTCTACCGGCTCGTTGTTTTTGAGCATGTGACCCCATGACGAGAGATCGATCGCTTTATACTTCCACTTTGGAAACAATATCGAGGACACCAGTTCAATATTTTCCCACGGCACATCGCCGCGGCTGTAATTGACTCCGCCGTTTCGAAGACCCTTTCCTTCACGCACTTCTTTTGTGGTAACATAGGAGACAAAACATTTGTTCCATTCGGTGGTTGTGCCTTTTTCAGTGACATACGGATCATATTTTTCAAAAATATTCTCTCCATTGATGTTCTCAAGACTTCCGCCGCAGATAAGGCTTAGCATGTATGGCGCGATACTTCCTTTCCATATCAGAGGAGAATAAAATACATTGCAGCAAAAGGTAATGAACTCCATGTTGCCGATTGCCGCTCCTGCCCGCTGGGCCATGGCAATTCCTTCACCTGAAAGATCCCGCATTCCGGTATTGGGCCAGAATGCTTTATGCCAGCCTCCGGTGGCAATAATAACCGCCTTGCTTTTAAAGTGAATAAACTTTCCGTATCGCAAATCCAGACCAAGGGCCCCGGCGATCTGTCCATTTTTTTTAATCAGTTCAAGAGCCGCAATCTCTTCGAGCATCGTTATGCCGGATGATCCGGCTACTTTAAGAAGCAGATCCATGATTCCGGTGCCTGACGTAAAAATCATTCGTTGATCAGAGGCCTTAATTTTGATTCCCCATTCAATGAGCTCCCGGAGGCACTGAGGCGCAATTCGGACATACTGTTCAACAAGCTTCTGATTATTCAAAAAACAACCCTGAGTGATGATATCGTTGAATACTTTCTCTTTGCTGTCATTCGGATCGCCTGTAATCCCATCCATGCTGCTCAAGCTCTTCCCGTCCAGGGTAAAATCAGCGCCCGCCATGGGAGTCGCTCCGCATCTTCCAAGCGGCCCCTTGCTTAACAGTATTACAGAAACTCCTTTTTCTCTTGCTCCGATCGCAGCACGAAACCCGGCACCTCCGCCGCCGATTACCAGTACATCTGTTTCAATGGTTTCTGCCATGTTATTTTTCCTCCCACTCGGATCGCGGTGTGATGGCCCGGATTTTTGTTAACCAGGTTAACGCTTTATGCGGGTTCGGCGCTGAATGTCGAGACGAGCAGAACCCGTTGCCTGTTTTGCCAGCAATGAATCGGCATACCGGTGTATTTCATCCAGGAGATTCTCGAAGGAGTCGATGGTTTCAGGCGCCAGTTCATTTATTTTGCGAATGAGAATGGAATCCATGACGGAATGGAATTTTTCATGACCTTTAAAGGCGACCTCTCCTTTGATTTTCAATTTTATTCGAACCGTCTTGTCATTGGAACTCTCTTTGAACCGCTCAATCAAAAATTTTTTTTCGAGTTTTCTAAGTTTTTGGGAAATAGCGGCTTTTGATATCCCCTGTTTCTGTGCAAGCGTCGTGACATTGATCCCGGAATTTTTCCCGATTGTATCGATCAGATGTATTTCCGAAGGGTATAAGAGGTTTCCGGTTCCATAATCCCTTGCTCGTTTTTCAATCTGATTGAACTTGTTGATCATGCGGGTAAATTTTTCAATCAGATTCAAATATTCCGGCTGTTCATTCATGGATATTTTTGTTAACATACTTAACTTTATTGTCAAGAAAATTTTTTTATTATGGATTTGACGGATCCGTTCATTTTGTTGTATTGGTTAAGCCAATATCGGGAGCAAGGCAACCCATCGATGTTTTGATAATGTTTGAAAAGCAAGAACATGTGCCATGTACAATAATCGGAAGTCCGTATATTGAAAGTTCAGTTTAATCGTAAATAACCTATGTTCAAAGGAGGCCTTCAATGGGCAATGTCAACAGATCCAAGTGGAACCTGATTTTCCTTATCCTAACGCTGATTCTGCTAACAGGGTGCGCAAACTGGCGGGCCAGGAAGATGGTGGATGGAATGAGGCCGATAATGGATGGAATGAAAGTCGCGGTGAATCAAAATGCCGACTACGAGCTTGTCAGAGACGCGATGCCGGCCAGCCTTGTCCAGCTGGATGGCTTTATCGAGGTGTCTCCGGATAATGACGACCTGTTGCTGCGGGCTTCCGAAGCAAACAGCGGGTATGCTTTTCTGTTCATCATGGATACAGACAAACCCCGTGCGGCAAAGCTTTTTAAAAAAGGAAAAGACTATGCGCTGCGGGTATTAAAAAAGAATGAAGCCTTTAACGCTGCCTTTGACAAGCCAATCGAAGAGTTTACAAAATCATTGGACACGTTTGATAAGGAAGATGTGCGCGCCCTTTTTTTCGCTGCAAACAACTGGCTTTCATGGATCGGACTTACCCACTCGAAAGACGCGACGGTTCTGGCAGATCTTCCTAAAGTCGAAGCGCTGATGGATAAGGTTGTCGAACTTGACGATACGTTTAATTATGGCGGTATTCATTTAATGCTTGGAGCTTATAATGCTTCAAAACCGGTTATGTTCGGAGGAAAACCAGAGGAAGCAAAATATCATTTTGAACAGGCGATGGAGATTAACGACTCGAAATATCTTCCCTGTCAGTATCTGTATGCCAAGTATTATGCAGTACAGGTTCAGGACAAGGAGCTTTTTGTTAAATTGCTGGAAGAGGTGATTAACGCGCCTGAAGATCTCCTGCCTGAAAAGAATTTTGCCAATGAGGCTGCCCGGATGAAGGCAAAAGTTCTGCTTGAACAGGTTGATGATTTTTTCTAACCGGATATCCTGGAAATTTTTATACGAGATTTTTATCGGCCGCCCGAATCAGGGCGGCCGATAGTTTCCGCTTTCAATTTTATTTCAATACAATAATATCTTCCTCAAACCGGGTAAGCTGGTTCAGACCGTCATCCCCTACAACGTGCGTATTTTCAATTCCCACAACACCTTTCCCGGGGAAAATCAGTTTTGGCTCCAGCGCGATAACCATATTTTTTTCAAGTATAATATTTTGATTTTTTGCAAGAAACGGAAATTCGTCCAGCTCAAGACCCACGCCATGGCCGACAAACTGAATTCGGCTGCTGCCGACACCCATAAAATGATCTGCAAATCCGAACGCATTCGTTTTTTCAAGGGCGATTTCATAGAGCTCGCCGGACCGGATTCCCGGTTTCGCGCTTTGTTTGACGAGTTCTTGAACGCTCAGCATTGCCTCATGCGCGACGATCAGTTCATCGGGCAGATCACCAAGGGAGAAAATTCTTGCATGGTCGGCAAGGTAGCCATTGTATGCAAAAACATAATCAACCAGAATCGGTTCATGGCGCCTGACAGGTCTTTGTCCCGGTCCCTGGGCAATCGCAGGATTGATAGCGGAACCGCCTGTGGGAGATGACAGATAGCTGGGTACAGCCGCCGAGTCTCCGGCCATCAGATGGCCATAGAACAGCTCGCTTCCCCAAAGCCTCATTCGGATGATTCCCTGATGGCCAAGCTTTCGTGCCATTGCTTCAATTTTTCCTGCCAGCTCAATTTCCGGAATGCCTTCAACCAGAAATTCTTCAACGCTTTCCGCGACGCTGTCCGCGAGCTGCGATGCCTTTTGTATAATCTCGATTTCATAATCCGACTTAACAGCGCGAATCAGACGGATATCGTCGGAGATATCTGATATTCGGGAGCTGGAAAAAATCTTTTGAAATTTAACGTATCGATTTACCGGAAGGACATCCAGTTCCAGTCCAACCGTGCGCGGGCGATCGATCCCTTGTTTTCGAAGGATTTCAGGAATCTGATCCGGCCCGCTGACAGGAACAATTCCGGTAACAGCGGACTCCGCCATCGCACGGCCCAGATCTTTCTGTACCATAAGAAGCGGATCACCCTGGGCTGGAATGTAATAATATGACTGCTGAACCGTGCCTGAAAAATAGTACAGATCCGTGTTTTGAAGGATAAGGGCACCGTCAATGTCATTTTCCGCAAGGCGGGACTGCATTTTTTTGATGCGGCTTTCAAGTTCTGTTTTCGGGATATTGTGTTTGGTATCAAACATATCGTTTTCCTGATCCGTTCTCATTTCAGTAGTGGAAATCTCTTGAATGCATTTGCCCTTGTACACTATGGCAGTGCTTTTATCAATGGAGAGTATCTTTGAAAAAAGAGAGGTCGTTTTTTTCACTCCGATCATAATGAGCGGTTTTGGTCGCCTTGCTTTTCCGCCTGTTTCATGCTAATTACGTCTTTTACTGAACTCAACACTCTTTCAGTAATCTTTGATCTTGGAATCATCGCAACAGGCATTACCCGGATTTAAATCAGGCAGGATTGATCAGGGGATATCTTTTAGTAAATCAGACAAAATCGGGAGGACACATTGAACGTTGAACAGTATCTGGATAAATATACGGATATCGTTATCGACTGGGTCGGCATCTATTCCACCAAAATCATCGCCGCGATTCTTATTTTTATAATCGGCAAATGGATTGCGAATAAAGTTTCAAACTTACTCTCCATGCTTCTTGAAAAAAATAATGTTGACGTCACTTTAATCGGCTTTTTATCCAACATTATATACTACACCCTGATGATTGCCGTACTCATTGCAGTTGTCGGGCAACTGGGTATCAACACAACTTCATTCTTAGCCGTTATCGGTGCCGCCGGCCTGGCTGTTGGTCTGGCACTTAAAGATTCACTTTCAAATTTTGCTTCCGGGGTTATGCTGATTCTGTTTCGTCCATTCAGGGTGGGAGATCTCATCAGCGTGAGCGGTGCTACCGGAAAGGTGGAAAAGATAACCATTTTTACAACGATACTCAATACCCCTGATAACCAGCGAGTGATCATCCCGAATGCAAATATTACGAGTGGTGTTATCCAAAATATCACCGCAAATCCCACCAGGCGTGTCGATCTGGTAATGGGCATCAGTTATGGAGATAATATTGCGACGGCACGGAAAATCATGACGGATATCGTATCCGCGGACGAGCGTATCCTGAAAGATCCAGCCCCGACAATTGCGGTTTCCGAGCTTGGCGAAAGCAGCGTGAATTTTGTGGTTCGTCCATGGACGAAAACGGAAAACTACTGGAACGTTTATTTTGATTTGACAGAAAAGATCAAGATTGCTTTTGACAACGAAGGGATCAGTATTCCCTTTCCGCAGAGAGATGTTCATATTTATAACGAAAAGGCAGGCGATGCTCAATAAGGTGCCGGCAGAACGTTTTCTTTAGATCCGTATTATGTATCAGGCGGATATTTTATTTCCGATGGTTTCGGGTGCCATTGCAGGCTTTGAAACGATCTCGACTGCGCGCTCTGAAGTCAAGTCTTTCTAACAAAGGTTCGGAGTAAAACCTTATATGAATAAAACTTTCAGGCGGTTTTTGTTATACGCGTTTATCGCCGCATTTTTTTTGATGATCTGTATCTGGATCTTTGCCGGTCGTATTACAAAGAACTATCTTACAGCATGGATGATAAAACAGGGTGCTGAAACCGCTGCCATTGAATCCATTACAATCAATCCCTTTGCCCTGTCAATTGAACTGCTGGATCTTAGAATTCAGAAAAGCGGATATCCTTCGACAGAATTGAAAAAAGCCTATGTTAACTTTTCTTTGTTCGGATTGTTCAGAAAGGAGCTTCGCATATCAAAAGCAGACATCCAGGGAATCAACCTGGATATCCATCAAAAAAAGGATGGTGTTGAAATCGGAGGCTTTCCGATCCCTGCCCCTGCCGGTAAAAGCCCTGAAAAGCAGGAAGAGGAGCAGGACTCTTCTGAATGGAAAGTAAGACTGGTTCTTGGATCAATTTCAAACTGCAGCGTCAGAATCGTCACACCGGAGCTGGACAGCCGGATTGTCATTGAAAAATTTTTTACATGGGAAACCCTGTTATCACAGCATGTTTTCGATGGCGCGTTTAAATTTTCCGGGGGAATAAACGATTCTCCTGTATTGCTTGATTCAACGTTTAAAATTGTTGACGGGAATGGAACCGCATCATGCAAGGTTTCGTTTAAAAATCTGGAGCTTGGTGATTTTCAGAAGTTTCTTCCAGACGCTGTGTCGCACCTTACCGGGAAGCTGTCGATTATATCAAAGGTCACCGCAGATATTAATCAGGATAGAATCGAATTGTCACAGAAAGGGAAAGGCAGTCTCGCGTTACTGAAAGTCGAATCAAAACCTTTTATGGCTGCCAATGACACTTCGGAATTTCAGACAAATGTGTTGATAATCCTGGAAGAAGACGAGTTCAGCTCGGCAAGAGTATATGCTGCATTTGCAAGTAACGAATTTCAGCTGCACGATCAGGAGTCAGGTTTCACACTCGTAAAATGGAAGGAAGCCAGCGCCCGGAAAATCGAGATTTTATTTAAAGAGCACCTGGATCTCAGCATCGCTTCGATCAAAGCCGCCGGGCTTTTAGTCTCATCCCCACCCATAGAAACAGAAGGAGTTTCTCCCATTTTGCTGGCAGAAAATTTGTCCGTTAACCATATTGCCATTCAAGATATGGATACAAAAATCGGGAGCATCACAATCGCGGATATGGAAAGCAGTGTTCACTTGAACAAAGAGAAAAAAATGATGAACCTTCCTGAACTATCAAAAGGTGAACGTTCAGAGGGCCAGACACCTGATGAGAAAATTGCGGAAGCGGATTCCAGCGACGAGAAGGAACCTCCCGGTATACAAATCGACTTGTTTGAAATAACCGGCAACAGCCGTTTTAATTTCACAGATGACAGTATCGATCCCGGCTTTAAAGAATCGGTTACAATAAATAAAATGGAGATTAAAAATCTGGACAATAAAAAGCCGGATCAAGAAAGCCCTTTTATTCTGATCGCGGGAATGAAAGAGCACGAAAAGCTTGAAGTGAGCGGCGTGATTAAACCGTTTGCCCCAAAACGGTATTTGAAAGTGAATCAAAAGATTTCCGGGTATTCGCTGCCGTTCGTCTCCACATATTCCCGTGATGTTATCGGCTACGATATCAAAAGCGGACAGATAAATGCCGAAACCAGTCTGGAGATTGCCGGCGACAATCTTTCAGGCAAAACCCATCTTAACATTTATGCCATTAAGTTAACGCCTCATGGCGCCGACACAGCCGGCAAGATAACCCGACAGGTGACAATGCCGTTAAACGTGGCTGTCGAAAGTCTTTCGGATAAGGATGGAAACTTTGAGTTGGAGATCCCCATTACCGGAAGCCTTGATGATCCGAAATTCGGGCTGTCTCATTTTTTCCAGACCATTTTGACCAATGCGGTAACATCTGCCGCATACGGCGCGATGAAAACAGCAATTTTGCCATACGGAGCGCTGGTCCAATATGGAAGCGATGCCGGGATATATGACGGGGAAAAACTGGTTAAGCTCAGACTCGATCCGGTTGTTTATAAAATCGGAGAAGTACTTCCTGAAATCCAGCATGATAAATATATCGAGCAGCTTTCAGAATTGATGAAGAAGGAAAAAGAGATACGGATCATTCTGTGCGGTTTTGCGATACCCGCGGATATGAACACCGCAGATAAAGGAACGGCCGATTCCGAAGAGAGGAACCGGATGCTTTTATCGATTGCCGAAAAGCGGATGGATGTTTTCAAAAAAATTCTGGTCGAGAAGCATAACGTTTCTTCAGACAGGATATTGAAATGTCAGCCGGCGATTGACCGAGATGACGGGGCAACACCCCGGCTTGAAATCGAGCTTTGAAATCAAAACTTCATGCCGGACACTTTCCAAACGACCGCAAGGGAATTCACTCCGAGGCTTCTTGAATCTTGTGAGACATGGATCGGTAAATGATGATGGCAACTGCAAAAAGGTGAGTATTTTCTATCCAGATGGATCGGAGATCAACGTAACGGTCGGGTATTTTTGAACCACATTGAAAGGCAGGCATTGGATCATGATGGCTCCGGGTTGATGGTGATCGCAAATAACTTTTTTATGAATCAGTATGTTATGGAAATTTTTTGGTTCTGTAATCCTTTCCGGCATGATGATTGCTGTATTTCAGATCAGGAAGGATGCAAAACAACAAACAAAGCAAGGAGCAAAAAAATGAAACGGAACTATTTGTCTATCGGACTGCTGGCGATCGTACTTTTTTCTTTGGTTGGATTTGCCGGAAGCGCTTTTGCTTTCAGAGGAGTCGGCAATTGCGGAAGTGGCGGAGGGCCTGGCTGGAATAAGGGCGGAGGCGGTCCTGGATTTGCCGATGAATTGAGTGAGGATGAAATCAAAAAGATCACGGAAGAGCGAAAAGCGTTTATGAATGAAACCAAGGACCTTCAGAACGATATTTATGCAAAGGATCTTGAGCTGAGGGCGGAAATCGCAAAAAAGAATCCGGATTTGGGAAAAGCTTCCAAGCTTCAGAAAGAGCTTTCCGATCTGAATACTGAATTTGATCAAAAAATGCTCACCCACAGAATAAAAATGAAAAAAATCTGTCCGGCCTCCGAAAGGGGTTGCATGTACGGTCATGGCGGCCCGGGATTCGGGAAGAAACATATGGAAAAAGGACGTGGGAAGTAATGGTGTGAAATCCGGTCGTTCCAGGCAGGAGAGGGGATGGTTTATCCCCTCTCCTGTCACCAGTGTTTTTTTTCGAGACCGTTAAAGTGCAGATAGGGACCCAGCCTGTCATAATGCTCTTTTGAACAGAATTCAGCATCCACAACATGACCTGCGATACCGGTTACAACCACCTCCTTGGAAACCAGCGATTGCGGTTTGTCGTCCAGATGGAATTCGACCATGAGTT
>CAZOEW010000069.1:0-17122 GCA_964578935.1 uncultured Desulfobacterales bacterium | reverse complement strand
TGGGAAGAATCAGATGGAACCATCCACACAGGCAACCCAGGTATCTTTTCAATGGTTTCGGACTTGGCGGTCACCGCTTTTTTTATTCCCGGATTCACCCTGACCGTATCGGTTCTGCCTCCGGGCGGCGGATCGGTTGCAGATACCTTTATCAACTGTCCGGGCGACTGTTCGGAAACAGCCTCTTCCGGTTCAATATTCAATCTTCTTGCCGCCCCGAATTCCGGTTTTATATTTGACCGCTGGGAAGAGGGCGAAATCCTAAAAACCGATAATCCCAGCACCATCTCCCTGGAAAAAAACACCCGGATTTCAGCCATATTTGTCTCGGAAGATGACACTTCAAACGCTCCTCCGGAAGCACCGGTCTCCTTAGAACCATCCGACGGAGACGCTTTTCCGGACGGGACAGGAAGCATCACCCTTCAAACCAGCGATTTTAGAGACCCGGATGGCGATCCGCACGCCTATACCCGCTGGCTGGTAAAACGCGCGGACCGCAACTTTTATTTCAACCCGGACTATGATGCCAGTTTTGATCACACGGCAACTACATCACCGGATCTTACCCGGCATACGGTTTCCGGTCTTGTGTCCGGCATGGCATATATCTGGAAAGCCGGATACGCGGATTCAAAAGGCAAAATTTCCTGGTCGGAAGAATATCAGTTCCTGGTCGGAGATGATTCGCCGATCCCCCTGATGCAGATTCCGCCGGGAAAGACAGCGCGGGAATACCGGATGATCTCTCTTCCCATCTGGACACCCTCGTCCTTATGCGCTCTGCTTTTCGACACATCCGGAGGCTATGATACTCGATTGGTGCGGACAGGAACCTGGGATGCCCTGAGCGGAAACTACCTTGAATGCGACGACGGCTTGAAAGTCAACCCCGGCAGAGCCTACTGGATTCTTGCAAGAAAAGGACTCAATGCCGAACCCTCCGGCATACCGGTGACCGAAATTCTGGATGTCGAAGTCGGACTTCAGCAGGGATGGAATATGATCGCGTGTCCCAATGAAAGAGCGTATACCTGGCTCGATGTCGAGGTGCTTGAAGTCGATCTTTCCGGAGGAACAGCCTTTGGTCCGCAGCGCATTGGGGACCTGCCGGATACAACCGTTATCAATCCAACGCTCTGGCGCTGGGAAAATGGCGCCTATGCAGGGGATACCACGGTAATGATGCCCTACGAAGGCTACTGGGTCAGGGCGAACCGGGAAAACCTGTTTCTGAAATTTTCGAATAACGCTGTCCGCGAATCATCCCGCCATTCTTCCGAAATTCCAGGAATTCAGGGCATAAAGAATGCAGAATCCAACCTTTCCATGCGAAAGGCTGCGAATGCGGAAGACACCCCGCCCATGCCCATGGGAATCGGCAGCGAAACGGAAAAAGGAGGCTGTTTTATATCTGTATTCTCAGACTGCTTATAGCTTGACACCGTTATCCATTTCATGAATAATTCAGAGCCGTCTCAAAGATATCCATCTCTTTTGAGAGGCCCTTTAACTTCAAGGGAATGTACACGAAGGATGTTCCCTGTTTCGAGGATATTCTGCTTTATGATTCATACAATATCCTTTTTGTACCATAAAACCGGATTGCATTGAAAATGAATGAGATTGACGCCATTATCCAAAGACTCCACGAAAATGAAAAAATAGCAAAAAAATTTCAAACCGTGGAGACCAAAATTCTCTCTATTTTAAATTTCAAAGACCTTTTTGAAGTGCTGCTCACCGAAATCAGGAAAGAATTCAATGTCCCCTACGTATGGATATCCATGATTCGAGACAGCGAGGTTCAGAACCTGATTGAATCGCTCGGCAAATCCGAACTCCTGAAAGAGCACATGAATATCGTTGGAAGAAAGCCCTTTATGGAACTTATCGGTGATTTCAGAAACCCCGTACTGATCAATACGAACCTGAAGCCGTACTTTAAACTGCTGCCGAAAAACAAAAAGTTTTTTATTAAATCAATTGCCGTTGCACCCATTACCCTTGACGGACAGATCATCGGAAGCCTGAATCAGGCGGATTCATCGCCTTCCCGTTTCCAGCCGGGGATTGACACCTCGTTGCTCGAACAGCTTTCCCTTAAAGTATCTCTGTGCCTTTCGAATGTAACAGCCCATGAAAGACTGAAACTGTTCACCTATCATGATCCTCTGACCGGTCTTCTGAACCATGACATCATGGAAAAAATTCTCAAGCGGGAATTTTTCAGATCCAAACGATATGACACGCCTCTTTCTGTTATCTTTCTCGATATCGATTACATGAAACGCATCAATAAGGATTATGGTCGGGACTGCGGCGACGATCTTCTGATTTTCTTCTCCGATGTACTGGAAAAACTCATTCGAAAACAGGATATTGTAACAAGGTTCGGCGAAGATGAATTTGTCATTATCCTTCCGCAGACCCTGCTTCATGATGCGGAAGCCCTGGTGAACCGAATCAGACTGCATCTGAAAACCCGTCCGTGCCCCACCAGAGAGTTTGATATCCCGGTTCATTTCAGTTATGGAATTGTTTCATCCGGCGACAAACTGATTGACCGATGGTCTCAGCTTCTGGGGAAAGCAAAAGAAAAACTTATTTTGAACAAAAAGACCAGAAAACCCTCTCCAAAGGAAATCGGAAAGAGCCGAAATCCGAACGTAATTAAGCTCCCGGGATCCATCGCTCCCAAAAACAAGAATTGATACCAGCCAATTACGCGTAAACCCCTTCATAAGCATCGTGTCCATTTCACGTGTTCTCTCCGCGATCAAGCGGCTTCTGAGTAAACGCTATCCTATGCCGACGCAATAAAAAAACCCTGTCTGTGCAATCTGCCAGACAGGGTTTTGATCTTTTTATGAAATAGAAAAAGAGTTTTTCAGCTCTTCGTTTCTTCTTCCGGATTCAAAGGAGCGTCTTCAGCTTCAGCAGCCGGCTTCGCAGCTTTTACCTCAGCCGTGGTATCTTCCGAGGTTTCCTCTTTTGCCTTACCAGCAGGTTTTGAAGACTTTCCAACGGCTTTCTTTTCACCTTTCTTCTCACCTTTCTTTTCTGCTTTGGGCTTAGCCTTTTTCTTTTTGGTGGCTTTTTCCTCCGCTTTCTCAGCCACAATCAGTTCGATCAATGAGACCGGTGCAGCATCTCCGGGCCTTCTTCCGAGTTTCGTAATTCTTGTATATCCCCCGGAAGATTTTCCGAATTTTTCTCCGGCCTCTTCAAACAGCTTATGAACAACCGTCTTCTCTCTTACGATAGAAAGAGCCTGGCGCCGGGCATGAAGATCACCGCGTTTGGCAAGGGTAATCAGATGATCCGCCCATTTTCGAAGCTCTTTCGCCTTGATATCCGTAGTTTTGATACGCTCGTGCTTCAGCAGAGAAGTCACCATGTTCCTGAACATGGCGTCCCGGTGGCTTGATGTCCTATTCAGTTTTATTCCACTTTTACGATGTCGCATTGGATCGTTTATTCTCCTTGTTCGATATTTTCCTCAGGCAGCACAAAGCCCTCAAGCTTCATTCCGAGGGAGAGGCCCATTTCGCTTAAAACATCCCGGATCTCATTCAAAGACTTGCGTCCAAAATTTTTGGTTTTAAGCATTTCCTGCTCTGTTTTCTGCACCAGCTGATAAATTTTCAAAATTTCAGCATTTTTAAGACAGTTTGCACTTCGAACCGAAAGCTCCAGCTCGTCAACGTTTCGATAAAGGTTGTCATTAAATTTTTTCCTGTTAATGTCCTCTTCATCCGTGCTTGGTTCCGGCTCCAGGGCTTCGTCAAAATTGATAAAGAGCGTCATCTGCTCTTTCAAAATTTTGGCTGCATATGCAACCGTATCTTCCGGAAGAATACTGCCGTCGGTCCATACTTCAAATGTCAGCTTGTCGTAATCGGTACGCTGGCCGACCCTTGCATTTCCAACAACATAATTCACTCTTTTAATAGGCGAAAAAACTGAATCGATCGGGATTGTACCCACAGGAAAATTTTCATCCTTATTTGCGTCTGCAAGTGAATATCCCTTCCCGGTTTTGACCAACATCGTCATTTTCAATTCAGCGTTGGTCGAAAGCGTTGCGATATGCTGTTCGGGATTCAGGATTTCAACCTTCCCATCCGGGCTTACAATATCGCCGGCTGTTAAAATTCCTTCACCCTTGGATTCCAGGCGTAACGTCCTGGTCTCCGGATCAGAAACCCTTACCCGAACCTCCTTGAGATTCAGAATGATTTCCGAAACATCTTCAATCACACCCTCGATCACGGAAAATTCATGCATCACGGATTCAAACTTAACCGCGACAATGGCGGCACCATAGAGTGATGAAAAAATAACACGCCTCAGCGCATTACCAATTGTGATGCCGAATCCTCTTTCAAGAGGTTCACATATGAATTTCCCATACGAAGGCGTGCTGGTTACCTGAACCTTTTCCGGTGTAATCATTTCACGCCAGTTCATATACATGAGCTCATTTGATGACATATTTATATCTCCAGATCTTTAGCAGAAGCAGTTCGCTTGGGATATCCAATTTGGCCTTTGATCCTTCCGAACCATTAACAGCTGAATCCTGTATTTACTTGGAGTAAAGTTCAACAATAAGCTGCTCCTGAATCGGCATTGTGATATCCTCTCTTGCAGGCAGGCTCTTTACCACACCCTTAAAATTTTCCTTCTCGAGTTCGAGCCAATGGGGGACCCCCCGCCTTACTACGGCTCCTAACGAATCGACAACAAACTGTACCTTACGGCTTTTTTCCCTGATTTCAATCACATCTCCCAAACTGACCAGATACGAAGGGATATTAACTTTTTTCCCGTTAACAAGAAAATGGTTATGCCTTACAAAATGGCGGCCCTGTGTTCGTGAATTTACAAATCCCAGTCTGTAGACAACACTGTCAAGGCGGCATTCAAGCATGGAAAGAAGCGTTGTACCGGTTATGCCTTTCTGTCGATCAGCCCTTTCAAATACGAGCCTGAACTGTTTTTCCGAAAGACCGTAAAGCCTTTTTACCTTTTGTTTTTCACGAAGCTGCACACCGTACCCTGAAAATTTACTCCTTCTTTGTCCATGCTGACCGGGTGCGTAACTTCGGCGATCAAAGGCGCATTTATCTGAATAACAGCGATCGCCCTTCAGAAACATCTTAATATTTTCACGCCTGCATAGCCGGCAGACTGAACCTCTATATCGTGCCAAGTCTTCCTCCCTTTGACCCGCAAGGGTCAAGATCGAATCAAAAAATTAACGAAGCTAAACTCTACGCCTTTTTGGCGGTCTGCAGCCGTTGTGCGGGACCGGAGTCACGTCCCGAATCTTAACAACATAAAAGCCGACAGCCTGCAGGGCCCTCAATGCGGATTCACGGCCTGCTCCAGGGCCTTTGACATATACTTCAACCGTTTTCATGCCGTGTTCCATTGCCTTCCTGGCAGCATCTTCAGCTGCAAGCTGGGCTGCAAACGGAGTACTTTTTCTCGAACCTTTGAACCCCTGAACACCTGAGCTTGACCAGGATACAACGTTACCGGCTGTATCGGTAATGCTAATAATCGTATTATTAAATGTCGACTGAATGTGTACGACACCGCTTGCTATATTTTTCTTTACCTTCTTTTTGGTACGGGTCTTTTTCGGCATTTCATATATCCCTTAACAGTTATTTTTTACTTCTTCGTCAGACCGCCCTTTTTCTTAACAGCAGTACGCCTTGGTCCCTTGCGTGTTCTGGCATTTGTACTCGTTCGCTGCCCGCGCACCGGAAGCCCCTTTCGGTGTCGAAGTCCTCTGTAAGAACCCAGATCCATAAGCCTCTTGATGTTCATCGAGATGTCTGTACGCAGCTCACCTTCAACCTTGTATTCATTCGTAATGATCTTACGAATTTCATTAATCTCCGATTCAGACAAATCATCCGTACTGGTATTATGGTCGATATTCAGTTTGTTAAGTATCTTTCTGGATGTACTGGGACCAATACCGTAAATATATGTAAGCCCGACCTCAATCCGTTTACGTCTGGGTAAGTCAACGCCTGCAATTCTTGCCAAAGCCTTTCCTCCTCTATCCCTGCCTCTGTTTATGACGTTTGTTTTCGCAGATCACTCTTAAAACGCCTTTTCTTTTTACAATTTTACATTTAGGACAAATTTTTTTTACCGATGCTCGAACCTTCATTGTTTTTTATTCTCCTTCAAAAACCGGAAATCCTCCATTCCGAACAGCATCCTCACTTACCACTTTAACTATTTGGAACGATATGTAATCCTTCCGCGTGTAAGGTCATATGGGGAAAGCTCAACCGTCACCGTGTCTCCCGGCAGGATTTTAATAAAATGCATGCGCATTTTACCGGAGATATGTGCCAGAACCTGATGCTTGTTTTCAAGTTCGACTTTGAACATAGCGTTAGGCAGCGTTTCAAGAACCTTGCCCTCAACTTTTATTGCCTCCTCCTTTGCCATGGTGTACTCCCCATCCTCCTTTAAGTTGCATTGCGACCAGTTATCGCCCGCTTCTTGAACGGATACCGCCTTTCTTCAAGAATCCTTCGTAGTTACGGGTAAGCATATGGGATTCCATTTGTGCAATCGTATCGATGGAAACACCCACAACAATAAGAAGGGCTGTACCGCCAAAATAGAACGGCACATTAAATTTGGTAACCAGAATAGACGGCAGAACGCAAACCGCGGATACATATAAAGCCCCTCCGACAGTTATGCGCGTCAATATCTTATCAATATAGTCGGCAGTTCGTTTGCCGGGCCGTATACCCGGTATATATCCACCATATTTCTTCATGTTTTCTGCGACATCATCCGGCTTGAACGTAACGGCCGTATAAAAAAAGCAGAAAAAGAAAATGAAGGCCACATAACAAGTTTCATAAATCCAGTTTCCTGGCCGAATCTGACCGACAAACTCCTGGATGAATGGAATGGTAATAAAAGTAGCCACCGTTGCCGGAAACATCATGATAGAAGATGCAAAAATTGGAGGTATTACTCCCGCCGTATTGATTTTTAGAGGAAGATGCGTGCTCTGGCCTCCATACATTTTTCTTCCAACGACTCTTTTTGCATATTGTACCGGTATTCGGCGTTGCCCCTGTTCTACAAAAATGATGACCCCGACAACCAGCACCATCAGAATTACAAGAATAACGACTGCGAAAATCCCCATTTCACGCGTGGAAAGAAGTCTGAATGTATTGACAATCGCACTCGGAAGCCTGGCGACGATACCGGCAAAAATAATGAGCGATATACCGTTTCCGATTCCCCTTTCCGTAATCTGTTCTCCCAGCCACATAATAAAAGCGGTGCCGGCAGTTAACGTAAGAACTGTCATTAAACGGAATCCCCAACCCGGATTCAGAACCGCGCCCATCTGCTCCAATCCCACGCTGATACCAAAACCCTGAATAATGCTCAGAACAACCGTACCATAACGTGTGTACTGGGTAATCTTTTTTCTTCCCTGCTCCCCTTCCTTTGAAAGACGTTCCAGGTGCGGAATGACCACCGTCATAAGCTGCAGAATAATGGAGGCGCTGATATATGGCATAATACCGAGTGCAAAAACAGACAGCCTCTCAAGAGCGCCCCCGGAAAACATATTAAACATCCCAAGGATGCCGCCTTTGTAAGCTTCAAAAATCTTCTCCAGGGCGACACTGTCGATACCCGGAGTCGGCACATGAACCCCGATCCGGTAGACCGCAAGGAGTGCAAAGGTATAAAGAATTTTATTCTTTAATTCCGGTATTTTAAATATGTTCTGAAACCCGCCGCCTATCATGCTCCGATCACCTCGACTGTTCCGCCTGCAGCTTCAACTTTTTGAATGGCTGATTTGCTGGCTTTGTTTACTTTTATAGTAAGCGAATGCTTTAGCTCTCCCTGAGCAAGAAGTTTGATGCCGAATCGTTTCCCTTTCACCAGACCGGCTTTTATAAAGGCCGCTTCATCAACAAGGCTGTCTTTTTCGAATCTTTCAAGGTCACGAAGGTTGACCAGCGCATACTCTTTTTTAAAGATATTGGTAAAACCGCGTTTAGGCAAACGCCTGTGGATCGGCATTTGTCCGCCTTCAAATCCAGGCCGAACGCCGCCGCCGGATCTTGCATTATGTCCCTTGCTTCCTTTACCTGCTGTTTTGCCGGTTCCTGACCCAACTCCACGTCCAAGACGTTTACGGGGCTTGCGTGATCCATGCAATGGTGACAACTCATTAAGCTTCATCAGTACTCTCCTCTAGTTTTACAAGGTGAGACACCTTGTTGACCATTCCCCTGTTCGTCGGCGTATCTTCAAGTGATATCGATCTGTTCATTTTTCGCAAACCCAATCCACGAAGAATTTTTCGATGTTTTTCCGGCTTTCCGATCATGCTTTTAACAAGCGTGACTTTTATTTTTGACGACATTGGCTCTTGACCCCTTCTATAGTTCCTGTACGCTTATTCCCCGCCTTGCAGCAACCTGCTCACGACTCTGGAGCAATTTAAGCCCGGTTATTGTTGCCTTAACCACATTATGGGGATTATTGGAACCCATGCATTTTGTAAGTATATTCTGGACACCGGCAGCTTCAAGCACAGCGCGAACCGCACCTCCGGCGATAACACCGGTTCCCTTTGAAGCCGGTTTCAGTAAAACACGCCCTGCACCGTATTTTCCGATAATCTCATATGGTATCGTACCATCAATTACGGGCACCTTTGTCATATCTTTCTTGGCTCTTTCAACGCCTTTTCGAATCGCTTCCGGTACTTCACCAGCTTTTCCCAGACCGCATCCAACACTTCCCTCTCCGTCTCCGACAACGACAATAGCGCTGAAGCTGAATCTTCTACCGCCCTTTACAACCTTGGCTACCCGATTGATATGAACTACCCGGTCAATAAGCTGATTTTCATCTTTATCATGTTTAAACAAAGGATCGTCCTCCATTCTTTCCTAAAATTAGGTCAAAACTCCAACCCGGCTTTGCGGGCACCATCCGAGACAGCTTTTATCCTGCCATGGTACAGGAAACCATTCCGGTCGAAAACAATGGTTTTTATCCCCTTATCCAAAGCACGTTCTGCGATAAGCTTGCCGACAAATTCAGCGGCAGCGACCTTACTTTCAAATTTCGGCTGTTCTTTTGCTTTTTTCTCATAAGTGGAAGCGGCAACAAGCGTCTGCCCCTTTGAATCATCGATTATCTGAGCGTTAATATGCGCCGCACTTCTAAACACACACAGCCTCGGTCTTTCAGGAGTTCCGACAATTTTATTTCTGATTCGCCTCTGTTTTTTCAAACGTACGCTTTTCCGTGAAAGTACTGAACCCATCTGTTTTTATCCTTATTCTGCAGGGAGTTTCTCCCCCTCTTATATCCTGATACCATACAAGCCCAAGTGACGATTAGGTTACTTGGTGCCGGTCTTTCCGGCTTTTCTTCTAATCCGCTCTTCTGCATATTTAATGCCCTTGCCTTTATAGGGTTCGGGCGGCCTTAGCTTTCGTATTGTCGCAGCGGTTTGTCCGAGAAGCTGATTATCGATCCCGGAAATTTTCACTGTTGATTTTTCAATACTGGCTGAAATCCCTTCGGGGAGTTCAAAATTGATCGGATGCGAATATCCGAGATTAAAAACAATCGTTTTGCCTTTTACCTCAGCTTTGTATCCGATGCCATTTATTTCAAGACTTCTTTCAAAGCCTTTTGCAACACCGGTGATCATATTGGCGACAAGGGAACGGGTCATACCCTGCAAAGCCATAGTTGACCTCGTCTCTTTCCCCATGGTAACGACAATTAATTTTTCATTGATATCAAGATCAACCAACGGGTTTACCGTGCCGACAAGCGTTCCCTTTTCACCTTTCACGGTCAGGACCCTGTCCTTGTATTCAATTTTTACCTTTTCGGGTATTTCAACCGGTTTTTTTCCGATTCGAGACATGTGATTCTCTCCTGTTATACGCAACTACCAGACATTGCAAAGTATTTCACCGCCGACATTTTCTTTTTTTGCCTGTTTGTCGGTCATGATCCCTTTTGAAGTAGACAAGATCGCGATGCCCAGTCCGTTCAGAACCGGTCTGATATCCTTGCATTTCACATAATTTCTGATGCTCGGTTTACTGACACGCTGTATACCGTAGATTGCATGTGTATTTTTCTCATCAATATATTTCAGGTAAACACGCACCACTCCCTGCTTGTCATCCTTGATAAGCTTGTAGTTCTTGATATAGCCCTGATCTTTAAGAACTTTCGCTACATCTGTCTTAATCCTGGACCCTGGGATGTCAACCGTTTTCAATTTTGCCCTTCCGGCATTACGGATCCGGGTCAGCATGTCCGCAATGGGATCACTCATCGACATGATTCTCTCCGTCTGAAACCAAAATGTTTATTGTTTTTGCCAAACGATTTAACAAATTCCTTGCTCCTTACTTTACCAACTTGATTTTGTAACACCAGGAAGCATACCATGGGATGCCATTGTTCTGAAACAGATACGGCAAATACCGAATTTTCTCAAATACGCCCTTGGGCGGCCACATATCGGGCATCTATTGTAAGCCCTTACTTTAAATTTGGGCTCGCGCGATGCTTTTGCTCTAAGCGATTTCTTTGCCAACTTTCCTCCTCCTGATCTTTATCACTGCTTTAGGGTTTTGACGTGCATGGCACATCAATTCCTGAATGGCATACCCATTAACTTAAAAAGTTCCTTACCCTCTTCATCGGTTCTGGCTGTTGTTACAATCGATATGTTCAGCCCTTTGATCTTATCAATTTTATCATAATCTATCTCAGGAAAAATGATCTGTTCCGTGACACCCAGCGTATAGTTTCCATGTCCATCCATCGCTTTTCCTGAAATCCCCCTGAAGTCTCTAACACGGGGCAGAGCGACATTGACAAGTTTGTTAAAAAAATCATACATCCGCTTGCCACGCAGGGTAACCATGCAACCCACAGGCATCCCTTCCCTGAGCTTAAATGCTGCGATGGATTTTTTTGCTCGTCTGATCACCGGCTTTTGTCCTGATATAGCTGCCAGCTCTTCGCTCGCCGAGTCCAGGATTTTAATATTATGAATCGCCTCCCCCAACCCCATGTTAAGGACGATTTTCTTCAGACTGGGAACCTGCATAATATTTTTATATTTGAAGGTCTCCATAAGACTGGGAACGACCTCTTTTTCATAAAACTCTTTCATCTTCGACATTGTAAATCCTCCGGCGCACAATACTATGCATCAATAAACTCATTACATTTCCTGCACGACCGTACTTTTTTCCCATCTTCAAGCTGCTGAATTTTTATCCGTACGGGAGTTATGCACTTGTTGCACATGACCATAACGTTTGCCCAGTTTATCGGACCTTCTGTCTCGATAATACCGCCCTGCCTGTTCTGTGCGCTTGGTTTTGCGTGCCTTTTTATCATGTTAATATTTTCTACGAAAATACGCTGTTTTTTATTGTTCACTCTCAAGACCTTGCCGATTTTACCCTTATCCTTACCGACAACAATCTTAACCTTATCGTTTTTCTTGATATGGCATTTGGTTTTCATACGTCTTATCTCCACAGGCCGGCATCCCTAAAGTACTTCAGGTGCCAGTGATATGATTTTCATATATCTTTTAGCACGAAGTTCTCTGGCAACAGGTCCGAAAATTCGAGTCCCCACCGGCTCCATGCTTCCAGTCAACAAAACAGCCGAGTTATCATCAAACCTTATGAAAGACCCGTCAGGCCTCTTGATTTCTTTTTTTGTCCGAACGACTACGGCTTTCATCACATCGCCTTTTTTTACCTTGGCATTCGGAATCGCTTCCTTTACAGATACAACTATTATGTCGCCGACGCTTGCATATCGTCTTTTGGAGCCTCCAAGCACTTTAATACAGTACACTTCTTTGGCCCCTGAGTTGTCTGCTACCGTCAATCTTGTTTCTGACTGAATCATCGCTCCAATTTCCCCTATAACGAAACAGCTTTTTCAACTATTTCACTGACCCGCCAACGTTTCATTTTGCTCAGAGGCCTTGATTCCGTAATCTTGACCTTATCGCCGATACGGCACTCGTTATTTTCATCATGTGCTGTAAACTTATTCCGCCTTCTGATAAATTTTTTATAAAGGCTATGCTGAACAAGTCTTTCAACACTCACGACAACAGTTTTGTCCATCTTGTCACTGACAACCGTACCGACAACCTGCCTTTTCATTCCTCTTTTTTTCATGGCCACAACTATTCTATTTAAAGTTTATGATGATTGGACCTGTTTAATAACCGTCTTAACCCTGGCGATATCACGCCTCGTTCTTGCAAGCATGCTTGAGTTCTCAAGCTGCCCAGTCCCGTGCTGAAAACGCAGATTGAAATATGTTTCTTTCAGGGTTTTAACCTTCTTTTGCATCTCTTCCAGGCTAAGTGCTCGGATCTCACTTACTTTCATCAGAAATTACCTCTTTCTACAAATTTGGTCTTGACCGGAAGTTTATGTGCTGCCAGTCTGAATGCTTCCATTGCGAGTTCTTTGGGAACACCCTGCATCTCATAAAGGATTCTGCCTGGACGAACCACTGCACCCCATCCTTCTGTCGCGCCCTTACCTTTACCCATTCTCACTTCTGCGGGCTTTTTCGTAAACGGTTTATCCGGAAAAATTTTAATCCACATTTTTCCGCCTCTCTTGACATGTCTTGTCATGGCAATACGGGCTGCTTCAATCTGCTTGGCGGTAACCAGGCCGCACTCTATCGCCTGAAGGCCGTATTCACCGAAAGAAAGAGTAGATCCTCTGCGGGCGGCACCCTTCATCCTCCCTCTCTGACATTTTCTATATTTTACTTTTTTTGGACTAAGCATGTCCTAATTCTCCTGTCCGGTTACACTAAGCCAACTCGGTCTTTTTCAAGATCTCGCCTTTAAAAATAAATACCTTGACACCGATAATACCATATGTGGTTCTTGCTTCCGTAAAACCATAATCAATGTCAGCTCTCAGGGTATGCAACGGAACCCTTCCCTCACGATACCATTCCGTTCTGGCCATCTCAGCGCCGCCCAGTCTTCCTGAGCAAATTATTTTAACGCCTTTTGCGCCGAACCGCATGGCGGAAGAAACGCCCCTTTTCATGGCCCTTCGAAATGCAATTCTTCGTATGAGTTGATTTGCAACATTTTCTGCAACCAGCTGGGCATCAATCTCCGGTTTCCTGACTTCTTGAATGTCAATAAAAACTTCCTGGGCGGCAATCTTCATCAGCTCGCCTTTGAGCAGCTCTATTTCAGAACCTTTTTTACCGATCACGATTCCAGGTCTTGCCGTAAAAATGCGGAGTCTAACATGTTTGGAAGATCTTTCAATCTCTATTTTAGAAATGCCGGCATGAGAAAGTTTCTTTCTGATAAATTTTCGAATCTTATCATCTTCTAAAATAAAAGCAGCATAATTTTTATCTGCATACCACCGTGATCCCCATGTTTTTACAATCCCGATCCGCATTCCAACCGGATTTACTTTCTGGCCCAAGGCATTTCCTCCTTATTTAGACTGCATCTTCCGCTACAATGACTGTTATGTGACTGGTTCGTTTTAATATTCTGGAACCACGCCCTCGCGCTCTTGCCCGAAAACGTTTCAGGGTGGGTCCTTCATCTACGATTATATTTCTGATAATCAGCGTATCCACATCCATCTTGTTATTCTGATCCGCATTAGAGATTGCAGACTTCAAAACCTTCTCAACAAGTCCGGCCGACTTCTGTGGCATAAACTTGAGAATATTGAGTCCCGTTTCCGCTGGTTTCCCTTTCACGGCACCGACTATCCTGCGAACCTTCTGCGGAGAGATACGCACGTACTTTGCTATAGCTTTCGCCTCCATCTCAGTCTATCCTCATATTATATTTTGCTTCTTCTTCAATGTTGACTTGTTTATTTTTTCAATCTCGATTTTTTATCACCGGCATGGCCATAGAATGTCCTGGTTGGTGAAAACTCCCCAAGCTTATGACCCACCATGTTCTCCGACACAAAGACAGGAACAAACTTCTTGCCGTTATGCACCGCCAGTGTAAGTCCTACCATTTCAGGAATGATAGTCGACCTGCGTGACCATGTCTTTATTACACGATTACTCCTTGTTTCCTGAGCAACCTGTACCTTTTTAATCAGATGGTCGTCAATATAGGGACCTTTTTTTAACGATCGTGGCATATTATCTCCTGCAACCCGAGCCGGTTTAATCTATTTTTAACATTCCATATTATCGCTTTGCTCGTCTTTTTACGATATACTTATTCGTAGTCTTGTTCTTTCGAGTGCGATATCCTTTAGACGGTGTACCCCAGGGAGAACAGGGATGACGGCCTCCTGAAGACCTTCCTTCACCACCACCCATCGGGTGATCTACCGGGTTCATTGCAACACCGCGAACTTTGGGGCGTCTGCCGAGCCATCTGCTTCTCCCGGCTTTTCCCATTGAAATATTTTCGTGAATCACATTGCCGACCTGGCCGATTGTTGCCATACATTTTAAAAGAACCTTCCGAACCTCTCCCGAAGGTAATTTTATCAAGGCGTAAGGCGATTCCTTGGCCATAAGCTGAGCAAAAGAACCGGCACTTCTTACAATCTGGCCCCCTTTTCCCATACGCAGTTCGATATTGTGAATCTGAGTCCCGAGAGGTATATTGCCAAGAGGCAAAGCGTTTCCGGGTTTGATATCAGCCGCTTCTCCTGCCATTATCGTATCGCCGACTTTTAAATTCACAGGTGCCAGAATATATCGTTTTTCACCGTCAACATAATTCAAGAGGGCTATTCTGGCACTTCGGTTCGGATCGTACTCTATTGACGCAACCTTTGCGGGGATGCCCTGTTTATTCCGCCTGAAATCAATAGCACGATAGTGCCTTCTGTGGCCACCGCCTCGATGCCGGCTGGTTATTCGCCCATAAAAATTTCTGCCGCCTTTTTTCCGGATGGTCCGTAAAAGGCTTTTCTCCGGGGTTGCGGTGGTTATTTCTTCAAAGGTTGAATATTCCTGAAACCTTCGCCCCGGTGATGTCGGATTAACTTTCTTAACTGCCATTATACGCTCCTAGATCTACACGCCATCAAAAAATTCAATTCGCTCCCCAGGCATCAGGGTAACGATGGCTTTTTTCCAGTCTTTTCGTTTACCTAACGTTCGCCCCCTTCGCTTGATCTTGCCCTTGACCTGCAAGGTCCTCACTCCGGAGACTTTAACATTAAATACCGCTTCAACGGCCTTTTCAATTTCAATTCGATTGGCCTTCGGGTCAACTTCAAAAGTGACCTGGTTAGCGGCTTCTTTTTGAATTGTCGTCTTTTCCGTATTCAACGGCCTTTTGATAATATCATACTGATTCATGCCGAAAGCCTCCCTTCAATTGCTTTAATCGAGGCCTCAAGAATAACCAGATTCCGATACTTCAGAATATCATAAACATTCAACCCTTCACTCCTGATTACTTTTATACCCGGGATATTCCTTGCCGAAAGTTCAAGATTAAAATTTTTCTCATGAGTGAGAATAAGGGCGTTATCTACTTTTAATGCCTTGGCTATCTCAACAACTTTACTGGTTTTCGGCTCCTCGAGCTCTATCCGGTCAACCACGAATAAAGTCTTTTCTTCAAGTTTACTGGAAAGCGCCATCTTCAGGGCAAGTCTCTTTTTCTTTTTCGGCATCGTATAAGAGTAGTCCTTCGGATGGGGTCCGAATACCACACCGCCGCCTTTCAGTAGAGGAGACGTAATGCTTCCCCGCCGAGCTCTTCCGGTGCCTTTCTGACGAAAAAGTTTTCTTCCGCTTCCGGCCACATCCGATCGATTTTTAACACATGCGGTTCCGGAACGCCTCCCGGCAAGCTGCATTTTCACAACTTCATGGAGAAGATCGGGTTTAACCGGCACATCAAATATGCTGTCAGGAAGATCAACTTCCGAAACCTTTTCCCCTTTTATATTTTGAACATCTACGACAGCCATAATATTCCTCGTAATAATTCAATGAAGAACTAAAATTTTTTCTTTTTAATTTTCAGTAGTCCTGTTTTGGCTCCCGGAACCAACCCTTTTAAAAGGATAAGATTTTCTTCCGGCCTTATATCTAAAATTTCAAGATTCTGCGTCGTCTTGGTCGTATTTCCATATCTTCCCGGAAGCTTCTTGCCCTTAGTCACCCTTGAAGGCCAAGCACTGGTGCCTATTGACCCTGGGATTCGGTGACTGTGACTTCCATGGGTCTTTTTCCCTCCATGAAATCCATGGCGCTTGATAACTCCTGAAAAACCACGACCTTTAGTGGTGCCTGTTACATCCACCAGCTCACCAACCTTAAAAATATCCGTCGTAATGGATTGGCCTATTTTATATTCACCCGGATTATCAACCCCGAATTCCCTCAAAAACTCAAACATCTGATTTCCGGCTTTTCTAAAATGGCCGGCAAGGGGCTTGCTTACCCGTTTTTCTTTTTTGCTTCCAAATCCCAGTTGAAGCGCGTTATAACCTTCTGTAGCCTCTGTTTTTATTTGCGTAACAACACAAGGCCCAAGCTGTACGACGGTTACCGGCACGTAATTACCATTTGGAGTAAACAAACCGGTCGCCCCTAACTTTTTACCTATCATTCCTTTGCACATGACTCTTTCCAATCCCCTTGACTACAGTTTAATCTCAACATCAACACCAGGCGAAAGATCCAGCTTCATTAAGGCGTCGACCGTCTGTTGAGTAGGTTCAAGTATGTCCAAGAGCCGCTTATGAGTCCTGATCTCAAACTGCTCTCGAGATTTTTTATCCACATGCGGTGATCTCAAAACACAGTACTTATTCGTTTTCGTGGGGAGCGGAATCGGCCCGACCACTTTTGCACCAGTCTTTTTGGCGGTATCTACAATATCAACTGCGGACTGATCCAACAGTTTATGGTCATAGGCTTTCAGCCTGATCCTGATTTTTGTATTCATTATATTCTACCAATCTTCCACTCTATTCGATTATATCGCTGACCACGCCGGCACCGACAGTTCTTCCGCCTTCACGAA
>CAZOEW010000068.1:13973-17259 GCA_964578935.1 uncultured Desulfobacterales bacterium | reverse complement strand
GATGTCTCCTGGCGTTCAGCCGATACCCGGTTCGCTGACATTTCATCTGAATCAGCGAAACCAGGTGTTTTCATAGGGCTCCGGGAAGGAAAGGCAGCGATAACAGCGGTTACATCAGAAAATATCCAGGCGCGCGCGGAGCTCAACATCCTTCCTCCGGAACTGGTCGCCATTAAAGTTTTGCCGGAAAATCTCTCTGTTCATACGGGTCATGTCCAGCAATTTAAGGCCATCGGAACATATTCAGACGGAAAGAGCGGCGACGTAACCGATCTTGTAGACTGGTCATCATCTAACAGGTCGACCCCCATCATCAGCAATATGCCGGGAAGCAAGGGGTTGGGTATTTCTCCTCCTGCCGGCTCGAGTACGATTTCTGCAACAGACCCGAGAACCGGGGTTTGCGGTTCTACAACGCTTTCGGTTACAACGACAAAGCTTGTTTCAATTTCCGTAACCCCTTCCCGGGCATCTGTTCCCAGAGGAGGAACGCAGAAGTTTACGGCTATCGGAACCTATGTTGATGGCTCGACCTATGATATATCCGAGTCCGTTATCTGGACCAGTTCAACTCATTCTGTTGCCGAAATCAGCAATGCGTCCGGGAGCAACGGAGTGGCTACTTCCATTTCCAACGGTACTGCCCGGATCAAGGCAACGGATCCCACGATTATTATCAGTGGATCGGCATATCTTACGGTGAAACATCCCGAATTGGCGGCTATTTCCGTGAGCCCTTCCGGAGCGGCCGTTTTCCCGGGAAAGGTTCAATCGATGACGGCGATAGGAATCTATTCAAATGGCAGGGAACAAGATATAACCCAGATGGTGAAATGGACATCGTCGAACAAGCTGGTCGCTTCCATTGGAAATGAAGAAGATTACAGAGGGATTGCTGTTCCGCTTTCAGCGGGAACAACAGAGATCAGGGCTTTCCATCCCTGGTCCGGGATTAGCGGCACCTCAAAGTTAATTGTAAAAAAACAAGAACTTGTTTCGATTCTTGTGCAGCCTGAAAATCAGACAATTCTTCTGGGAAACAGCAGGCAGTTCAGTGCAGAAGGACTTTTTTCCAACGGGAACAAAAAAAATATTTCAAACGGGCTTGTATGGATCTCTTCCAATCCCGCGGTCGCCAAAATCGATCAAACAGATTCCGCAAAGGTTGAGGTAATTTCAAAGAGTGCGGGAAGCGTATCCATCGTTGCACTGGAACCTGTCAGTAAAATTTCAGGGAAAGCATCGATGAATGTCATTGCGCCGTCTCTTGTATCGGTTGCTGTTGTTCCGGAGCAGATTTCTCTTCCCGCAGGTCGCGGAGCGTCATTTACCGCTACCGGAACATTGAACACCGGTGAGACAAAAGAGATAACGAAGACGCTGATCTGGTCTTCATCCGATCCCCGAATTGCCAAAATAAACAGTCAAACCGGTGTATTGAACTCAAGATTTCCAGGAAGAACCGTTATTTCAGCTCAGGATCCAGAAACAAAAATTACAGGTCAGGCGGTTGTAGACATTACCAATGCCGAGCTGGTCTCCATTGAAGTCAAGCCGGAAAAAAAATCCGTTTCACTGGGCGAAAGCCATTTGTTTGAAGCAATTGGCCTGTTTTCGGATGGCAAGAAAAGAGATATTACACAAGAGGTGGTTTGGTCATCTTCTGATGAGTCTGAGGCAAAAGTCAAAAACCGCATGGACCAGAAGGGCCTTGCAACTTCGCTTTCGATCGGAGAAGTAAATGTTATTGCCACAGATCCTGAAACAGGTATCCAGGGAACGGCTATCCTGATTGGCAGGGAATTGTGGTAGGACACGAACTATACAATTCGATATGTTGCAGCCTGAATATGCCCCTTTTTGCATTTGGGACATCGCCCCGGCCGTGTCAGCCGTTTTCTGTCTTTAAATGTAAAATCGCACACCATGCATTGAAAAGGGATGACATGGAGCGTTTGCTTTTTGTTTTTGAGGGTCTGCCGGATATGAGACAGGTGTTCAAAGACCTCTTTTTCCCGAACTTTCAGTTCCCGGGAAATGTCTCTTGCCGTCATTTCATTTTTTTCTAAAAGTGCAATAAGCTGTTGTCTGAGAGTCGGCATTTTTCCTGTCAAGAGGGTTGAATCCGGATATCATAAGTCAGTATATCAATTATAACATAATTGCCTTGACAGGAAAGGCTTATTTTTTTTATTGTTCTAAACTGGTTTCCATCCGGAATTCGCTATTATCAGCAAGTTCTGTTTCAATCGGGTTCGCCTATAAGCGGATTTGTGCGAAGCAGGATCCTTCTGCAGGTGGCCTTTGCCGGATGATTTGGAGTAACTTTAGACTTTCCGAAGATCAATGAATAAACTAAAGGTAACCGTCATTATCCCGGCATATAATGAAGCTGAAATTATCGGCGATCTTGTTTCTAAAACCAGGGAGCTCTATCCTGACTTTAACGTTATTGTGATTGATGACGGCTCACGCGATGATACGGTTGCCAGAGCGATCGAGGCGGGTGCGGAGGTTTACAGTCATCCCTATAATATTGGTAATGGGGCGGCCGTGAAAAGCGGTATCCGGGTTGCGGAAGGGGATGTTTTCGTGTTCATGGACGGCGATGGTCAACACGACCCGGAGGATATTCGAAAACTGCTGGAGCATATACCTGAATTTGACATGGTTGTGGGTGCCCGCTCCTTTCTGGGCAATGCTTCGCTTGGAAGGGCTATCGGAAACCGATTGTACAACTGGCTGGCTTCCTATGTTGCCAAATTTGCAATCAAAGATTTGACATCCGGATTCCGGGCTGTGAAAGCAGAAGTTGTTCGACATTTTCTGTTCATGCTTCCCAATACATATTCCTATCCCACGACGCTTACCCTTGGGGTGTTGCGGAGCGGATGGAGCGTAAAATACAAACCCATAAAAATAGAAAAAAGAAAGACAGGCAACAGTAAAATCAGTATGTTCAGAGATGGTGTTCGTTTTTTTATGATTATCACGAAAATTTGTACGCTTTATTCTCCCATGCGTGTGTTTTTGCCGGTTAGCCTGGCTATGTTTTTTCTGGGATTCGGGTATTACATTTACACCTTTGTGGCCATGATGCGATTTACAAACATGAGCGCGCTTCTTTTTACAACATCTGTGGTCATCTTTATGATGGGACTTGTATCAGAGCAGATCTGCCAGATGCGGTCTGAACGGCGGGGGAGTGATCGCGTCAGGAAAATCACTGAAAATCCGGACAACGCCGGCGAAAGAGTAGAAAGAAGAAAAGTTTAGTATATTCAAA
>CAZOEW010000068.1:0-13873 GCA_964578935.1 uncultured Desulfobacterales bacterium | reverse complement strand
AAACGAAAAATTCGTCCGCTGGTGCTCAGCGGAAAAGAATATAAAGAACTGATGCCCCGACTGGAAAAAAGGGCGCTTTTGTTAATCTGGGAAGAAAAAAAGAAATAATCCGGACACCAGGGGGTATTTCCGGATCGAATTTTATAAAATATCTCAATGTTCCAATTGGTTATCCGTGATTCTTCCCTGTAACCAACAGGGCGGAGCTGTCTATTTCCAATTCAGTTAATTTGGCAGTAGTTGAATCTTTTCTTATGATGCCGTCAGCAATTTTATTTTGTGCTATAAAATCCTGATTGGGCTCACTTCATCCGGTTGAATCCCGTCTTTGGCGGGTTTGCGAAGCGAAATTCAACTGGGTGAATTTCAAGACTGCAGTTATGCTTCAGAGAATTTTTGAGAGCGAGGTCAGCAAATCCTAAATTCTGTTTCATTTTTTTAAATGCCATCGCATCCTCTCGGATTGTTGAATTTATGAGGGCATCCAGGCATATATTAAATATAAATATAATTAATTTTGTATAATTAAATGACTTTTATTCAAAAAATTTATTTATTATGCTGAGCAGCCATCCGTCCTTTATTCCCTGCTCAACCGGAACGCCGCCCTTTTGACGATCCGGAACAACATTGAAATCACAGATAGAGACTTTTGACGTAAAAGAACATGCTCCGAATACCCACATCATTAAACTCCAGATCAAATCTTTGCCAAACCCGCGCAAAAAAACGGAAGACCATTATTACAACCCCACCCATACCAGGCTTTTGGACTTAGGGTTAAAACCCCACTATCTTAACGAAGATGTCCTGGCCCAGATGATGGAAACCGTATTAAAATATAAGGACAATATCAAGGTGTCTTCAATCTTCAGGGGGGTCAAATGGCAGTAAAATATCCTTTGAAATGGCTGATAACCGGCGGCTGCGGATTTATCGGCACCAGTCTGATCAAAAAGCTGATGCGGGAAGGCAATCATTTTATCCGGGTATTGGATAACCTGAGCGTGGGCACTCGAAAGGATCTTGAAACCGTATGTTCATATACGGAAACCTCAACAGATTCTTTTTTATCCCCTGTTTCGACGGATAGCCGCGTTGAACTCGTTGTCGGTGACATCCGGGACCCCAAAACCTGTGAAATCTGCTGCCGGGATATGGACATCATTGTTCATCTTGCAGCCAATACCGGGGTTCCGGCGTCAGTGGAAAACCCCCGCCTTGACATGGAATCCAATGTCATTGGGACTTTTAACATGCTGGAAGGTGCCAGAACCAATGGCGTCAGCCGGTTTGTGTTTGCCTCTTCCGGCGCACCTGCCGGAGAATGCGAACCGCCCATCCATGAAGAACTTCCTCCCCATCCTGTTTCTCCCTATGGATCCAGCAAGCTGGCAGGAGAGGGATATTGTTCAGCCTACTTCAAAACCTTTGGCGTGAATACCGTGGCACTTCGATTTAGCAATGTATACGGCCCCGGATCAACCCACAAATCCAGCGTGGTGGCAAAATTCATCAAACAAGCCCTGAACGGAGAAACCCTGCTGATCTATGGCGACGGCACCCAGACCAGGGATTTTATCTATATTGACGATTTGATCAATGCCCTTTTTCTAAGCGCCGTTAAAGAAGGTATCGGTGGTGAGACCTTTCAAATCGCCACCAGCAGGGAAACCACTTTGGATGAAATTACTGAATTGTTGCTGAAAGTATTTGCTGAAAATGGTATTTATCCACCAAAGGTTGAAAAAACATGTCCACGACTTGGAGATGTGAAACGAAATTTTTCAGATACAACCAAGGCAGAAGCCAGACTGGGATGGAAAGCTCAATGGTCTTTGGATAGAGGTATTGCTCAGACTGTTACTTGGTTTCTAACCTGATTTAACTCTTTATATTCCAATCCTTTTATTAAAATAATCAACATGTTGAAAATATATAACTTTTTTAAACTATTGGAGCGATTATAAGTACAAACAACCACAGATACATCTTCTGAATTATTCATGTATAATCCTTTAAACAGCTTAAAATTAGAAAATCGTAATATTTAAAAAAATCTATGGATTTAAATAAAATCATTTTTCACCCAGCACATAAAAAAGATGACTCATGGGAAGTTTAAAAACGCCTTTCCTGAACAACATATCCCATTTGCCGAGTTTTTTCATCCAGCCGGGGAAGGAATTGTTTTTCACATAATGAATAATAGGTACTTCCCAGTCCGGGGTTGATTGTAACCGGGGATCATTGCTGCCATACCGGCGATGAAGTCTGACATCTCTTGGTCCGCTGGGGTCTGGCCAGCCGGGGGTATCAATGGCGCCGGCATCAATTACCTTGATCCCTGAATTTTTGAACAATTTCTTAACCGTGGTGATGTGATTGTATTTTACCTGTCCGTGATTCCAGTCAAATCCATACCAGGAATGTAAAAATCGGTGCCAGGGATAGCCGGGCTGAAAATTATTGCAGGTCACCAGAAGGATATACTTTCGGGTGATCCGCTTCATTTCCTGTATATACCGTTCGGGGGTTTCAAGTTCTGTCCAGGTCACAAAATTCCAGGCCAGATCAAATGAGCTGGAATCAAAAGGAGTAAGGCCGGGATTGACATTCTCTTTATATGTCATCTTGTGGGATTGGTTAATATCTTTCCATTTGGAAAGCATGTCGGTTTCAGGATTCACCAGCATGACATCGCATCCGGCCAGTGCAAAACCGATAGAATATAAAGATCCGGCAGCCTTGGCGCCATGACTCGGCATTTCCACAATACTTTTCAGGTTTAAATCGCATGCAAGTTCTTTATGCAGCTGCAGCAGAACATACCGATCATAGGTAACGCCAAAAACTTCCACTTCTTTTTTCATTTTCTATACCCATCCGTTATGTTTATACCAGAGAACGGTTTCCAGTAATCCCTGTTCCGGGTCGATCACCGGCTGAAGCCCAAGCTCCTGCTGGGCTTTTTGAATGGAGAAGACCCGATCAGCCAGTGTTGACTCGATATTCTTTCTCGATACCGGCGGAGTCTTTCCAAGAGATGAAAAGATTTTTTCAGACAGGGATGCCATCACAAGGGCTGTCCATTCCGGAATATACAGCGGGAACCTTGAAACACCCAATCCCCTTTCGATGATTTTTCGGATGCGGTCAAAAGGGATGGACTGCGAATTGGTTATCAGATAGATTTCACCGATTCTTCCTTTTTCCGCGGCTAAAAGGAGTCCCTGAACCGCATCCTCAGCATGTATAAGCGGTGTAAGTTTTGACCTGTTGCCGATTTTGGGGAACAGGTTTTTTTTTGCCATTCGGGTAAGCTTCAACATGTCTCTTGGGTCACCCGGACCGTAAACCATTGAAAAACGTATGATAGAAGCCGGCAGGCCTGAATCCGAGACCATTTTTAGAACTTCTTTTTCCGCTTTCAGCTTGCTTCGACCATAAGGATGATGTGGATTGCACGTGCTGGTTTCAGTTGCCGGAATATCGGAACAGATCCCCATGGCCGCAACCGTACTGCAATGGATAACTTTTTTGGTTCCTGCCCGTAAAGCTTCCTGCATGATATGAACAGTTCCCTGAACATTGATGGATTCAAACATTTCCTCTGCAACGGTAAAGTTGCTGACATGGCCCAGGGTAGCCATATGGATTAGAACGTCCGTGTCATCGGCGATTCCGGTCAGGGTATTTTTTTTCGTAATATCCCCCTGAAACAGCTCCGCTCCAACTTCTTCCAGAAAATCCGTATCGCTGGTATCCCGTACAAGGCATTTGCATGTGTGCCCGCTGGAAATCAGCTTTCGGATCAGATAGGGCCCTAAAAAACCGGTGGCGCCGGTAACCAGATAGTTCAAAACAGCTCCTTCCCTTTTCTTCTAAATATTCTCTTTTTCAACTCGAAGCGTTCCGATAGCGCAAAAACGTTTTTACGCTCTGAAAATTTTCCATATCACTTTCAGCAACGATGGTCCGTGCAGCAGCAGATTTGAATAGGTCTGGTTTGCAAGGGGACATTGGCAACCACCGCTGCGGATATGCTTGCGGACTTCTTTTGCCTGCTGACTGTTCCATAACGCCTGGAAATTGTAATCGAAGTCACGCAGGTTTCCCATGGGCTTGTCATATCCCAGCGTGCAGCAGGCCCATATATCGCCATAAGGCGTCAAGTGCGCATTGGAAATTCCCCCATAACACGGAATAACCTGATGGTTTTCTTTGAGTATTTTGATAGCGGTATCATAGTAAACCAGACGAAAGGCATTGGTAATTCTCTGGAACAACAGTTTGCTTTTCATGCTGCTTTGGATCTGATGGACAAAAAAGTGGGCTGCCTTTTCATAATCCTCCGGAGATGGCGTAATCGAGGTGTCCAGGTTAAACATTTCAGACCGTTTTTCGGCAATCTCGTTTCGATAGCTGTCCGGACCGAGGCTTGACGCAAACTGAGCAATCTCAGCGACATCCTTTACATTCCAGGTTGAAATAACGGTTCCGAGCTCTGCGTGAAAATTTTTATATTTCTCCTGAAGCTTTCTGAGATGGTGGAACAGGGAAATTACCTTGTTGAAGTTTCCAGGCACCCCCCTTATTTCATCGTGTTTTTCACCAACATGATCCAGGCTTGGTTTTATGGTGAGCTGAACTTCGGGAAACCGGGCTTCAAGGAGTTGCAGAATTTCCAGTATCCTTTTCTTGATCAAACCTGCGGCAATTGCATTTGTGGGAATATGTACGATTCCGGGTGTGAGGTATTTGCATGCGGATTCAACAATCTGTGTGATCTCTTTCCGCAGGAACGGTTCTCCGCCGCTGATGTTGAATATATAAACATGACCGATTGAACGAAAAATTTTTTCAATTTCAGGCAGCGTCAGCTCTGTGTTTCTTCTGTGCGGCTCTTTTTTGTACAACTCCCAGATATTGCAGGTCTTGCAGCGGGACTGACAGATGTTGGTGACGGAAAACGTCAGATTCATGGGCGTTCCGGGCTTTACCAGGCCAAGCCTTGCCAGTCTGTACTGGATCATTTTAGGAAGCAGTTCTTTTAGATAGCTCAATATTTTTCCTCGAGACCTTTACCAGCCATCCCCTTTTGCTCAATTTCTGCATCAGCCTCAAATTTCAATCCTCAAAATGTTTCATGTGTTCCGGAGGTTGAAATTTTCGGTTGTCCTGAGTCAGAAGATCGATTTTATTCAAGTATCCTTTTATATACCGCCAGTGTCTTTTTGGCAAGTGCGGGCCATGCGATCTTTTCTGCAACAACTTCCGCTTCCGCTTTCATTTCGTTCAGTCTCCCGGGGGTGTTGAGGCTCCGTATGATCTCCCTTGCCAATGCGCCAGGATCATTTGGAGGAACGATGTTGCGGGGATTTTCCACGAGGTCGGGAAGTCCCCCGGTATTGGTGACGATCATTGGTTTTCGGAAAGAAACGGCAATGGATCCGACACCGCTCTGGCTGTCAAAATGATGGTACGGAAGGATTACAAGATCGGCGGCATTGAAAAAAAATGAAACCATCTCGGAAGGGATATATTGTAAAGTGGTATGAATATATTGTTCGAGTTTTCGATTTTTGATCATTTCTGAATAGGGAGTCCATTTCCCCCAAAGCTTTCCGGCAATCACCAGCCGGGCTTCCGGGATTTCCTTTCGGACCTGATCAAAGGCGGAAATCGCGGTATCGATTCCCTTGTATGGGCGAATAGCGCCAAAAAGAAGGATCACTTTTTCTTCCGGTTTCATGTTCATTTCCTGCCGGGCTTTTTCTCTGCTTACGTTTTTTAGCGTATGGAAGTCGAGTGGTCCATGAGGTATTGCTGTAACGCGTTCTTCAGGAATTGCATAGTGCTGTATCATCTGCATCCTGTTTGTTTCTGAATGAACGATAACATGATCACTCAGTTTGAAAAGGAGACCGGAAAGAAGATCGAAAAGTCCGGATTTTTCATGGGAGTGAACATTATGAACGGTAAGGACAACCGGTTTCCCGCGAAGCTTGAATCCGATGCATATCAAAAAATAGATGGGGAATAGCGGAAGGCTCCACCATTGAGCATGCAGCAAGTCGGCTTTTGAAAAAAAACCTTCTCTCAGCCATGTTGCCGGATTATACCAGGTCAGGCGACGCATTACGGCCAACCGGTGATGATTCAGAGAAGGAAAAGTCGGATCCTCTTGTAATTTTCCGCCGGGATATAGAAAGGCGGGGTAGATTTTTTTGAAGGAGATAAAATTGATCTCAGTCAGTTCGACCATGGCCCGGGTAAATTCAAGGCAGTAGCTGCTGAGCGCCCGAAGGGGAGGCAGTGATCCGAGAACTGCGATGGTGTGGAACTCTTTTTTTTTGGCGTTCAATGATCGCCTCTATTCATTTTGCTTTGCAGGAAAAAGCTCTTCCAATGGCACATCCTCTCCGTTCCTTATATCCCGATAATTTTTTTCATGGGGATTCCATCCCCGGGGCGGCCCTTGATGACAGAAAAAGCTTTTACGCCGCTGGATTTTTTGGTGACACTGGGCAGAAGGGATGTATTTTTCATCTGGATTTCCATAAAAATTTCTTTTGGAACCGGATGCTTTGTCTCGGCAAACAGTTCCTTTGACAGAAAAAACAGATCCTCCAGTTCATCTATCTTGACGAGGCTTTGGACATGAAGAAATATTTCAGGAAGCTGGTTCAGATACTCTCTTACCCATTTTGTATTGGAAAATTTTTCCGCGTAAATATCCTGAATGCCCATTAACGAGCCGATGGTGATAATTTTTTCCAGTACTTTCTGAAAAATGTCCTCCTTTTTTTTGAGCAGATCTTCCCTGCCAAACCCTTGAATATCATCCCTGAACGCTCTTACTGCTTCCACTGCATCGATTGCAAGAATTATTTTATCCAGATTGTCCTGATGGATAAAAAGAGGCATCAGATGAGCCTTCATGATAAATGAACCATCATAATACACTTTCAGGATCTGGTAGTTGCGGTCCAGTATCCAGGGGAAAACCGTCCAGTAAATGTTTTCGATGTCCCGATCCGCCTGAAAGGGGAGTTTGTCGGCGGTACAGTCTCCGGTTTCTTTGCCCAGCAACAGGTAGGTGGTATCTCTTTCGGCAAATTCAAACTCCACCTCCTGTCCCCGGACCACTTCCAGTTTCTCGATTCCGGGAATCTCAATATGAGCGGAGAGCGTAAAGAGCGTTTTTGAGATCTCATCCGCATACGTTGCCAAGGTTTGATAGTCCGCTTCGAAAATGTCACAGGAGATATTTTTTTTGATTGTTTTCAGCAGGCGATATGCCTGGATTTGGTTTATGAAATGTTGTGTTGACGCTTTCTTTTTTATTCCGGAAAGATTTTTAACCCTTTTTTGAAGGATTCTTTCCGCGGATTCGGCAAGATTTTGATCCGGAATGGAATTTAAGATATCCTTCCGGATCAGCCTGCCGGTTAACAGGTCGCTTCTCAAGTCCTGATTCAAAACAGCAGAAAGCTTTTTATGACATCCGGAAAGGATTCCTTTTACCTGTTCCGGGGTATTCAGGTTGCAAAAAGGCTCAATATGGATTCCAAATTCATCTTTCCAGTCGCGATGCCAGTTTCTGAAGAAATCGAATACGGTTTTTTTTAAATTGGCATTCGAATCTTTAAGTTTTTCAGAAATCAGTTTGCCAAGGGCCAGATTCAATCCTTTTTTGTTTTGCCGCCCCTGTTTCAGCGGCATGAGTTTGTAAGTACTGGGCAGTTGGCCGTAGGTATCCCGTGCTTCATTCAAGGAAATGTTGACAGGACCTTTATCCTCGACGAATCCAATGATATTGGGGTTATATTCCTGTCGATCCGGTGGCGGCATAATCGTTTGACAACCCGATGATTCTTTCAGATGGCGCTGGCACCCCCATCAACCAGAATGGTCTGGCCGGTTATAAAATCTGCGCCTTCCGAGCACAAAAAGAGTGTTGGATGAGCGATGTCGATGGGATCCGGTATTCTCCCAAGGGGAATGGTTTTTACAATTTCATTATGGATTCCCTCATTGGACCAGAAGAATTCGCTGAAATCCGTTTTGACCATACACGGCGCCACGGCATTCACCTGAATGTTGAATGCGGCAAGCTCCATTGCAAGGACTTTGGTCATCATCTCAATTCCGGCTTTGGCAATTCCGTAAATTCCCATTGCCGGCGCTGATCTTCTGGCCGCAATAGAGGAGATGCTGACAATTTTTCCCTTTTTCCTTTCACGCATGATTTTTCCGGCTTTTTGTGAGCAGAGAAATGTCCCGGTAAGGTTGGTATCAATAATTTTCTGCCAGAGAGAAGGTTCGGCCTCCAGGACGGATGTTACCATATTCATCCCCACGTTGTTGATCAACCCGTCAAGCTGTCCGAATTTGGACAGGGTCTGATTAAACAGGTTATCAACATCTTCGGCTTTTCCGATGTGCGCCGGAACCGCAAGAAAACGGTCATTCCCGGCTTGCAGCTTTGATACCGCGGCATCAAGCCCCGGCTGTTTCCGGCCGCAGATTACGACCCTGGCATTCTGCTGGAGAAGCAGTCCGGCAATTTCAAGTCCGATTCCCCTGCTTCCGCCGGTTACGACAAATACCTTATCATCCAGTTTGTAAGACAGGTCGCTCATATATCTTCTCCTCGTGTAAAATATGGATATGTTGTGCCTGAATGACAAAACAGGCGTTTCTCAACAGCGTTATCTGCTTTCGTTTGTTTGAACACCCTAGTTGAGTGATGCCGCAATGATCGCGGCGCCTATCGCGCCGTTTACCTGTGCGTTTTCCGATACCAGTATAGTGGTATTGAATTTTTCTTCAAGCGCTTTTACAACACCGATATTTTTCGCAACCCCTCCGGTCATCATGATCGGGGATGCAATTCCGATTCGTTTCCCCATGGCCATCACCCGTGAACCAATGGACGCGTGAATCCCGGCGATGATGTTTTCCCGTTTTTCTCCCTTTGAAATCAGAGAAATGACTTCTGATTCGGCAAAAACCGTACAGAGGCTGCTGATGGGAGCGACATGGTCTGCCAAAAGGGATAAGTCTCCGAACGCGTCGAGGTCGACCTCAAGCGCGCGCGCCATAACCTCAAGGAAACGGCCTGTTCCGGCAGCACACTTGTCATTCATGGCAAAGTCTTTGACCTTGCCTTTTCCATCGATCACGATGGCTTTACTGTCCTGCCCTCCGATGTCTATGATGGAGCGGACATCCGGATTTAAAAAGTTGGCGCCGGCTGCATGGCATGTAATCTCTGTAACTGCTTTGTCAGCATAGGTTATGCTGTTTCTGCCATAACCGGTTGCAACGATTTTTTCAATCTGGGAAGCCTCCATGCCAAGCTCTGCGAGAACCATGTCAAAGACCTGCTTTCCAGCATTTTGCGAATTGTATCCGGTAAGGATGACACATGTTTTTAAAATATGGTTATCCTTCATCACCGCCGCCTTGGCGCTTATGGATCCAACATCAACACCTGCTGTTATCATTTGAACCTCATTATTTTAACATTTCAATAAACGCATCGATCCGGGTCTCAACCTGGCTTTCTGAAAACATCCTTTCATCCACCATGTCGGCCTCGATCATCAAGGTCGGAATTCCGACCTTTTTCTGAATCAGTTTTTGTATATCATACTGGCCCAGTGAATATGGTTTGCAGCTCCGGTTGGAATGAAACACCACGCCGTCCGCCTCATATTTTTCAACCATTTTGATGATGTTATCCGCCATGATGTCGGTTCCGGAGTTTAAAAAGATACGGGTATACATCTCCGCCATTGAACCCAGAAAATCGTTTTCGTCCAGATATTCCATGGAGCTGCACCACCCCGATGTGTAAGTGTCTGCGACAAGGCAGGCGGAACGGTCGGTAAATTTGTTGGAAAGCCATCGCAGTCGATACCATATGGGGAGATTGTCCCACACGAGTCGGTATTTTTCATGAGGAAGCATTCCAATCCCTTCCGCGATTCTTTCTTTCATCTCGGCGAGCAGCGATTCATAATAATCCACTGCGGTTTGGGTGCCTCTCAGGGTAACGATCATCGCCAGATGAAAAAACGCGTCAAAACAGGTCATGGGGGCGGGCCGGTTCATGGTGGTATCCAGAATTTCCTTCCAGAGCTCCTGCCCGCGGATGGACAGGGCGCCGACTTCAACCATCCGGTCATAATCAAAGGGTTTGCCGCATATCTTTTCCAGAAGAGAAATATATTCTTCCATTTGCGTCACGACATATTGTTTCATATCCTTGTTGAATTCCGTATGGCAGATGGGGGTGTCCAGGATAAACAGCGGAACCTTGTAGTAACGCGCCTGAACTTCATACCATTTCAGGACCGTTCCGCAGATGTTGTTGCAGCAGATCAGCATGTCCGGCTCGGGCAGACCGCCAATGGGCCCGCCGTTGACCGTTGAACTGGCGATATCAGCCCGGGCATAGGAGCATAGATCACTGGAATATCCCATTGCTTCAGATTTTTCACAAAGTTCCACTCCCATTTTGCTTGCGCCGATCATGGCGCCGTAATTTTCCGGATAGATGGGAATGACATCCATGACCTGGAGCGGCTCTACCGGGCCCCCGCTTGTAATCCAGGCGATCTTTTTGCCGGTCTGCTCTTTTGGGGTTTTTGCCTCGATGTAATAGGCGGTCATGATTTCTCTCATTTTTTTATCGGATTTGATTTTTCGCTTTTCTTTATCCGGATCTTTTTTGAATTCTGTTTTATTGTCTGCTTTGATATCAGGGGATGTCATGGTGTTCTCCTTCATATGATTGATCTTTTGTAATCAAATCCCATGCTGTGCAAGGAACCGCAAGCGTAACCAGAGGCTTTTCATGCCGTCTTCAATTTGCGGACGGGCTTACAGCATTTCCATAAACGCTTCGCATCTGGTTTTGAGCTGACCCTCGGAAGAACTTTTGTCTTCAATTTCAAAAAGCATGCTGGGGATCCCTTCTTTTTCAAGCATCTTTTTCATATACGGGTAGTCAAATGAGTGAGGGTCGCAAAATTTCAGAAAAACAAAGATTACGCCTTCCGCGCTGTTTTCCCTGACCTTTTCCAAAAGGTAGTTTCCTCGGGAAAAAATTCCCGAATGTTTAGCCGGGCAGGCGACCCGCTCCAGATATTTTTTCGCAATATTTTTTTCAAGGTCGCCGTTTTCTTCTATAAAACCTTCAAAGTATCGGGATCCGGTGCAGAAGTCATCCCATACGATCGCGCCTCCTGAAGCTTCGATAACTTTGTAAATATCGGGCATGCTGCAAAGGCCTCCGCTTAAAACAATTCTTTTTCTCTTTTTTTCAGCAGGTGCCTTTTTGCTCTCTACGGAAGCAACGATGGGTTCAAGAGAATCCGCAAGCAGCTTCCGGTCCATCATCATGGCAGCTCTGAAAATCGTATGGAGGTCACTGCTGTTGATGAGTTCCGGATTTTGCTTTCGGATGGCATACAGCTTTGCGAGGCTTTTCCGGACCCGGTTGGATAATCCGATGGCGTCTTTCAGAAGCTCATCCGTGATTTCGATTCCAAGCCCCTTTTCAAGATCTTTTCGGAACTTTTGGATCACCGAAATCATATATTTTTCGGCGCTTTCCGTGTCCAGCTTAACCGGCATGACCAGATCTGCATGAAACGGAAAATTGGTGTTCATGCGCCAGATGTCAGACAGCCTCTGGATGGAATCGCAGGTGTGGGGGAAAACCGTCCCGTCCAGAAAATCCAGCCGACCGGCAAGGGCATCTTCAAGCGCTCCACGCACAAGACTGCAGCTGTATGACTGAAGATAGGCATCTGCCTTTGAAATAGCAGCTCCGGTACCCAGGATCCGGAAGGGGAGGGCGCCCGCAGCCGTGATCATCTCTTCAGGTGTATAGGAACAGAAATTCCCGATCACCTTGCCGCCTGTTTCTGTTTTCCATTTCGCGGCGTATTCACCGGGGTTTGCATTGATTTCATGAAAAAGACTGAGACTGTCCATTTGATAAGCTCCTTGGCGTTGCTTCGGTTTTCAGTTTTCTGGCCATTACGCTCCCGTGTATTGACCGGTTTTCTTCAGCGTTTCGATCTCTTCATCTTCCAAAACCTTGTATGCTACCTTGCCGACAAGCGTCAGCGGAAGTTCGTCCCGGAATTCGATATTTCGGGGACAGCTCCACTTTATCAGATCTTTGCGGCAATGGGCAACCAGTTGTTTTTCCATTTCCGGTCCGGCCTTGGATTTGTCTTTCAGCACCACAAAAGCCTTGACCCGTTCAACCTGGGCTTTGTCCGGAACACCGATCACACAGACTTCGGCAACTTCCGGATGCTTGTATAAATGCTCTTCCACCTGGGCCGGATAGACATTCATGCCGGAGGATTTGATCATTCGCTTCTGGCGCAGCCTGAAATAAAAAAAGCCGTCTTCATCCATGGTGCCGATATCTCCGGTATGCAGCCAGGTTTCTCCATCATCATGCTTTATCAGGGTTCGGGCGGTTTCTTCGGAGTGGTCCAGGTATCCCATCATCACTGCCGGGCCGGCAATGCAGATTTCCCCTTCTTCTCCAGCGGGAACCTCTTCTCTTGTTTCCGGGTCGACAATTTTTGCCTTCATGTCCGGAAACGGGATTCCAATGCTTCCCTCCCGGTATTCATTGAGCGGTGCGGCCATGATCGCGGTTACCGCTTCGGTCAGGCCATACCCTTCCAGCAGCTTGATGTTTCCTCCCTGGCGCTTTACAATCGCTTCAAACTTTTCTTTTACGACCCGTGGAAGAGTGTCTGCTCCGCAAAACGCCGCTTTCAGGCAGCTTAGGTCTGTTTTCTGAAATCCGGGGTGGTTATTCAGCGCTTCAAAAAGGGTGGGCACTCCCACAACCAGCGAAGGCCTTTTGCTTTTAATCAGCTTTGCCACATCTTCCGGGGTGAAGGTCGGAACGAGGATGCTTTTCCCGCCACCCATAAATGCTGAATTCACACATACGCCCAAACCAAATCCGTGAAATATGGGGAGAATGGCAAGGATAGAGTCCCTGCGGTCCATTCCCACCCAGTGGGCGCACTGCAGACCTTCGGAAATGAAGTTGTAGCTGGAAAGCATAATTCCCTTGGGTTTTCCGGTTGTCCCGCCGCTATAGAGGATTACCGCAAGTTCATGCGTACCCATCTGCGCCTTGGGTGCTTCCGGAACAGAGGCTTTCATGAGATCCTTCCACCATCTGACCCGGGAATCGGGCGGTACTTTTGGAATTTTACGTCCTTTGGTGAGGGTAAAACCGATTCCTTTCAGCAGTGGAAGGTAATCCGGGATCTTTGTGAGAATCAGGAGTTCAAGGCAGGTTTTATCCATCACCTCTTTAAATTTGCCGTAAAAAGCATCAATGGTAAGGGCGAATCTGCTCTTGCTCACGGAAACATAAAATTCAATTTCCGAGATTGTGGAAAGCGGGTGGATCATGCTGGCGACTGCACCCAGTTTGTTCGCGGCATAAAAACAGATAATTCCCTGCGGCGTTGTGGGCATGGCAATGGTGATCCGGTCTCCTTTTGCGAGACCCAGATGCGCGAGAATGTCTGCAAACCGGTTGATCTCTTTTGCAAACGTTTGATAGGTTGATGTGTATCCCATGAAATCGTAAGCAATGGCTTTCGGGTACTTTCCTGCGGTTTCCATGACCGCTTCATACATAGTCACTTCCGGATAATCGATCGATTCCGGAACACCCCCGTAAAATTTTAACCAGGGCTTTTTCACAGCAAACCTCCTGAAATTTGAAATCCCGTTACTCCCCGTAATTCTCTTTTTTGCTCTTCAATCATATCGCGCCTGCTGGTTGGTTTATGCGTTTTTTCAA
>CAZOEW010000067.1:15905-17304 GCA_964578935.1 uncultured Desulfobacterales bacterium | reverse complement strand
TTTCGAGATCGCATCTGATGATATTTTGTGAGGTAAACAATGGGAAAGAAAAGATTCAGAGAAGAGAAAGATGCGCTTGGGACCGTTGAAGTTCCGGAAGATGCTTATTTCGGAGCAGGCACGCAGCGGGCGGTAGACAATTTCCCCATAAGCGGGCTGAACATGCCGATTCCAATGATACGGGCACTTGCCCTTGTCAAAAAAGGCGCATCGCGGGTAAATCAACGTCTGGGACTGCTGGAGGAGAAGATAGCCGGAGCCATCGCCGATGCCGCGCAGGAGGTCATGGAAGGACGATTTGACGACCAGTTTGTCGTGGATGTTTTTCAAACCGGTTCCGGCACATCCACGAATATGAACATGAATGAGGTCATTGCCTCCAGGGCGAACGAGACCCTTACAGGCAAAAAGGGCGGGAAAAGTCCTGTTCATCCCAATGATCATGTCAATCTGGGGCAGTCAAGCAATGATGTGATTCCATCGGCCATTCACATTTCAGCGCGGCAAATGATCCAGAATGATCTGCTGCCATCACTTGCGCTTCTTCAACTTGCACTCAACGATAAAGCCTCTCAATTTTCGAAGGTAAAAAAAATCGGACGGACCCATCTCCAGGATGCGGTTCCAATGTCGCTGGGACAGGAGTTTTCGGGATATTGCCGGCAGGTGGATCTTGGAATCAAAAGAATTGAGTCTGCATCGCGAGACCTTGAAGAACTGGCGTTGGGGGGCACAGCAGTCGGTACCGGTTTGAATGCACATCCGGAGTTTGCCGAAACCGTCATCGGCTTTATCTCGGATCAGACAGGAATCAGGTTTCGGAAAGCGGAAAACCATTTTGAGGCTCAGGGTGCCAGGGACGCCGTGGTTTTTTTCAGCGGCGCCCTGAAAACCCTTGCGGTGAGTATGGTCAAAATAGCAAACGACATCCGGTGGCTGGGATCCGGTCCAAGATGCGGACTGGGGGAGATCCTGCTTCCCTCTCTTCAGCCCGGGTCTTCCATCATGCCCGGAAAAATCAATCCGGTTATACCCGAAGCCGTTGTTCAAGTTGCAGCGCAGGTGATGGGAAACGATATAACCATTATGCTCGGAGGCCAGGGTGGGAATTTTGAACTGAACGCCATGCTGCCGGTTATCGCGCACAATCTGTTGCAGTCCATTCAACTGCTCTCTTCCGCTGCAACGGTTTTTGCCCAAAAGTGCATTCAGGGTTTAACGGCTGACGAGCGAACCTGTTCTGAAAATGTTGACAAAAGCCTTGCCCTTGCCACCTATCTGGTCCCGGATCTGGGATATGACCGGGCCTCTCAGATCGCTAAACAGGCTCATGAAACCGGCAGGACCGTAAAAGAGATCGCCGTGGAGGAAAACATTTTATCGGAAGCGGATTTTAACC
>CAZOEW010000067.1:0-15805 GCA_964578935.1 uncultured Desulfobacterales bacterium | reverse complement strand
GATGAAATTCTTACGGAAGACACAACGTCCGGAACGGGATTTTTGTCAACGGTTTGTGTGGACTGGGAAAAGGAGGCTTTCAAGGCAAAGGAAAAAGGAATCCGGGTAATTACAGCTCGGTTGGGAGTGGTTCTGGGAAAAGATGGGGGGGCACTGGAAAAGATGATACCGGCATTCCGATTTTTTGTTGGGGGGCCGCTTGGGGATGGGAAACACTGGTTTCCATGGATTCACATGGATGATCTTTTCTCCGCGATTCTGTTTCTTCTGGAAAAGCCTGAGATTGACGGTCCGGTAAATTTCTGTTCCCCGGGATCGATCAGATATAAAGATTTTTCGGAAGCACTGGGAAGTGCCCTGAAAAGGCCGTCTTTTTTTAAGACTCCCGCGTTTGTCATCAAGACAATTATGGGAGAGCTTGGAGAAGCGCTGCTGGACAGCCAGCGGTCGGTTCCGGAAAAACTCCGTGCATCCGGTTTCCAATTCCAGTTTCCGGAGATTCAATCGGCCCTGTCCAGCATTTTGGTATTCGATGAACGAGGAGGCTCTTGACCTATATTCGATCTATAATTTATTTAAGTATTTGGGTATATGTTGTTAATGAATCGCTTCATGGATAATTTTGTTTTATATCGTGTAAACTCATGCAAAAGGGCTTTATTAAAACAATAAATCACCGGAAAAGATTCTGTGGGTTTCTCCGTTTTTGTCCTGCAGTATCAGAACGCCTTCATGATCCACATCCACAACCTTTCCGGAGATCTCTCCGGCGACTTTTCGAACCACAACCTTCTTCCCGATGATTTCGGTCAAGGCTTTCCATTTTTTTCGGATACCGGAAAAGCCTTCTTTTTTAAACGTTTCATAATGGACTTCAAAATTTTTCAGAAAAGCCTGAAGCATTGTAACGCGCGGAAAACGTTTTCCGGTTTCCGCATAGACAGAGGTTGCAATCTCTTTTATATCGGAAGGGAAGCCCTCTGCCGGAGTATTCACGTTCATTCCAAAACCCACAATGATGAAATCGACTGAATCCATTTCCGTACTGATTTCCGTTAATATCCCCGCAAGTTTTCGGTTTTTTATCATGATATCGTTGGGCCATTTGATTCGTGCCGGGATACCGGTCAGGGCGATGACGGCTTCAACGGCCGCAACCGCGGTCATCAGGGTGATTCCCGGTGCTTCGGCAGGGGATATGGCAGGCCGTAGTATCAGCGACGAATAGATCCCGAGGCCCGGGGGCGAGAACCATGTTCTTCCTTTGCGGCCCCTGCCGGCATGCTGGTTTTCCGCGACAACCAGCGTGCCTTCCGGCGCTCCCTCAGCTGCAAGGTTTTTAGCCTGAAGATTGGTTGAATCGGTTTCTTTTAAAACCAGAATATCGGTTTTTCCGAAAATCCGGGTATCCAGTCCTGCCTGGATTTCATCTGCCAGCAGCAGATCGTCAACGGTTTTGAGGAAATAGCCCTTTTTGGTGGAGGATTCAATGGGATATCCTTCCTGCCGAAGTTTTTTGATGTGTTTGTTGACAGCCGCCCGACTGACATTCAGACGGCGGCTGAGGGTCTCTCCCGAGATCCAGGCCGATTCATTTTTTTTTAAATAAATTAAAAGATTATCTCTGGTTGTGATCGATTTCGCCATTTATTGTAAACCCATATATCTATTGCAGGTTGACAAAACTTCGGGTTTCTGGTTAAGAGCTACCTGGTTTCCCTGATACAGGGTTAACCACAGAAAAAAAATTAAAACAATTGTTAACATGAAAAGGCGTTTTGCATCATGATAGACCCGGAACTGAGAAGCATCGCACAAGAGTTGATCAACAGGACAAGAAGTTCGATTACGCACCAGGAGGCATCCTGGTTGACGGATCTGCAGGGGGAGAGGATCTTTGACCTTTTGGCCTGCGCCGATAAAATCAGACGCAATTATAAGCAGGATGATATCTTTACCTGTGTCATTGTCAATGCAAAATCCGGGCGATGCTCACAGGATTGCGCATTTTGCGCCCAGTCCGCATATCACAAAACCGGAGTGGAGGTTTATCCTCTTCTGGATGAAAAAACACTCTTACAGCGCGCGCTTCTGGCTCAGGAATCCGGTGCAACAAACTATTCAATGGTTACAAGCGGTCATATGCTTTCCGGAGAAGATATTGAAAGGATCTGCCGGACCGTAGAGCAGATCCGGAAAGAGACCGATTTGACCGTTTGCGCATCGCTGGGAGCATTGAACGGAGATACGGCAATCCAGCTGAAGCAGAGCGGCATAACCAATTACCACCATAATCTTGAGACCTCCGCTAGCTATTTCCACAACATCTGTACGACCCACGAGTATGACGAGGATATCTTCACGCTGAAGCAAGCGGCGTCTTCCGGCCTTCGGGTCTGCTCCGGCGGGATACTGGGACTCGGGGAAAGCTGGGCGCAGCGGGTAGAACTCGCCTTTACCCTGAAAGAGCTTGAAGTTGATTCCATACCGTTAAATTTTCTCAATCCCATACCGGGAACGAAACTTGAAAACCGGTCTGTAATGAGACCCCTGGATGCCCTGAAGTCCATAGCGATTTTCAGAATGATTAACCCGGAAAAAGATATAACCATCTGCGGCGGCCGGGAGGTCACCTTGAAAGATCTCCAGTCGTGGATCTTTGCAGCAGGCGCAAACGGTTTGATGACAGGGAATTATCTCACCACGAAGGGAAGAAATATTGAGACCGATATGGAGATGATTGAGAGTCTGGGGCTGGTTCCTTTATAGCCTCTCATAGACATATGCCTACTGAAAGGTGATCAAGCGCCTCCTCGTTCGTTGATTGCGGTATTTGGAGCGTTCTATCATTGTTCCGCTAAATTTGAAAAACTCGGTCGCAAGCTCCCTCAGACAGTTTCAAATTTGACGCTACACTTCATGAAGAACGCTTTCCAAATAACCTCAATAGACTTCACTCAGAGGCCACTTGACCGTTGAGTTAAAACATGAATCGGAAAATTATTATGACAAACACGATAAGGTATGGGATCGTTTAAAGACAACCCGGATATAACGGAACCATGGTTTGTTGTATCGGGTTGCGGTAGGATTTTGAAATTGAAAAAGAAAACGGAAAATCATGTTAAACAGGTAAGCGGTGTTTTCTTTTTTGATCCTGACGACAGGATCTACCAGAGCCATTTCCCGGGAAGGCCGGTTGTTCCCGGTTCTGTTATTCTCCATGCGTTTTTGGATGTTCTGCAGCAGGAAGGTATTTTTTCCGGAAAGATTGGAATCGAAAAGTTCCGATTTCATGACTTTGTCTCTCCGGGGCAATTCCCCTTTTCAGTGACGGTAGATGGGCGTCAGGCTTTGTGTGAGCTTTACGATGGGAAAAAACGGGTTGCAAAAGGAAAATTGTTGATATGAGGCTTTCTTTTTCAGGCCGCCGCGCCCTTATACTGGGAGGAAGCTCAGATCTGGGTCTCGCGCTTGCGGAACAGATGATCCGGGAAGAGCTTTTTCCTTTCTTGACGTACCGGAACAAGAAGGGGTTGAAGCGAATAACAGACCGGCTTGGAAAATTTGAAGGAAGCTACCGCACTGCCAGTTTCGATCTTGGCATGCCGGATTCTGCGGTTTCCCTGTTTGAGGATCTGAATCAGGATCTTGACTATATGGTTGATCTCGCTCAGGGCGATTTTGAAGGCCTTGTCAGCTCCGCGAGCAGTGGTGATGTAGAACAATATTTTTCAGAAAATATATCTGCCCGCGCCCGGGTGATCAAAATGGCAGGACGGGTAATGCTTCGGCAGAAAAAGGGGCGCATCGTTTTTGTCTCATCCGCGGCTGCCGGAGAGCCGAATGCAGGACAGGGGTTTTACGCCGCATCCAAGCTCGCATCAGAAGCGCTATACCGGAATCTGGGCCTCGAGATGGAGGGCCGGGGGATAACAACCGTATCGCTGCGCCTCGGGTATGTTGATGCCGGACGCGGCAGGCGCTACCTGCAGGACCGGGGGGAGTGTTTTTCACGAAAAGAAACAGAGGTGCTGTCTGTGAAAGAAGCAGCGGCACACATCCTTTTTTTTCTGTCTGAAAGAGCAGCGGCCTTTAACGCAATCGAAATTTCAATGGGCAAAAGCCTGAGGGAGATGTTATCGGATTATCATTATGGATGCTTTTCATGAAATTAAAAATGTCATTATGGAGATTCTGGATGTCGAGGAAGATCAAATTTCGCCGGAAACCTATTTAATCAGGGAGCTGGGAGCGGAATCCATTGATCTTCTGGAACTTGCGGTTTCACTGAACACGGTTTTTAAAAAAGAGATCATCGATGACGATCTTTTTTTGAGAAAATTACGACTCTATCTGGATGAGGCAAACGAGGCCGGCCAGGATGAGTTGTCCTATCTTGCAGAAAAATATCCGTTTTTGGAACACTCCAGAATCAGAGAGATCCGGGGAGAACTCGGCGGAGGACCTGTCCTGAAAGTGAAGGACCTGGTGAGCTATGTCCATTACGGGAAGTAAACGATATGAAGTCATTTGATCAGCTTGTTGAAAAAAGAAGAAGTATACGAAAATACACTCCGGAAATTCCGGCGGAAGAGCTGATCTGTCAGATGGTTGCGTGCGCGGGAATGGCGCCTTCTCCTTCCAACATTCAGCCGGTTCGTTTTATACGAATACAATCCGGGAATGTGAAGAATCTTCTTCAGCAGCGTTTTACGTCGGGCAGTGAAAAACTTCTTGCACGCGCGAAAGCGCTGAAAAACGGCAAGCGGCTTCGGAATCTTGTCAATGCTTACAAACGGTATTCAGCGTTCATGTTTTACGCTCCGGTTCTGTTTGCCGTGGGAGTGATCAAGGATGGTTCCGGTTTTTCCAAAACACTTCTGGATGCCGGTCTTCTGAAGGAAGATCTTCGGGGGGAGACAGACCTGGATATCTCAATCGGCCTTGCGCTGAAAGGATTCATTTTAAAGGGGGAATCCGTCGGTCTCGGATCCTGTATCCTGACAGCGCCCCTGGTGTTTATGGATGATATGGAAGCGATTATCGGGCTTCCCGATATATCTGTAAAATGTTTTATTACCACTGGTTATCCGGATGAGACTCCTTCCTGGATCGAGAAAAAAGCGGTAAAAGAGATTTACATGGAGATATAGTGGGCAGAAAAGTTGTCATCACATCCGTCGGTATTGTATCTTCTCTCGGAAATACAGAATCTGAAATCATGGATAGCCTGAAAGAGGGCAAGGCCGGCTTTACGCGGTCCTGTTTTGATGAAGAGATTCTGGTTTGCCCGGTTCGGGATTTTAACTTGAAAGCGTTTACAGGCCGCTTGAAAAACGCGCGGTATCTGAATCGGGGCGCTGGTTTTTCGGTGGCCGCGGCAGCACTGGCGTTAAAAAAGGAGGGTCGGGAACGAGGGAGGTTTTCCCAATCCGGTCTGTTTGCCGGAACCGGCCCGAATCTTGATATCGGCGGAGAATGTTTTGCAGACCGTTTTGGAGAGATCGATTCAAAGCGTTTCCAGGCACTCTGGATGCTTCGTTTCCTCCCCAATACCGCTGCTTCGGTCATTTCAGAACGATTTGGTATTCATGGTGAAAATGCGACGATAACCACCGCATGCAGTGCTTCTCTCCAGGCATTGGGAGAGGCTTTCCGGAAGATAAAGGACGGATACCTGGATATGGCGCTGGCCGGCGGCGGAGACTCCCGATTGAGCGCAGGAGGTATCCTTGCCTACCAGAAAGCACAGGCCCTTCATATCGGGACAGAGGAGCCGGAAAAAGCCTATGCCCCTTTTGATCTCAAAAGGTCTGGGTTTGTTCCCGGTGAAGGAGGCGCGTTTTTCCTTCTGGAAGAACTTTCTCATGCAGTGAAACGCAACGCTCAAATTTACGGCGAGATATGCGGATTTGGATGCACCATGGACGGGTATACGATGACAGCACCCGATCCGGAAGGAAAAGAGGGAGAGAAAGCGGTCCGGCGTGCCCTGGATGAGGCGGATGTCCCTCCGGAGAAGATTAATCTGGTTTGCTCACACGGAACCGGAACGCTGTTAAACGATGAGATGGAGGCAAACCTGATATATCGAATTTTTCAAGGCAGCCAGCCTCCGGTGATCTCCCTGAAATCCTGGATCGGCCATCTCGCGGCTGCCTGTGGTGCCGTTGAAACGGCAATTACTCTTTTTTGCATGAGAGGCGGTCTTATTCCGGCGATCAGAAATCTTGAAAAACCTTGTCATGCAGGGATTAACCTTGTTGCCGGAAGTATCGAGGCCGAAGCGGACGCGGCGGTCGTTCAGAGTTTTGGTTTTGGGGGCCAGAACAGCGCACTTGTGATTCGAAAATGGAGACATTGACTATCCATACGGGCCTTGACCGCTTTCTTCTGCTTGATTCCATCTCCGGAGTCGCGCAAAACAGCATCGAGGGCACTTTGTTTCTTTCCGGTGATCACTGGTATCTCGGCATTGAGTCTCTGGCGCAGCTCGGAGCCATGCATGTTCGCTTTATTACCGGCTTTTCCTGTCATGCCTTTTTGCTGAGCATCCGTAAATGCAGCATACAGGACAAATTTGTTCCGAACAGCAACCTTCTTCTTTCCGGAAAACTTCTGAGCCGCAGCACCAGCGGATTTTTATATGCACTGGATGCGGTTGCAGAAGGGAAAACGCTTATTGCCGGAGAATTCCTGTTTGCAACCACTCCCTATGATCAAAAATTTAAAAAGGGATGCCTTGAAAATCATTATCGAAAGGTTTTTTCATGTTTGAAAAACGGTTCTTAAAAAGGCTCGATATTCAGAAACAGGATGGATTGTATCGCAACCCTCCGGAAATCGAAAGCAGGGATGGCCGGTATATTGTTGACGGGAAAAGAAAACTCCTGAATTTTTCGTCCAACGATTATCTCGGATTGAGCACCTCAACTGAATTTTCCAATAAAGTCGCCGATAACTTTCGGAAGTACGGGACGTCATCCGGATCGTCCAGACTTGTATCCGGAAATCATTCAGCGATCCGGCAGGCGGAAGAGAGGTATGCGCAACACTTCGGGTATGAAGATGCCCTGTTTTTTCAAAGCGGATATCAGGCGAATATCGGGGTTATCTCCACTTTTTTCGAGCCCGGCGATCGGTTGCTCTTTGACAAGCACATCCATGCAAGCAGTGTAAAGGGCATTCAGCTCAGCAAAGCGGATTATAGCGGCTACAATCACAGCTCCCTGTCCCACCTTGAAAAAAGGCTGCAGACCGGGAAGAATCGTCCGGTTGCCGTAATCACGGAATCTCTTTTCAGCATGGACGGAGATTTGCTGAATGTTACGGGCCTGGCTGGATTAAAGGAGAAGTACGGATTTTTGAGCATTGTGGACGAGGCCCATGCTTTCGGCGCCCTGGGAAAAAACGGCTGCGGCATTGCACGAAAAGCGGCGGATGTCGCCATTGGAACCTTCGGCAAAGCGTTCGGGTTCTTTGGAGCCTTTGTGCTTCTTCCCAGGAGTTTCAAGGAATTTCTTCTCAATTTTTCATCCCCGGTAATCTATTCAACCGCGCTGCCCCCTGCACATGCCGCCTCTGCCGTTGATCTTCTGGAGCTGGTTTCCCGAAGTGACGAGCACAGGGAAAGGCTTGCAGCGATCAGTATTTTTATGAGGAAGAGGTTGCTTGAAAACGGGTTCAGGGTAAAAGGAGACGCCCATATTCTGGGGGTGGAAATCGGGGATGAAAACACGGCGGTGATGCTCGCTGAAAAACTTTACCGGAAAGATATTTTTGTCTTTCCAGCGCGGTATCCAACCGTACCCAGGGGAAGCGCGCTTCTTCGGATCAGCCTGACCGCGATGCATACGGAAAAGGATGCGGCATATTTTGTCGAGGCTTTGACAAGCGAAATAAAGAGGATTGAAAATGGATAATTTTTTTATCGCGGGAACAGATACCGGAGTCGGAAAAACCGTGCTGTCTCTTCTGCTGATGCGCTATTTTTATCGAAACGGGTACACCCCTTTTTATCTCAAGCCATTTCAAACAGGATGCGATGATCCGCGTGATGAAACGAGCGATGCGAAATTCATTTATTCCAATATCGATCAGTTGAAGGAAAAAGATCCTGCGGAATCGGTTGTCTACTGCTGCAACAATCCGAAAGCCCCCTGGTTTGCATGCCGGGATATGGGAAGCCATGCTGACCCGCTACAGGTTATGAAGGTGCTGGAGGAAAAAAGCCGCGGATTTTGTCCCGTGATCATGGAGGCTGCAGGGGGGCTCCTTGTCCCGGTTACGAACAGCTTTCTTGTTATCGACATGATCAAACTGTCAGGAGCAAAGATTATTCTTGCGGCAAGAAGCGGCCTCGGCACCATTAACCATACCCTTCTTTCCATTGAAGCCCTCAGAAAAAGAGGCATGATGCCAACAGGAATTGTATTCATGAATGCGGGTGATATAACCGATTCAGCAGAAGTGATTTCCGAAAACATGGAGGCGGTTCACCGGTTTTCCGGAATTCAGGTTGCGGGTGTCATAAACAGGATGGATGATTTTTCAGGTCCTGAAGAACAGGTTGATATGATTTTTGACAGGTTGTTGAAATCGAATGAAACGGTTTGAGAGGCATGACAATGAACTTTGATCTGGAAAAAGATCTTCTTGCGTTTGACCGGAAGCATATGTGGCATCCCTATACCTCCATGTCCGACCCGCTTCCGGTGTATCCTGTCGCATCCGCATCGGGTGTTCGTCTTGTTCTTCAAAACGGAAAGGAACTGATCGACGGTATGTCTTCCTGGTGGGCCGCGATTCACGGGTATAATCATCCTGTTCTGAATGCTGCCGTTTCAAGGCAGATGGACAAGATGGCCCATGTCATGTTCGGAGGAATTACCCATAGGCCGGCGGTTGAACTTGCGTCACTTCTGATCGGGCTGGTTCCGGAACCCCTGCAGAAGATTTTTTTCTGTGACTCCGGATCGGTGGCAGTTGAGGTTGCCATCAAAATGTCTCTTCAGTATTGGTTTTCAAAAGGGTGCCCTCAAAAAAACAGGCTTCTGACAATTCGTTTCGGATATCATGGCGACACGTTCGGGGCGATGGCGGTTTGCGATCCTGTAACCGGAATGCATGAGATGTTCAGGGGCGTTTTGACGCGGCATTATTTTGCCGATGCCCCGGAAATCAGGTTTGATGATCCCTGGGATGAAACCGATATTCATGGTTTTGAAAACCTCCTTCGCGACCATCATGAAAGAACGGCGGCTGTAATCCTGGAGCCGATTGTTCAGGGAGCAGGGGGAATGCGATTTTATTCTCCGGGATACCTGAAAAAAGTTCGGGAATTGTGTGATGAATACAATGTTCTTCTGATTCTGGATGAAATCGCAACCGGTTTTGGAAGAACCGGAAAAATGTTCGCCTGTGAACATGCCGGTATTGCTCCGGATATCATGTGCCTGGGAAAAGCCCTGACAGGCGGCTACATGACACTGGCCGCTGCTTTGACCACAGAAAAGATAAGCAACGGGATATCTTCCGGAAGGGCGGGGAATTTCATGCATGGCCCGACATTTATGGGGAACCCCCTGGCCTGCTCTGTGGCCTCTGCCAGCATCGGGTTGCTTCTGGGCATGTCCTGGCAGGACCGGATTAACAGAATCGAAAAACAGCTTGTACACGGCCTGTCCTCCTGCCGCTCAATGCCTGGAGTGAACGATGTGCGGGTTCTGGGCGCGATCGGTGTCGTTGAAATGTCTCAGCCTGTCAATATGGCTGAAATTCAAAAAAAGTTTGTTGAGAGGGGGGTCTGGATCAGGCCTTTTGGGAAGCTGGTCTATGTGATGCCGCCCTACATCATTTCGGATCAGGAACTGGAACATCTCACCAATGCTATCGCGGAGGTGATTTCAGAAGATTGACAGTCTCATATCCATAAAATCATATTGAAATGAAAATCGGGTATTGACAACCCTTAAAAAAAGCTATATATGAACATATGATCAAACATTAAATAGAAAAGGGGCGATCAATGACAGAACCAAAGAGAGTTCGGAGCGCGACTGTTATGGATGCCTGCGGTGTTCGCATCGTTCATCTGGACAAGGTTTCTCATGCAAAGGCAACAGAAATCCCTGGATCTGATCTGGAGCGTATGGCATCGACCTACAAAATGCTCGGTGACCCGACGCGGCTCAGACTGCTGCTCGCTCTATCAGAAAATGAAATGTGTGTATGCGATCTTGCCGCGTTTACCGGCCTGACGGAGTCGGCCATATCACATCAGTTAAGGCGCCTGAAAGACCTTTCTCTCGTAAAAAAGAGAAGGGATGGGCAGATTTTGTATTATTCTCTTGTTGACACCCATGTAACCGATTTGTTGAAGATCGGGCTGGCACACCTATATGATTAAACGGCGTTTCAAATCCCATGATGGGATTTGATTCAGGAAAAATTTATGAACCTACTGATCGATACCGTAAAAGAAATATTGTTTTTTTATAATGAAATATCGGTTTATCTTTTATTCGGGTTTGTCGTTGCGGGTCTTCTGCATATACTTTTCCCGGAATCCGTTGTGCGCAGACATCTTGGAAAAAATTCCTTTGGTTCGGTTTTGAAGTCAACCTTTTTCGGCATTCCGCTGCCTCTCTGCTCCTGCGGCGTTGTTCCGGTTGCCGCATCTTTAAGGAAAAACGGCGCTTCAAAAGGAGCAACCGTATCCTTTCTCATTTCAACCCCGGAAGTCGGTGTCGACAGTTTTCTGGTCACGTATTCACTTCTGGGATGGGTGTTCGGTCTGTTCCGAATTGTTGCATCTCTTTTGACCGCTCTTGCCGCAGGGATTGCGGTCAATATTCTTGCAGGAAAAAACAGTTCTGATTCAAAAGAATTGCCCATGAATAACAGCAATTCCGGAACGGCAATGGACAGGTTGAAAGCTTTTTTCCCGTATCTGGAATATGAACTTCTGGGCTCCATAGCAAACACACTGGTTGTGGGAATAGTCATTGCCGGGATTATTTCCGCAGTCATTCCAGAGGGCTTTTTTGAGAGATACCTGGATTATCCCTTTTTATCCCTTTTGGCGATGCTTGTTGTCGGCATTCCCATGTATGTATGCGCCACAGCATCCACGCCGATTGCCGCTTCTTTGATCATGAAAGGAATCTCCCCTGGTGCCGCGCTTGTGTTTCTGTTAACCGGGCCGGCAACCAATGCGGTAACCATATCAACGGTTGTCAAAACACTTGGCAAACGATCAGCGGTGGTTTACCTGTCAGCCATCGGGATTGTCAGCCTGACTCTTGGTTATTTCCTGAATGTTGTAACGGCCAGATACGGTTACCAGAAAGTCATCATGATGCATCAGTATGAAGTGATTCCGGATTGGCTCAAAATAGCCGGCACCGCGGTGCTTACGATCATGCTCGCCTGGTATTATTTTAAAACCAGAATCGTGATGAAGCCAAAAAGAAATACCCCGGCATCGAACCGTGTAATACGGATCAATGTGAAAGGAATGACTTGCATGAGCTGTGCAGGCAGTGTGAGAAAGGCGGTGGAGGGCATTGAAGGAACATCGGATGTCTTTGTTGATATCGGCGGCAGATTCGTGGAGTTCGAAACAAGCAACCCCGCTTCCATTGAAAAGATTAAATCCGCCATCATTTCGGCAGGCTTCGCGTTGGCATGAGTGGATGCCTGATCCCCATGGAGGTTTGTCCGGTACAGGATTGCCTTTAAATGATCACCTGGGGCACATCCATTTCACCTCTTTCAAAGGCTTTCAAAAAGGCTTTAACAACCCTGGGGTCAAATTGAGTCCCTGATCCTTTGATGATCTGATCTCTTGCCTCGTAGGGAGGCATCGCTTTGCGGTAGGGCCGGTCGCTTGCAAGTGCATCATATACATCGGCAACGGAAATAACCTTTGCCTCAATTGGGATCTCGTTGCCACTTGCTTGATAATAGCCGGTTCCGTCATGTTTTTCATGGTGACTCAGAATAATCGGAAGAATACGATTGAGCGGTGTGTCCGCCGTTTCCAGCATTTCTACACCCCTGCCAACGTGTTTTTTCATGTCTTCGTATTCGGGGGTGGTAAGCTGAGACGCTTTGTGCAGAAGTTCCCGGCTGATGTCGAGTTTGCCGAGGTCATGCAGAAGCGCCGCGGACCGGATGTCTTCAATCCTTTGAGAGGAAAGTCCGAGATAGCCGGCGATTTTTGTTGCATATATTGAGACGCGATAGCAGTGGTTTTCCGTGTATTTGTCTTTGGAAATAAAATGTCTCAGAATAACAATCAGGCCGCGATAGGTTCCCCGGAGTTCATTGATTCTGGCCTCCACTTTTTCATAGAGGGTTCCCATGGCATAAGCGGTAATCAGCAGAATCAGACCCCAGGAGAGAATATCGTACCAGCGGCCCCCCACTGAGCTCATTTCTGCTTTTTCGGTAAACAGTTGGGGATTGTTATAGACGACAATGCTTACAAGCAGGATGCTGGCAAAAGCGGTAAGTGTGGCGTGACGGCGCCCGTATAGATAAGCTGAAATAATGGTTGGCAGGGTATATAGTCCCAGGATGATCCGGTGACCGACAACCAGGTAGTTCATGATTCCGACAAGGACAAACAGGGACAGGATCAGCCATAATTCTTTATTGACCGTCTCCAGCTGGCGTAACAATCGTTTCTTCCAGTTGGTTTGCAGCGGTCTGCTGTAAGCAAGTTCGGAGGTATTCACTTTTTGTTTCATCGGCTGCTCCTTTGGAATAATTGCTTATATGACGATCTCGTGGTTTTTTTATACTTTTAAAACTATATTTCAAAATTGTAAATACTGAAAATTTTAGTATGAAATACCTATATGATTTAAGTGTTTTTAGAGAGAAGTCAGATAGGTTCTGAGGTTGATGCGTTTTCCCTTGATTCCGATTTTTTTTCTGATGTTGAACCGGTGTGTGTCGATGGTTCGTTGGGACAGATCCAGCGATTTGGCGATCTCTTTTGTGGTTGCACCGTGCTTTAAGAAGTTTGCCACCTGAATTTCTGCCGGAGTGAGCTTCAGATAGTTCAATGACCGGCGGTTCAAAAAAGGGGAGATGATTTCATTTAAATTGGACTCCAGGATCTTGATTGTGGCTTTTTGTCTTCTGTCTGTTCTGCTGTTTTTTAATCGGGTTAAATTGGGTTCGATCAGCGTTTTAATGTTCGACATGATGGTTTCTTCGAGTTTTTTCTTATCGCGATCACGCTGATTCAATAAGACTTTTAAGGCGATATTTCTTTCCTCGAGCTCATCGGTTCGCTGCCTGATTTTTTTTTCCAGTTCATCCTTTGCCTGATAAAGGATCTCCTTTGCTTCTTTGTACAGGGTGATATCCGTAAATACCGCAAAACTGCCTTTGAATTTTCCTTCTGAATCAAACACATCCCGTGGAGAAAGGTTTACTGAAATTTTACTGCCATCTTTTCTGAGCAATTCAATCTCATAGAATTCGGCAGGGGCGCCTTGTCTGCGATTTGACATCTGGTCCTTCACAATCTGCCTGTTGCGGTCATCCAGAAAATCAACGATGGGTTTTCCAATTAGGGCATCGTGCCGATACCCCACTATTTCGCAGAATCTGTTGTTGACAAAAACAAGCTGTCCGTTTTCATCCTGAACCGCAAGGCCGTCGCTCATTTTTTCCACCAGATAACGATATCTGTCCTCACTTTTCCTTAACGCCTCCTCTACCTCTCTGCGTTGTGAAATATCACGGATGACACAGAGAACACCTGTTATCTGGTTTTTATTGTCCCGGAGAAAACACGCCGAAACCTCCATCCAGGCAGTTGAACTGTCTTTGCACAGAACTTGCAACTCCAGTCGCTGAGCTTCGGCTTTTCCAAATTTATTCTTTTCAATTTCCTGGTCAAGTACTGTCATCATTAGATCCGCGGAGTGCGGCGTTAAAAGATTAAATGCGTTGAGATTCGCAAGCTCCTCCTGGGTATAGCCAAAAACGGCTTCAGCAGAAGGACTGATATAGTTGAAAACGAATCGGTCCAGATCGACGACAGCGATTATATCTTTTACGTTTTCCGCAAGGAGCCGGTATTGTTCTTCTGACTTCCGTAACGCCTCCTCTGCCTTTTTACGTTTTGTAATATCCTGGACAACGCAGAGAATACTTTTTACCTTTCTGCTATGATCCCGGAGGAAACGCGCTGAGACCCCGATCCAGGTCGTTGAACCTTCTTTGTGCAGAACTTCCAATTCCAGTCGCTGCACTTCCGCTTTTCCGGATTTTTCCTTTTCCATCTCCTGGTTGAATACGGCCATCATGTGATTTGCGGAATGAGGGGTTAAAAAGTCAAAGGCATTGAGATTCGCAAGCTCCTCCTGGGTATAGCCGAAGACGGATTCAGCAGCAGGGGTATAACCAAAAACGGATTCAGCGGAAGGACTGATATAGCGGATAACGAATCGGTCCACATCGATGACAAGGATGACATCGATTATGTTGTCCGCCAGGAGTCGGTATTTTTCTTCCGACTTCCTCAGCGCCTCTTCAAGCTGTTTCCGCTGGGTGATATTGCGAAGCAGGCCGATTAGATAAGCTGGATTTCCCTCTTCATCCCGGATAAGCGAATTATGCATCATCCCCGGGAATACCGAACCGTCGCGCCGGGTATGCCAGATTTCTCCTCTGAATTTACCTGTTTCCTTGGTTTGCCGGTTTGCCGCATCAACAAACGGCATTTGTTCCGGGGTATGAAAAATGGAGAGATGCTTTCCAATAAGCTCTGCAGGGGAATATCCGTGCATTCTTGCAAAGGCGTCATTCAGGTATTGCAAATTTCCGTCCAGATCAACCATCGCGACACCTTCACTGCACTGCTCTATCGCGAGAGGAAGGAACCGGGCCTGCGCATCGGATGGTTTTTTGTTATCAGCACTGGTTTCTGTTTTTTGTTCCCCTTGCTCCGGTTTTTCAAGCATCTTTTAGCCTTTTTTGGAAATGCCCACCTGAGGCGGTTACGGTAACGATCCAGTTTCAGGAAAAGATTTTTTTGATATTTCAATATGATAAAAAACAATCGGTGTCAACAGACAGTTCCGGTTTTTCACTTTTTGAAATGCGATTTCGTTTATGACAAACCCTTACAAGATCCGGCCCGTTTTGCCGGGATTCAACCCGTCATGAATCAACAGTCTTTGCAAAAAATTTTTTTTTAGAGTAGAGTTCGTGTCCATCGTAAAGATATCTTGAAAGGATTCAAATTTTTTACACCTGCAGGCGCTTGCCGCCGGCACTCCTGTAAACCGGTTGAATTATGAGGGGGCTTTGAATGCTGAGAAAAATCGATCCGTCAAAAACAAAAGCCTGGAAAAAGCTGACACGTCATTATGAAGAAATGAAATCGGTTCATATGAAAGACCTTTTCACAGAAGATAGCGAACGTTCTTCACGATTTTCCATTCGTTTTAATGACATTTTTCTGGATTACTCCAAAAATATCATCACGGAAAAAACCTTGGACCTGCTGTTTGATCTGGCGGCGGAAATCGATCTGAAGGATGCCATCGCAAAGATGTTCAGCGGTGAAAAAATCAATGAAACCGAAGGCAGAGCGGTTCTGCACAACGCTCTTCGAAACCTCTCCGATATTCCCGTGCTGGAAGACAATCGTGATGTAATGCCGGAAATAAGGGAAGTGCTGGAACAGATGAATCGTTTTTCCGAAAAAGTCAGGTCCGGTGCCTGGAAAGGGTATACCGGAAGATCCGTTTCCGATATTGTAAACATAGGAATC
>CAZOEW010000066.1:1962-17553 GCA_964578935.1 uncultured Desulfobacterales bacterium | reverse complement strand
GAGGATGCTGCGGCACCAACCCGGATTTTATCAAAGCGGTGAGAGCAAAAATTCAGTAATCACTAGAAAAGATTACCCGGCCTGGACCGACGTGGGTGTTAAAGAGCTGGTGATTCCGGATTATTGTTGGAAATACGGGGCACGGCGGTTTCAGAAAACACCCGAACAGGGATTAGAATCCATTTCAAAAAACCGGTCACTCTTCTTCAAACAACCATTTCATAGCCTCATCATGGGATCTGAAAGTCCGGGTGGGGATTGAGTGTTTGTATATTTCAGTAAACGTTTCGTACATGCGCCCCATGCCAAATGCAAAATCACCGGGATTGATAAATGCGGTTTTACCTTTTTTCCGGACGTGGGCATATTTTTTTGCGATAGAGAGGAGTTTTATTAATTCTTCATTCGGGATATCGAAGTTTTCCACTTGTGAAAAATCCCACAACAGGTATCTCGTCGGTGCGTTTTTATAGAACTCCTCCAGTGCAGAAGCGATCTGGGCGGGGGTTGATTTCCCAATGACGACATGCGTAGTTAAATCTTTATCCCGGTCAACATATACTTTAATGGCGGACATGGTATCCCTCATGAAACGGAACACGCGTTATTCAATCGAATGTTTCGACGATTACCCTGTCCTTGATATTATAGCAAAATCAGCCGATAATTCAAGAAATCATTATTTCATATCCGAATCAATCCCGGCACAAATGATCCTGCTGGAAACAGGTGGAGCCAATCGCAACAAACTTAAAACCGCTTCAACATGCCGATGCCGTCTATAACCGATATCGAACCGATATCGGTTGTCAAGCATTTCATATTGCGATAATCTTTTTCATGCGATAATATCACAACGCTTCCCAGTGTTTATGGTATCAAATGGTATGGAACCGGCAGCGCATCCTTCAAAGGCCTTCGGGGGTGTCAAACACGTAAAGGATAATCATATCATGACAACGGATAATCAAAATCGCATTCCAGCAGAACCTCCTGAAAAGGTCCGGACCAGCCTGAATCTGGAGAGCATCAAACAGGATCTCAAAGAAAATCTGAAATATCTGCTAGGCAAACCGGATTCCATGATCACGTTGAATGACCAGTATCTGGCGGTTGCCTACAGCGTCCGCAACCGGATGATTAAATACTGGATCAACACGGTCGAAAACTTCTTCACGTCCACGGCAAAAGCTGTCTGCTATTTTTCCGCCGAATTCCTTATCGGCCCCCAACTCAAACGAAATCTGATCAGTCTCGGTCTTTACGATACCATGAAACGTGCGACCCATGAACTCGGTATGGTTCTCGACGCGATCATCGAGCATGAACCGGAACCCGGGTTGGGGAACGGCGGTCTCGGGCGGCTGGCAGCCTGTTACATGGAATCTCTCGCAACCCTCGGTGTCCCTGCAATCGGTTTTGGAATACGCTACGAACACGGCATGTTTCATCAGACCTTCCATGACGGCTGGCAGGTCGAACTGGCCGACAACTGGCTGCAGCTGGGAAATCCCTGGGAAATTCCCAGGCCGGAGCGGGTGTATGATGTCTATTTCGGCGGCCGCACCGAACAATATCACGATTCAAACGGCAAAGCGCGGGTCAGATGGATCCCCGGCACAATCGTTAGAGGAATGGCCTATGACACGCCCATCATCGGCTACAATGTGGAAACCGCCAGCATGCTGAGGCTCTGGAAAGCGGAAGCCCATGAATCTTTCGATTTCCAGGATTTTAATACCGGTGATTACTATGGCGCCGTTGAAATGAAAGTGGCAGCCGAAAATATCACAAAAATACTGTATCCCAACGACGAACAACTCCAGGGTAAGCGATTGCGGCTGGAGCAGCAATTTTTTTTCGTCTCCTGTTCTCTTCAGAATCTCATTGAGATGCATCTACTTAAACACGGCTCTCTGGATCATTTCCCGGAAACGTTTTCGGTTCAGTTGAACGACACCCATCCTTCCATCGCCGTCGTGGAATTGATGCGTCTTCTGATGGATGAACATTCCATGGATTGGGACGACGCCTGGCAGATCACCGAAAAAACCTTCAGCTACACAAACCACACCCTGCTCCCCGAAGCCCTGGAAAAATGGTCCCTGTCGCTGTTTTCCGGTTTGCTGCCCCGGCATATGGAAATTATTTATGAGATCAATCAGCGCTTCCTGGATGATGTCCGAAGCCGCCTTCCTGAACAACAGATACGCATCGATCAATTGTCATTGATCGACGAAGCCGGAGACAGATATGTACGAATGGCAAATCTGGCCTGCGTAGGCAGTCATGCCATCAACGGGGTTGCCGAACTCCATACGGAACTGTTAAAAAAGCACACCTTGAATCACTTCTATACCATCACACCCGAAAAGTTCAGCAACAAGACCAACGGTGTCACTCCACGGCGCTGGATGGTGCTGTGCAATCCGAGATTGGCAGGTCTGATCACGGAAAGAATCGGCGAGGGCTGGATTCGAAACCTTGAAAAACTGAAAGAACTCGAAGCGTTTGCCGACGATAAGGAGTTTCTGGCCAAATGGTGGCTGGTAAAACAAAACAATAAAAGAGAACAGGCCGAGTATGTTTCCAACAAAACCGGGGTTGCCTTAAACACCTATTCTTTGTTCGATGTCCAGGTAAAACGCATCCATGAATACAAACGCCAGCATTTGAACATTCTGCATATCATCACCCTGTATAACCGCATAAAAGACAATCCTAACATCGATATCACCCCCCGAACCTTTATTTTCGGAGGCAAGGCAGCTCCTGGATACGAAATGGCCAAGCTGATCATCAAACTGATCAATTCCGTGGCCAATGTCGTCAATACGGACCCGGATGTGGGCGAGCGACTAAAAATTATTTTTATTCGCAACTTCAATGTCAAAATCGGCCACCGGGTATATCCGCCGGCCGACCTGTCTGAGCAGATCTCCACTGCCGGAAAAGAAGCTTCGGGAACAGGCAACATGAAATTTTCCATGAACGGTGCCTTGACCATCGGCACCCTGGATGGCGCCAATGTCGAAATCCGGCAGGAAGTCGGGGCAGAAAATTTCTTTCTGTTCGGACTCAGCAGCGCTGAAGTGGAAGATGTAAAAGCCTCGGGGTATTGTCCCATGGACTACTACAACAGCAACGAAGCGCTTCGCGCGGTGATCAACCGCATTCAATCCGGTTTTTTTTCAGGCGGAGACCCAGACCTTTTCAAGCCGCTCGTCAATTCCCTGCTCTTTGAAGATAAGTATATGCTGATGGCTGACTACCAATCCTACATCGATTGCCAGGAAAGGGTCAACACGCTCTGGCAGGATCAGGAGCGCTGGGCCCGCGTGTCACTAATGAACGTGGCGCGAATCGGCAAATTCTCATCCGATCGCGCCATTCAAGAATATTGCCGCGACATCTGGAAAATCGACCTGAAATAATGTCATGCCGCATCATTCAAAGAGAACCGTTCGGTTTTCTTCAAGTGTTATTCGACTCGGTGGAATTGGGGAGCATATAACTCTCCCCGATGAGCTTTGCCAGGGAGTGTCTGATCTCCAATCCATGGATGAGATCCCGTCTCATCTCGAGCTGCCGCACACGATCCGCAAGGGAATCGTCACGAAAAACCTCACCAATCCAGTTTGAAAAATCGTGACGCCGCATGTGACCCTTCAAAACCTCGGTGGGACAAGTGGAAACCAATGAGATAAACTCTGCCAGGCTCCTGGCTCGATGACCTGTTGGTGCTCCTTGGCAGGTGAATATAAACTCCTTATCATGTGGTATGGGTACGTCCAGATATTTATGCTGATGGCGAACATGTGACGTCAGTCGTTGAGCCATCCTGAAGAGTCTTATCCTGCCGCCGGATTCCTCTGTCCCCGGCAATATAACCGCTTCATTGGTTGACAGATTCCCGATAATCGCCTGCCATTGGGTATAGGTTTCCTTGTCTCCGAAAATCGAGTGCAGCTGGCGTATCTCAGAAGGGTCGTTTTTCCGGGTCATCAGAATTGCCTCGGAGGCATGAAGAATCGAAGGATCCAACCGGGACAATTGGTACGTCACAAACGTATAGCCGGCAAGGTCAAAATCCAGCATCTTCAGTCCATCCGGTCCATAAAAAAAGTATTGTGCCTCATCCAGAAATATGCGGTGCGGCAGCCCTGTTTTCCGTCGGAGTTTCCCGAGCATCTCCAGCAGGGACAGAACATAATCGAATCGCTCCTCCTGCGATCCCGTTGACAGATCAATGACGATGCTCACTTCCGGGTAGCGAAATGCCCTCTCGATATCGCGGAAGCGCGGGGGGCCCTCCCGGCCGAGAACAATGACGCCGGGAAGGGATTCCAGAGATGAATACTCTCCTTCTATATCGATCACACAAACGCTGTATCGCTGGAGTATCAGCTGCTCGCACAACAATCCGGTGATCCAGGATTTTCCGGACCCGGAGTCACCCGAAATGAGCAGGTTTCGCCCAAGGACTGCAATGGCGAGGGGCATGCCATCCACCGTACTGCCTAAAAGAAGCCGACGTTTTTTGCGTTGCTTCGGGAGTCTGAGGCCGGCAGCCGCCTCCTTGATATAATCCGCTACGGTTTCCGGATATTTTCCATCGAGAACCACGTCGGCTGATTTTTTAAGAGCCGGGCTTCCCCAGGGAACCGCAACACCCACCTCGCACATCTCGAGCAATGCGTGATCATTTTCAGCATCCCCGATTGCGATCGTATTGTGCGGTGACAGCCGAAGGGTTGACAACACTTCATGCAGACCGGTCGCCTTGCTGATGGATTGTGGAAGGATCATGAGGCGGCTTCGGTTAAACATAATGACAAGCGGGAGTTCCAATCCGCGGATAATGTCAAGAACGCTGTGGGCATGCCTTGCATCGGCCTCAACCACGCATTCGCCTGTCACATGATGAATACCTCGACGCCGAAGTTCTTCGATCAGGACGGAGGGAGGAGGTTGACCCAGCGGTATCAAACGATCTTTATCCGGAAAAAAGAGGACAGCGCCATTCTCTGCCACCACGGCATCGATGAACTTCAAATCACCCGCCTTGCGCCGAAGGTCTTTCAGGTTCTGCCCGGTTACAAAAATCACGACGATTCCTTCACGCCGCGCCTCGTTAATCGCTAACCGTATCTCAGGGTGAAGCGCATCCTTTTGAGCGATCGTACCGTCGTAATCAAGGGCCAGCACTTTGAAACGCATGGGTTGCCTCGAAATTAGACAAAACAAGGAATTGAACCCGTAACGGTTCGCCTGAGCAAACCACCAAACACATCGCGCGGGGTTTGATTTCAAACCGTCAATCTTTGCCTGCTAAAAAACAACTACTTGATGATGCAGGAAGTATCAAGTGATATTCTAACAGAATGAAATAACCGGATCTCATATTTTCATGTGTCTTTTTACAGGTGAGATACAATTATTGTGCCACGAAAATGAACACTCCGTGTATTCCAAGGGCTGGAAAACGGCAAAGCAGAGGAAAGCTTAAGAGCTTCAATGCAATATTATGTTTAATATATGTATATTATGAAAATTAAACCACCTTCTGCTTAATCTTATTATATATAACAATTTGAAAAATAATATTTTACAGCTGTTCATACCCCTTTCTTCCGACCCGGAACCGGGATTTTCTTTTTATCCGCCCTGCATTTTCATTTACACACTGTAAAAAAAATCGACACCAGCTCATCACGCTTCCACGAAAAAAAAATCGTAGTTGTTGACCAAAATCATTAAAATTCATTTAGTTGGCATGTAATGGGAAAGAGCGGTCAACTTGGCATGTTCGTTGCCAATGGTCAGTGTTATGAAGAAAATTCTATCAAAGGAGAACTCCGATGAACCGAATACCATTGCTTACCAAAACCCTTGCGGTTCTGTCTGTCTTTCTATTAGCCGGTATCATGCCGGTGCTGAGCGCTGATGCGGTTGAAGAACTTCGGTACAGCTGCTCCGCGCAGGTGTATGAAGCGTTCGGCAAAGAAGCCGTTAAAGCCTTTGAACGGAAAACCGGAATCCTCGTGGATACCCATGTCACCTCTTCGAAAGTCGCTGTCAGCCGTTTAATGATGGACTTCAGTGATATAGCCGGCGCTACGCGGCCTCTCTCCTACAAGCGCATCGACTATGGATATGTGCAGACGCCTTTTTGCAAAGATTATCTGGCTGTCATCGTGAACGCGGCCTGCCCGGTAAATGATATCAGCAGTAAAAATCTCAAAAAAATTTTCAGCAGGAAGATCACAAACTGGAAGGAACTGGGCGGAATGGATCAGGAAATTTTTGTTGTGATTCCGTCACCAGATACAGGCGCATTTAAAAATTTCGATTCACTGGTCATGTCGCATGTTGAACTCCGATATGATTTTCTGGCACACCAGTCGACTACCGTCATCGATGCGGCACGGTATTTGCCAGATGCGATTTCCTTCATCAGTTACGGTGCCGCGCTGAATCAAAAAGGAATCAAAATTCTCTCGATTGACGGCCTGAAGCCAGGCGAAAAAGCGTATCCATACGGACAGGTTTTTTCATATATTACGAGGGGAAAGCCCACAGGTGCCGTGAAAAAATTTATCGATTTCACCTTTGCGGAAGAAGGTAAGGAGATTATCAAAAGAAAAGGAATGGACTTGATCGAATGATTCCGTTTCCATACCCCTTATGGTCAATATGGATCAATTGAAAGGGTATCAAAAGCGGCTTTTATCCTTCTGATCAACCATTCCATGAGCGGTAAAAAGCCAGGATCCTATTTGGAAAGCCCTTTCAGGAGAATGTTTTTCTGCTGCTCTTTCCTGCGGCTGTTCTTTTCGACAAAAAGCGGTTTTCCGGTATCGTACGATTTTCCGGTGTAATACATCAGGGTGGACGGTGTCGACGGTGACGGTGTAAAAATCTGCACCTGGCGCGGCCTGAACTTGAGGACCTCCCGGGCAAACCTCTTTAACCGGACCATATGCTGCGGGGTGCATCCCGGATAGGCCGCGATAAAATAGCAGGTCAGAAACTGTTTTTTCTTTAAACGCCGGTTGATCGTTTCAAAACGATCTCTGAACTCCAGAAATCCTTCTATCGCGGGTTTTCCCATCAGATTCAGAATCTCATTCTCGGAATGCTCGGGCGCCAGTTTCAACTGGCCGGAAACGTGATGCCGGATGATCTCTTCGAGATATTCAAACCCGTGAGCGGAATCCTGCAACACCAGATCATGGCGAAGGCCGGAGCTGATAAAAACCTTTTTAACCCCGGGCAGATGCCGCAACTTTTTTAAAAGCGCGATCTGGGGGCTGTGGCTGACCGTCAGCTTCTCGCAGACAACCGGGGTCAGGCAGCGTTTTCGATGGCAGGCCCCTTTCCTGGTTTTACGTGCGCACTCGATCCCGTACATATTGGCTGTCGGTCCACCGACATCCTGAATGATCCCCTTAAATTCCGGATGGGCGGTGAAGGTTGTCGCCTCCCTCAGGAGAGACGCCTCCGTGCGGTCAATGACGGTTCGCCCCTGATGTGCCGATATGGCGCAGAAATGGCATTCACCGTAACACCCCCGATGAGTGGTCAGGCTGAAGCGGATGGTTTCAAGGGCACGCACCAGCCCCCAGGACGCGTAATACGGATGAACGTTCCGCTCATAGTCGAGTTCATGGACATGGTCGAGTTCCGCCGGCGTCAGGAAAAACTGAGGCGGATTATGGATCAGGTATCGACTGTCCTGCTTCTGGCAAAGCCCTTTTGCTGTGATCGGGTCATTGTTCCCGTAGAAGACCTTGAACATCCGGCTGAAAGCTGCCGGGTCCGCCAAAGTGTCCGCATGGGACGGGAGTTCGATATATCCTTCCGTTTTTTCAGCCGCGATATAGCAGATTCCGCGCACATCCGTGATCGGACGGTTGGCCCGGGTTCTCTCCGCCAGCTCCAGAATGGTGCGTTCACCCATTCCATAGACCAGAATATCAGCCCTGGCGTCAAAAAGAATGGAGCGCCGGATGCTGTCGGACGCGTAATGATAATGAGAGAGTCGCCTTAAACTGGCTTCCATGCCGCCGAGTACGATCGGCCGGGTTTTCTTGAAATAGCGGCGCACCAGGTTGCTGTAGGCGATCACCGCCAGATCCGGACGCCGGTTGTTGACCCCGCCGCCGGTGAGATCGTCTTGCCGGCGCTTTTTATGGGTTGCGGTATAGTTGGATATCATCGAGTCCATACAGCCGGAAGTAATGCCCCAGAAGAGCTCCGGTTCACCCAGACGACGGATGTCCCTGTCGCTTGTGATATCCGGCTGCGCGATAATGCCCACCCTGTATCCGGCGTCCAGCAGCACCTTGCCGATGACCGCAACGCCGACAAAGGGCGAATCCACATAGGTATCCCCGGTCACCAGGATCACATCCAGCGCTTTCCAGCGCAGGGCTTTCAGCTCCTCTTTTGACGTGGGAATGAACATCCTGTCCCCTGCTCTCTTCCGCTATAGGTTTAAACTTCGGGGAAAATACCCAGTTTTTTCAACCGCGCTTCTCCAGGCTGCCCATTTTCATCCCAGCCCCTGATCCTGTAATATTGTTTCAGCATCTTATCGAGTTCAATGGGCGCCCATCCTTCTTCGCCGGACTCTTCCAGTATCCGGCGCGGCAGCGTGTCGTCTTTTCGGCTGATTCCTTCCCGGCAGTTCATCAAACGCTCCAGGTTGAAAATCCGTTCGCCCGCCATGCGCAGCTCCTTTTTACCGATTTTATACCCCATGACGCCGGAGAGCAGCGCGCAGTAATCTGAAATGTCGGTTGTGGCAACGGCGACAGCAGGAAGACTCCGCATGAGAAATCGCAGAATCGGTTTGGGGGTGTATTTATAAGCGACATTTTCCTCAAGGAAGGGAAACTGGGTCTGAATGCAAAAAATGGCGCTGTTGGTCATTTCCACCAGATTCTGCAGCAGTATGACAAAATGCGCCTTGCCCCTGGTTCCGTGCGGACTCAGATAGGATTCCGCGCCCCCTCCCAGCGGATCTGATTCAACCGCGTGGGTCGCACCGGATAGATGGGTTGCCCCGCTGTTGGCGGTGGCATACCCCAGTCCCTGCCCGGAACACCCGCGGGGATCATAACCGGCCATTTCCAGCCCCTTTACATGATTGGCAAACGCTTCCCCACCATATTTTTGGGAAAGGCGTCTGACACCTTCCGCCAGATCATCGCCCAGTCCGCGGCGGTAAGCGATATCCTCGATGATCCTGTCGATATTACTGGAATCACCGAATTTCAAGTCACTTTCAAGCAGCCCTTTTTCCGTGAGTTCCATGGCAAATCCGATTGTATTGCCCGTGCTGATGGAATCCAGACCCAGGCGGTTGAGTTTGTCATTCCACAATGCGATTTTATTGATATCGCCCACCATAAGATTCGAACCCATAAACACGATGGTCTCGTATTCCGGAGAGACCATCTCCCGGCCATTGAATTTCCCGGTTCGACCGCACTGGATGGGACAGCCCGGGCACCCGACATTCTTAACTTTATGCCTGTCACGAATCGTCTCACCGCTGATATCTTCCATTTGATCAAATGTTGACCTGCTGAAATTTCGAACCGGCATGATGGAAGCGGATCCATAGGCGCGCACATTCTGAGGCGTTCCCAGTTCACGAAGCCTGCGGCCTGTATTGTCATGTGCGAGCACTTTTTTCCGGGCAATCTTCATGGCCTTGTCGAACCTGTCCGGATCGGCAACCCGAATTTTCCGGTTTCCGTTTGCCACAATTCCTTTCAGCTTCTTGGAGCCCATTACCGCACCCAGTCCGCATCGGCCCGCAATACGTTTATCCGAGGCAATAACGGCAAACTTAACCAGATTCTCCCCTGCTGGTCCAATGACGACCCAGTCGCCCTCTTCCTTGCGGGCTTCCTGAAAGTCATAGGTATCCATTCCCCAGGATTTCGAAGCATCCTGGATGACGACACCCCCATTGTCTATCCCGATCGTTACCGGTCTGTCAGACCGCCCTCTGATCATCAGGCCGTCATAGCCCGCTTTTTTCAGGCTGATACCAAACTTTCCTCCCACATAGGATGACGCAAAAATTCCGGTCAGCGGCGACTTGCACATCACGGTGAACCTGCCCCCTGCCGGAGAAGGTGTTCCTGCCGTGGGCCCTGTCATCATCACAATGATGTTTTCCGGCGAAAGCGGATCGATTCCGGTTTTGATGTTTTCAAAAAGAAGCCGGGTTGCCAGCCCCTTTCCGCCGAGGTATTCACGCCGATCTTTGTCTGAAATTTGGATTGTTCCGATTTGACCCGTACTCAGGTTAATGTCTAGGACGCGGTTGTTGACGGCGATAATCTCTTCCATAATGTCCTCTCCCCTATAGGTTATTGTATGAGCTATCTTGAATAATGATTTCGATCACTCTGTCAAGAAAATAAATAATGATACCCGAAAATATGATCCATGTTGACATATAATTTTTTCTTGAATATAAAAAGGTAGTTGTAGAAATACGATAACTGGTTTTCCGCCACCAATAACAGGCCCAGGAGGACACTATGGAATTTACCATCACGCATTCATACCCGGTATCTGTAGAAACTGCGTTTAAAATGCTGACGGACGAAGACTATCTTCAGGAAAAATTCGAAGCAACCGGCGCAACAAATATCGAAATCATGAAATGTAAAAAAGAAGGGGATGTGTTCGTGATTGAGAATAAAAGAGAAATCCCCGCCAATCCCCCAGGCTTTGCCAAAAAGTTTATTAAAGCCAGAAATAAGGTCGTGGGGAAAGATGTCTGGGACCTCTCCGGAAAGAAAACCAAAAAAGGGACCTTTGAACTGGACGTCAAAGGCGCCCCGATCAAGCTAAACGGCGATCTCACTTTAAAGCCCACCAAAAATGGCAGTGATTATATAATCAATTTTAATGTGAAAGTAGGAATCCCGCTGATCGGAGGGAAAATAGCGAAACTTGTCGAAGCGGACACGCGCAAAAATCAGGAATCGGATTACGAATTTACAATCGAATATCTGGAGAGCCTCTAGCGCGGAAGGTTTGAGGATACGCTTTTTTCGTGTGATGCTGCCTGCTGCGGATTGAAAACAGGCCAGCGATCGATTATCTTGCCGTCCTGTATTATGATCAACTCTCCGAATTGCAGCATAACGGCTTCGCTTTGAGTCGGACGCAAAAACAGATGATCATCCACCGTAAGTCCGGTCCGGTCCGAGGCCGTTGCGATCTCCTGATTGGAACTGTACCCGTATATGCGATTTTTATACAGGCCTTTGGGCTGATGATAGTTGGCCTTCCAATATCCGCCATAGATAAAAAAGGTATTCTTCCAGTTGGGATTCAGCCACCCCAATACCGGGGAAAGAAATTCAATATATGGAATCCGAAGCCCCTTGCTTTGCTTTAAGACCGGCGTCGCGATGAACAATGCGGGCACATGGTCTTTCAACGTGTCACGATCAAAATCCTCGGGCTTGACCAATCCGGAACCCACTGAAATATCGTTGATATCCGTTATGCCTCGGTACAACGGGTAGGTCAGGCTTCCTGCGCCGTTAAATGTCAACTCCCGGCTGAACATCTCCGGATAGTGTTTCCGCCCGTAATGGATAAAGTTCCTGTAGATATCCAGAACCTTTTTGAAAGCTGATTGTCGTGATGATAATAATGACGGGGCTTTTGCAATATGGGGATCGTAGCCCATAAAGCCCGTAAACGTGAGATGTTGAGGTTTTTCTTGAATGATCAAAAGTAACTCATTCAACTCATGAGTATTTTTTATTCCGCCGCGATGCAGGCCCACATCGATTTCAATGTTGACCAGCAGTCGCATGCGGTTTTGCACGGCAAATTCCAGATACTGTTCCAACCTGTCCCGGCTGTCGATCAGCCATTGCAGCTGCTTTTGGGGATGAAAATCATTATTGGGTTTCAGGTTCTGATAAAAAACACGTACGGCATTGATCGGCATCGGCTTGCCCAGCAGCATCTGCGCCCCGGGAAATTCTTCAGCCAGAAGATTGATAAACGGCAGGTGAAAGACCATGAGCCTGCTGGTCCCGGTTTTTTCAAAAACACGGCGGATCAGCTTAACGGACGGCAACGATTTCGCCACAACCCGATAGCGGCGGACATCACCGATATGCTCTTTCATCGTCTGAATGTTCTGATCCAACCGGTCAAGGTCCAGCACCAGTGCCGGATAACCCGGGCCATGTCGCTTCAGTTCTTCATTCAGCGCGGAAAAGTAATCATCATAAGGCTCCCCCCTGTCTCGTGGGCGGAAAATACGGGCAAGCAGTGAGAGAATCCCGACACAGATCGATATCTTTACAATCAGTGCGAGGCTAAAAGTCAGGCCCATCATCTCTCTCCTCCGCCGAACGGTTCTTTTCAGGAAACAGGGTCAGGAGTATTTTTAAAATAAAGGCAGCCCCGATACCCGGAGCTGCCTTTTAAAATTGAATCGTAAAAACAGATTATTTCTTAAAGATGTCAAAAATGGATTTTCGAATATCTTTGATCAGCGTTTTATCCGCGAGCATGGCTTCCAGCTCTCCGGCATCCAGATGAACTGCTCCGCAATTTTCATTGATACAGATATCAACAATACATTTTCCTTTCTGAATTTCCACCAGACTCTGTGTGCCGCATCGGAAGCAATGATATGCATGTTCTTTACAGTATTTTTCCGTACATTCCTTTTTAGCCTTCTCCCTCAGCGCCCTGATCTGCTCCTGTTCCTTCTGTTTGAAAAAAATATCTTCGCTGTCACCGCTCCGAATGATAATACGTTCCCGATCCTGGTACATAAAACCTCCTCCATCGTATAATAGGGTCTGTTATTTATCTTTTCATGGTAAAACACGGTATACCTATAACCGAGTTGGTTTATGGTGTCAAACCGATTTCATAACAAACACGATACCGTGATTCTTTCGTTTCTTAAAAAAATATCAAAAGCTCGTTTTTAAAAGATCGCTATCATTTTTAGCTTTCCATTCAAACCAGGCTGCGGTAGAATAATACTCTCGTGATGTTAACTTTTTGAATCCTCAGAAGGAATGATAAATGAGATCTTTTTTTAAACGCGTCTCCATTCGCTCTTTTTGGATTGCGCCGATTATCATACCAGTCGCTTTTCTTTTCGTAATCAGCTGCGCAGCCGGCAAGAAATCCATCATCTCACAAAATGAGCTTGCCGACCAAATCAAGTCGGGGAATCCGCCGACGATTGTGGATGTTAGATCCTCCGATGATTATGAAACCGGGCATCTACCGGGTGCGATTCACATTCCTTACTGGGCTATCTTTACCCGGCACTCCAGAATACCTTCCGCTCACGAGGAACCTCTTGTCATTTACTGTGAGCATGGCCCCCGGGCAACACTGGCGAAGCTTGAACTCAGGATTGTCGGCTTTCAGGAAATCCTTTATCTGGAAGGGCACATGTCCTCCTGGAAGGAGGCAAACCTGCAGATTGAAAAATCAGCTTCTCCGTAAAGCTCAACATACATAAAAGCGCTCACAAAAACAGGGAAATACTTAAGACAGTTTCTACTCGATGCCCTCCCTGTCCATAATCAGCCGCGCGGCACGCCAGCCGTTAATCTGCGCTGACCCCACGCCATGCCATGCCTGGGTCCAGTTGCCGGCAATGAAAACATTGCGGATTGGTGTATGGTTCGGTATTTTTTCCCACTGATCAGGCGACAGGTAGAAACCGTAAACAATGCCTCCCTTGTTCAGGGTGTATCTTTTGATCGTATGGGGTGTAAACCCTTCTCTGACTTCTATCACATCTGAATTACCGAGCTCGGGTATCACTTTTGAAGCAAGGGCAATCAGTTCATTTTCCTTCTGCTCCTTCATTTCATAATAGGCCTCGCTCTGATATTCAGGCCACGCATCGATACTGGAATAGGCATTGAGTACGACAACCGACTTTCCCGGAGGTGCGTATATGGGATCATTATAGTTGGAATAGATGGTTATGGCGACGGCACCATTTGCCATATCACCCTTCATCATGTTGTTATAAAGGACCGTGCTGTCTTTGGAAGTATTAAAAAATATTTCCGTATCCTGATACCCGAGTTCTTTCAGATCGATGTTCAGGCCCAGGTAGACGCCAAACAGGCTGTTCGCCGGTTTGAGATTTTCCAGCCTTTCCAGATAATCCGCAGGAAAATGTTCCTCGCCGATCAGTCGATAAGTCAACTGGTACGGATCCATGTTCGCGACAATATAGCGGGCTGAAAAGGCTTCGCCCTGTTCGGTCACAATACCGGTTGCGACCCCATCCTCGACAATGATTTTCGTCACCCGGGTATCTGTTTGGATAACGCCTCCAAGCTCCTGTATTCTTTCCGCATAGGCATCGGAAAGGGCCTGTGATGTTCCTTTTATATGCCATATTCCGTCACCGAGATAGGCCTCTGTTGCGGCCATGGAAATCAGAGCGGACTGCTCAGGCACCGGTGCTCCGTAGTACACCCAGAGCTGGGATACGACCGCTTTGATATCATCATTTTTAAAGCATTCATCCATCAGATCCTGGAACGTTTTGTCCTTCCATTTGAACAGTGTCGGCTGCCTCAACGGAACCATTGCCTTGACGATGAACCGTTTCAGGCCGCTGTAGCGGAACATGTCCTTCAGGGACAGAAGCTCTTCCATCAAATCGGAGCTGAGCCTATGAAACTTGTCCACTCCTTCCGCCTCCTCGGGCCATTTTTGCTTTAACACTTTCTTGAATTCCGGCCAGTTGTTCGGAAGCGTTATATCAATGCCCGGAAAAACAGAACGGTAAAAATGAGGCAGCTCGATAAATTCCACTTTTTTGTCCACGCCTGTAATTTCAAGCAGCTTGAACAAGCCCCTGTTGTTTTTCCCGGGTCCGCCGCCGGCCATTTCATGAAGGCTGGCATCAAAGGTGAAATCGTCTCTTTCGAAACTGGTTGTACAGCCGCCGACCTTTTCGTGCTGTTCAAGCAGAAGCACCCGCAGTTTTTTGGTTCCAAGATGCGCCGCCGAAGAGAGCCCTCCCATTCCGGAACCGATTACAATGACATCAAAATCAGTATCGCTTTTCTTGGAATGCTCCATGGTGCACCCGATCGCCATGAAGCAGATAACTGCCACTGATATGGCCGCAGCCGCCGGAAATAAAAAACGTTTTTTTTGCATGGTTTCCCTCCTTGTGCCGGGATGAAAGAGCGGACAGCCCTGAGTTCTGATCAGCCTGTTGGCTGCCTTCCAGATTAGCTTGAAACAAAGAGCAGGTAAAGCTTTTTTTACAGGCAGCCGGCAATGGTAAAGCTCGCGGCTCGCATGCGGTCGCAATGCGGCGAGCCTCGGGGCATCGAACGATCATTTTCGATCGTAAACAGGATGGTACCAGCACGGGGTTTTAACCCCTGAGAAAGATTCAACAGGACATAAAATTCTGCCGTCCAGGAGGAATTTAAGAGTTGATCATTGCAATCCGAGTATTTTTCAATTATTTATAAAGGCTTAAAATTGACCGTTTTACCATTGAATCGAATTGGAAAGGAAAACATG
>CAZOEW010000066.1:0-1862 GCA_964578935.1 uncultured Desulfobacterales bacterium | reverse complement strand
CAGCAAGAAGAAAAAGCAATTTGAAAGCAGCCGATGATCGTCCATCCTCCTTATTTTTTTTATTGATTCTTTCCTGTTTCTTTGTTTCCGGCCTTACGGGCCTGACCTATGAGATCCTCTGGACAAGAATGATTGTAAAAATTATCGGAAGCGCTCCTTTTGCGGTAAGCATCGTATTAACCGTTTTTATGGGAGGTCTCGGGCTTGGAAGTTATCTGGCCGGGAGAACCATCGACAGGGTTAAAAACCCGCTGACCCTTGTCAGGATATATGGCATTCTTGAAATCATCATCGCCCTTTACGGCCTCGTGCTTCCGTTGCTGCTGATCGCCTTCAGACCCTTATATGCCTATCTGTACAACCATCTTTTTGCCTATTTTTTCGGTTACAGCCTCCTGACATTCTTCGGATGCGCAATTCTTCTTTTAATTCCAGTTACATGCATGGGAGCGACCCTTCCGGTCCTGAGCCGGTTTTTCGTTACCAGCATCTCAAAAGTCGGAACCCATGTCGGACGTCTTTACGGCCTGAACACAATCGGGGCAGCAGCAGGCTCCCTGCTTTGCGGGTTCTGGATGCTGAGCTCCCTCGGCGTCCTGGGAACACTTGGTCTTGCCATCACGTTGAACACGATTATCGGGCTGATATGCATTGCGGTAAGCAGGGGCGGCGCAACAAGCCGGTTTCAATCAACAGACAGTGAAGCGGTTTCGACTCCGGAATCCGTAACCGGAAGTTTTGAACTACCTTTGATTCCCATAGAAAAACAGAAACGATACTCCCTGATCATTTTTGCGGTTTCCGGCTTCTGCGCGATGGCCTATGAGGTGATATGGGTAAAGCTTCTGGGACTGCTTGTAGGCCCCACAACCTATTCGTTTACCATCGTACTGGTAACGTTTATCGCCTGCCTGGCAGTTGGAAGCATTTTCTTCGGATGGCTTGCGGACAGGGTCAGAAACACGCTGTTTCTTCTGATCGCCACCCAGCTCATCGCAGCCTTTTCCGCTCTGTTCTTCAGTCAGATTATGGGAAACAGTCAGATTTTCTTCGCAAAACTGATTTTCCACTTTAAAGACAATTTTGCACTTCTTCAATTTCTCAAAGCCTCCAGCCTTTTTGTTTTTATGTTCATTCCGACATTCTGCCTGGGAGCGACATTCCCGCTGGTTGGGAAAATCTGCACGAGGTCGCTTGAGAAAACAGGACATTCAATCGGCTTTGCCTATGCGATCAATACCGTCGGCGCCGTTCTCGGTTCTTTTTGTGCCGGATTTCTGCTGATCCCCTTCTTGGGCAAGGAGAATTCGATCGGCCTGGTGGTTGCCATTCAGCTTCTGACACCTCTTTTCATCTGTCTGCATATTGTATTGAAGACAAAATCATCTGTACTAAAATGGTCCCCCCTGATCGCCGGGGTGCTTGCCGGGCTCATTCTGATCAAGGACTATCCCCACTGGGACCGGAAAATGCTTTCCAAAGGAAAATACCACCGGTTTGATGAAATCCAGAAAAGAAAAACCGGCTGGCTGGAGGCCCTTTTGAACGGTACGGAAATCTTTTCTCAGGCAGAAACCTATGAACTCGTATATTTCGGCGATGGCATCGGGGGATTCACGACAGTACTGAAATCAAATCCCGATGCAATCGGAGAAGTCACTTACAGCCTGTTGAATTCCGGAAAGGCTGATGCGTCCAGCAGCCGAAAGGACATGTTTACCCAGACCCTTCTCGCTCATTTTGCAATGCTGTACCATGAAAAACCGGAGAACGTTCGGGTGCTTGGACTTGCAAGCGGGATAACCGCCGGAGAAATTCTTTTCTACCCCTCCGTAAAGCGCCTTGACGGTATTGAGATCAAC
>CAZOEW010000065.1:4523-17553 GCA_964578935.1 uncultured Desulfobacterales bacterium | reverse complement strand
AAGGCCTGCTCCTGCCTCATTCGTGGATATCTCGTATACCATTAAGATCTCAGGCAGGAGGCATATAGGGGGACGAAAATGGGAACAACCATTGCGATTACGGGTGTGAACGGATATGCGGCATCCACCATTCTGCCGTTGCTTGAATCCGATCCGGACATTGAAAAGATTGTCGGGATTGATAGTACCCCATGGAAAGGAGGATTCAAAAAAGTATCGTTCATCCGAGAAAAACTCCAAAGCAGCCGGATAGCAGAAATAATCGCAGGCACGGACATTGTCTGTCATCTGGCGGTTGACAACGACCCGACACATGATCGTCAGGCAGCCCATGAGAACAATATCCAAGCCGCAGACAATCTGTTTTCCGCGTGCGCGAAATGCCGCATCAAAAAAATTATCTGTCTCACCAGTACATCGGTATATGCATTTCAAGACCCTCCCGCACCGCTGTACGCAGAAGATTATCCTGTCTCCGCAGAAAAGCAGGAAGATGCCTCCCGCTCAACAGCCATAAAACTTGAAAAAATCGCAGATCAATTTGTGCGTCACCACCCGGACATTATCGTTACCATGATCCGTTCAGCCATGCTCATGGGGCCGAATATCGAAAATTTTCTGGAAAAAAGCCTGTCTATGAAACTGTTTGTCCTGCCTGCGGGAGACATCGGCAGCATTCAGTTTATCCATGAATCCGATTTCGGCAGCGTTCTGCATCTTTTGATAAAAAACAATACTCCCGGGATATTGAATGCGGCAGCAGATGACACGGTTCCCCTCAAATGGTGTTTTCAAAAAACCGGAGTGAGGGTGATACCTCTTCCGGAATTTCTGGCTGCCTGGATTGCCGATATCGGTTTTATGCTGCGAATATATCCGCTCAACGGCGACCGGGTCCGCCTGCTCAATCAATCCTTTCGCGCCGGTAATGAAAAACTCAAAAAGGCTGTTTCGTGGCGTCCGGCATATTCTTCGAAAACCGCACTCATGATGTATGCGGACAAACTGGTCCGGCGCCGGTCAAAGGACAACGTTCTGCAGGCGGCATTATCATGGATTATCAAAAGCGGAAAACGGTTAAAACCTTTTTTGCCGATTCTGGCGACCTTCCATCTGGGAAAGGTTCCCGGGGTCCGACGCCTGGTTCCATGGCTGAATCCTGAGGAAAACAGCATTAATTATCTTCCGGTAAATGAAAGGATTGAAACTCGAAACAATGTCCTTCCGGCGCAGGTGGTTCATGATCTGATTGAGAGTGCTTCGGGGCATGTCATTATGGATAAATGCGGCTGTCGGATGCTCAGAAACTGCTCTCGATATACCCAGGATGTGGGCTGCCTCTTCATGGGAGAAACCGCATTGAGGCTTCCCCACGGTGTCTGCCGCCCGGTCACAAAAACAGAGGCGCATGCCCATGCAGACCGCGCCATAGGTCTTGGACTTCTGCCGATGACCGGTAAAGTCCGTATCGACAATTTCATTTACATGACCCCGGACCGGAGCAAACTGCTGAGTCTATGTTTCTGCTGCGACTGCTGCTGCATTCTCACGTCCTACAAACATGTGCCGGGAAAATATCTTGACGGTATTATTCAGCCGATTGAGGGATTGATCATAGAGATTTCCGACAACTGTACTGGATGCGGGACATGCCTGGAGACATGCGCCTTTAATGCCATTTCCATCATTGACGGGCGGGCGGTTCACAACAGTCAGTGCCGCGGCTGCGGCCGGTGCGAGAGATTCTGCCCGTCCAATGCTGTTTCAATATCGATCCGGAATGCTCATTATGACGAACAGGTAAAAAAACGAATTCGGTCTCTGGTCGAATTTTAGTCCGTACAGTTAGCAGGTGCTGCATTGGCATCACATCGTTTTCAATATAGATGCTACAGCACCATATGGCCGCATGATCAACATGCAATGGAAAAGCTCGCTCGTTATAGTATCCGGGCGGCCTTTTCCCAGGAGCGAATGACCTATGGTAATGAGGGAAAAAAGATGAATCAAAAAAAGAAAATTCGTTTGGGCTGGATCAGAGGGATGATCGTCATCATGGTCAGTTACATCATCGGTGACCTGATCGCGATTCCCTTTCATTATGTTTTTGCCGATGAAAAGAGCGGCTGACGTCTTGCGGTCATGAAAAAACCGAACGAAACAAAATGATTCCGATATGTTCCTTTTGTTTCCATCCGGATTTTTCCCGCTTTTCAAACAGAACGCTGCCTCATGCATAAACATTGTCGTGTTCATTTTATTCATTTTATTCTTGACACGTATATTTCGTATACGTACTATCCCGATCAGTAATACAATCTCTTTTCAAACTTCTCCCTGGTTAAAAAAAATGAAACGGATCAATCCCACGGACTGCCCGTATTATCTGATCTCCCGGATAACCCTTCAGGTGACGGCAGCATTAAAAAAAGAGTTCGCGGCTGTCGGCATAACGGATGTAAAGCCGGCTTATCTGGGAGTTCTGTTTACGCTCTGGCGGAAAGATGGGCTGAAAGTTGTTGCACTTGGACGGCAAGCCGGCCTGGAACCGTCCACCATGACAGGTCTGATCGATCGAATGGAAAAAAGCGGACTGGTGTACCGCGGCGCCGATCCAAATGATCGCAGAGTGCAGCGTGTATATCTCACAAAAGAGGGAAGATCAGTGGAAAAACAAACGATGGAAGGCGTTGACCATGTTTTGTCAAAAACATTCAAAGGGATATCCAGGCAGGAACTTTCCCGGACGATGGATATGTTAAAACAGATACTGGAAAACGCACAAGAGGCAGGCAACTCATGAAAACAGAAAAAAAACATAAACTTGGATTTACCTGTGCATATACACCCATGGCGATACTGGATGCAGCAGGCTTTCTGCCATTTCGCGTTCTTCCGATGAGCGACTCACCGGATCAGGCCGGTCACCTTCTTCATGACAATCTTTGTCCTCATGTCAAAAGAGTACTGGATCGTGCGCTTGAAAACGACCTTCCGGAAGATCTTGCCGGAATGGTTTTTATGAACAGTTGTGATGCCATGAGGCGGCTGGCGGATGCCTGGATGGAAGTAAGACCCAAAGACAGGGTGATTCTTCTTGACCTCCCGACCACACATGAAAAAACAGCGGTTAATTTTTTCTCCGGAGAGCTGTCCCGATTGTCTAAAACACTTGCCCAATGGTCGGGAAACCCGGTTACCGAAGAACAAATCACCTTGTCCGTGGATCAATACAATGAGCTGTCGGATCTGGTGAATCAAATGAACGATTTGCTGAATGAAGGAAAGTTAGCGGGCTCGGGCGGCCGGATGCAGGAACTCATTAATCTGGCAACATCCCTGCCGGTAGAAAAGGCACTGGACCTCTTCCAAACAGAAATCACAAAAGCGGAATCAAATTCACCGTTAAAAAATGGCCTCCCGGTCTTCCTCTTTGGAAATGTAATGCCTGATCCTGAATTTTTTTCCTTGTTCGAGTCCTGCGGAGTTCATATTGCCGGGAATGATTTCTGCACAGGCACAAGGATGTTTCCCAGCATGCGGGTTGCAAAAAATCAATCGGTCTTGATGCAGCTTTCCAGGCATATTCTTGAGAAGCCGCCCTGTGCAAGAAGCTTCGATCCAGCAAACCCGGGCAGTCTTGCAGAAAGTGTCTATGAAAAAGCAACTGCATGCGGTGCCAGAGGAATCATCGGCCATTCCCTGAAATTCTGTGACCCCTACCTGGCACGTCTCCCGATGGTCAGGGACAAACTGCAGGGAACGGATATCCCCCTGCTTCTCCTTGAAGGCGATTGCACACTTCGCTCTATCGGTCAGCAGCGAACACGAATCGAAGCATTTGTAGAAATGTTGAGGTGAATTCATGATGAAACAATATTTTGACGATCTTGTTAACGGGATAGAAGCCAAGATTGAAGCAGACCCGAACAGCCGGAGCCCAAGAAAAGTATATGCGCTTGAAGTTGCGAAGCTGGGAAAGCGCCTTTACAGCGGGGAGGAGGAAATTGCCTGGTGCGGCGTTACCGCTCCATTTGATCTTCTCGCGGCCATGGGCGTCACATCCTGCTTTGTTGAATTTGTTGGCGCTATGCTGGCTTCAACCGGAATGGTATCTGATTTTCTTGTCGAGGCTGAACAGGCCGGTTTTGCGGGAGATACATGCGCATACCATAAATCCGTTATCGGAGCGGCCAGGAAAGATATGATGCCGGTTCCGAATTTTTTAATTGCAACCAGCTGTCCCTGCACCGGCGGTCTTGCCGTTATGGAAAACCTTGCCCATCATTTTAAAAAGGACCTCTTTGTCCTGAATATACCCCAGGAGGAAACCAGACAGAGTGTCCAATATCTAGCGGATCAGATAAAAGAGATGGTTGCGTTCGTAACCGCCCATACCGGTGAAAAGCTTTCGGAAGACCGTCTCCGATCTGCCATTTTGAATACCAATCAGGCAAGAGAAATCATGGTGGATGTATTCAAAATGGCCATGAACGTTCCTTCACCTGCAAATGGGCGCCTTCTCAGCAATTTCGGAATTGTGATCGCTCTTCTTTTGGGGACGAAAGCTGCTGTTGATATCGCAGAATCCTACCGGAAAGGGTTCAAGGAAGCGCTTGAAACAGGCATCTCCGGCATTCCTGATGAAAAAATACGGCTTCTCTGGATTCAAAACCGAATCCAATTCAAAAATCCCATCGTGGAAATTCTGGAAAAAGAATATGGCGCATCCATTATTTCAGACGAACTGAACGATATCACCTGGGATCCCATCGATCCGGAGGATCCGTACACCGGTCTGGCAAAAAGAGCCATCTCCATCCCCTTTAACGGAAAGGGAAACAGAAGAATCAAGCACCTTCAGGAAATGGCAAAAGCCTATCGAATCGATGGCGCAATCAACCCCTGCCACTGGGGATGCAGGCAGGGAACCGGAGCAAGAGGACTAATCAGCAAAGGACTTGGCGATATCGGTGTTCCGGTATTAAACCTTGAAGTGGATTGTGTTGATTCCAGAAATTTTGCAGAAGGTCAACTCAGGACAAGAATCGAAGCGTTTACGGAAATGCTGGAAAGCCGCCCTTCCCCTTGGGCGGTCTGAACCGAAAAAAACACAACTTGTTTCAGCTTAAACGCTTCTTTCCGCCGGGACGCTCCTTGAAAATCCGAAGCTGCCCGCAGGCGGCCGAGATATCCCGGCCTTTGCTGTGACGAATGATGGCCGTATACCCGCTGTCATGTAATTCTTTCAAAAACTGATTCACGACTTTGTCGTCCGGCCGCTGGAATTCGCTTTCCGGGCTCTCGTTAAAGGGGATAAGGTTGATTTTTGCACTGACCGGCCGTAAAAGTTTTGCCAGACACCTGGCTTGATCCAATGAATCATTAATCCCCTTAATCAAGATATATTCGAATGTCAGCTTTTGCCTCGGAGAAAGCGGATATTGTCGGCATGCCTTGATCAGATCCTCGATCGGATACTTCCGGTTAATGGGCATCAGCATGCTTCTTGTCTTGTTATCTGTCGCATTTAATGATATAGCAAGATTTACACGTGTATCACGGCCCAAATCCGGAAATTTCGGAATCAGGCCTGCTGTGGAGACGGTAACCTTCCTTGTAGACAGTTTCAACCCATGATCACCATCGGTTATCGTGTCAAGGGCTTTGATAACATTGTCATAATTTGCAAGAGGTTCCCCCATCCCCATAAGTACAACATTTTTCAAAAGCTCGGGATGTGCCATGCTGTTTTTTACATCCCTTATCTGGGCAATGATTTCACCTGATGTGAGGTTGCGGACAAACCCATCCCTCGCGGTCAGGCAGAATCTGCAAGACTGGGCGCAGCCTACCTGAGTTGAGATACACAGCGTGTGGTGGTTTTTTTCAGGGATCAAAACGGTTTCAATATGATTGCCGTCCATTAACCGGAAAAGGTTTTTCTCTGATCCATCAACAGATCTTTCAGTTTTAACCGTTTCGAGGCGATCAATGGTAAAATGGGAGGATAGAAGCGTTTGTGTTGTTTTCCCGATATCAGTCATGGCTTCAAAACTGTCTGCCTGGCGGATGTAAATCCATTTAAAGACCTGCCCTGCACGATAGGAACGGATTCCTTTATCCTGAAACCACTGAATGAGATCTTTTTTCGTCAGATTTTTAATGTCGTTCTTTTGATTCAATTGAAACCACTCTTTCAAGAAAAATTATTTTTCTTGACATACCATTGATGAAATATTATTTTCAAGAGTTTAGTTTTTAATTCAGCAAGGTATCGGTTTTATGTTTGACAATTTAAATGAAAAACTTAATTCTGTTTTTAAAAAACTGAAAGGACAGGGTAAGTTAACTGAAAAAAATATAGAGTCAGGGCTGAAAGAGGTCCGCATGGCTCTTCTTGAGGCGGATGTCCATTATAAGGTGGTCAAAACCCTTATCTCCCAAATCAAGACAAGGGCACTTGGTGAAGAGGTCCTCACCAGTCTAACCCCGGGTCAGCAGGTTGTCAAGATCGTCAATGATGAGCTGACGGCGCTCATGGGGTCGGAGCATGAAGCGCTCTCTCTTTCAGGATCAAAGCCGGCCTCGATTATGCTTGTCGGTCTTCAGGGTTCGGGTAAAACAACAACAGCCGGGAAGCTGGCGGTTTTTTTAAAAAAAAATAATCGAAAACCCTATCTTGTTCCGGCGGATGTTTACCGTCCGGCGGCAATTGAACAGCTAACCAAGCTGGGTGGGCAGTTATCGGTTCCAGTGTTTGCGTCAAACACCGAAATGAACCCGGTTGATATCTGTCGGAATGCAAAGGAAGCAGCCCGCCTGGCAGGATGTGATACCCTGATTTTTGATACCGCGGGGAGACTTCACATTGATGAAGCGCTGATGGATGAACTCAGCCGTATCAAAGAAGCGACAAAACCATCCGACATCCTTTTTGTTGCCGATGCGATGACCGGGCAGGATGCCGTAAATATAGCTCAATCATTTGAAAGCCGGTTGAACATAAGCGGTGTGATTCTGACCAAAATGGATGGTGATGCAAGGGGTGGCGCTGCGCTGTCCATCAAGGCGGTTACAGGCAAACCGGTCAAATTTATCGGCGTTGGAGAAAAACTGAAAGATCTTGAGCCATTTCATCCGGCCAGAATGTCTTCAAGAATCCTCGGGATGGGAGATGTTCTTACCCTCATTGAAAAAGCCCAGGATATGGTGGATGAAAAAAAGGCGATTGAGCTTGAAAAAAAGCTCAAGAAAAATCAGTTCTCGCTTGAAGATTTCAGGGATCAGATGGTTCAGATTCGGAAAATGGGCTCAATCAAGGATCTGCTGAACATGATTCCCGGAGTTTCGAATAATAAACATTTTAAAAAGCTTGATGTAGATGAAAAAGAATTTGTTCGAATAGAAGCCATTATAAACTCAATGACACCCAAAGAACGGATTCGTTATACAATTATCAATGGCAGCAGACGCAAACGCATTGCAAAAGGAAGCGGAACTCAGATTCAGGATGTGAACAAACTGTTGAAAAACTATGCTCAAATGCTGAAAATGATAAAAAAATTAAATCAGGGAGGCATGCGGTCTCTAGGCCGGGGTATGCTCCCGTTTTAAAAGGAGAAAAAATCAAATGGCAGTAAAAATCAGATTGGCCAGACACGGTGCGAAGAAAAAACCTTTTTACAGAATCGTTGTTGCAGACAATGATTCTCCAAGGGATGGACGGTTTATGGAGATTGTCGGCACATACAATCCGCTGCAGGATCCGGCAGGGGTGACAGTGAAAGCCGATCGGGTGGAATATTGGGTGGAACAAGGTGCAATTCTTACAGATACCGTTCGCACCCTATTTAAAAAACAAGGTATTTTTGCAAAATCAGCCTGAAAGTGGATACTCCTAATTCTCAATCGCCAACGAAGGAGATGAGCTATGAAAGATCTGATCGAATACATTGCACAGGCACTTGTTGATAACCCGCAGGAAGTAAGGGTTACGGAGGTTGAAGGTAATCAGACGTCAGTACTGGAGCTTAAAGTGGCCAAAGAGGACTTAGGGAAGGTGATCGGGAAACAGGGCAGGACAGCACGTGCCATGCGAACCATATTAAGCGCGGCATCCGCCAAGGTTAAAAAACGTACCGTACTTGAAATTATTGAATAACCGTTCGATAGAAGACGATTTTTTGTCTGTCGGCAAAATTGTTGGCGTGCATGGAATAAAAGGCAACCTCAAGCTGTACCCTTATGTAGAATCCCTACTGATCTTCAAATCCGGCCATAAAATTCTGCTGCGAAATCCCGACGGCAACAGGGAAAGTCATGTCATACAAAGCGGAGAATTTTACAAGAAGACGGTTCGTTTGGCCCTGAAAGGCATAGACAACCGGAATGACGCTGAAAAACTGATAGGAACCGAAGTTTTTATTGAAAAAACAGCCTTACCGGATTTGGAAGAGAATGAGCATTACTGGTTTGAACTAATCGGGCTGGATGTTTTTCTCGAGGATGGTACCTGTCTGGGAAGTGTTGAGTCGATCTTTCAAACCAAAAGCAATGACGTCTACGTCATCAAGAATTCCGAAAGCGGCAGAGAGACACTGGTGCCCGCGATTCAATCCGTGGTAACGGAAATCGATCTTGAAAGAAAACGGATGACAGTCATTCTCCCGGATGGCCTGTGAAGGCAGACTCCTGTTATCACGGCATGGGTTTTGATGAATGGATTTTACGGTATTAACGATTTTCCCGGAAATGATACATCCCTTTCTGGCACACGGGATTATCAGGCTGGCGGTTGAGCGGGAGCAGATCTCGGTTTCAAGTGTTGATATAAGAGATTTTGCCGAAGGAAGACATAAAGTTACCGATGACAAGCCCTATGGCGGGGGTAGCGGGATGGTCATGAAACCGGAACCCCTGGCAGGTGCGATTGCATCGGCAAAAAAAGCGTCGCCCAAATCGAAAACGATTCTTCTTTCTCCCCAGGGAAAACCGTTTAATCAACAACTGGCCCGGAATCTCGCTGCTTCGGAGGGGCTGATTTTTATCTGTGGACGCTATGAAGGGGTGGACGAACGAATTGCAGGCAGCCTGATCGATTACGAGATCTCCATCGGTGATTATGTAATGACCGGCGGTGAACTGGCTGCCATGATCATCATAGACGCCGTAACCCGATTAATTCCCGGAATTCTCGGGGGAGAAGACTCGGCTGAAAAGGATTCTTTTGAAAACGGGCTGCTGGAACATGCCCATTTCACAAGGCCCAGATTTTTTGAAGGGGATGAAGTTCCGGAAGTTCTTTTATCCGGCAACCACAGTGAAATTGAGAACTGGCGGCTGGAGTCATCATTGATGAGAACATTGATGAAGCGGCCTGATCTTTTGAGGAAAAAGCCCCTGAGCAGCCGTGAAATCGAAATACTTAAAAAATGGGGCCGCAACATTGAAGAAATCATACGCACCTGATCTTTATGTGGCGCTTTTGCATTATCCGGTGGTCAACAAGAACGGCGAAACCATCACTTCGGCTGTTACCAATCTTGACCTGCACGATATTGCAAGGACTTCAAAAACATATGGAATCAAAAGGTTTTACGTTGTGACTCCTCTTCAGGATCAAAAAAAACTTCTGGAAAAAATTCTGTCTCACTGGATTTCAGGAAGCGGGGCATCTTACAACCGGATCCGGGGAGATGCGCTTGAGATTGTCCGGATAAAAGATACGCTGCAGGAGGTTATGGAAGATATTCGGATAAAAAGCGGCAACCAGGCAAAAACGGTGGTCACCACCGCAAAAAAAAACTTTCGGAACATCGATTTTCAAAGTCTGCGGAAGATGCTGGAGGATGGCACCCCGCATATTCTGCTTTTTGGAACCGCCTGGGGACTCACAGATGATTTTTTAGAACAAGCGGATTTTATTCTTGATCCGATTATGGGGGATGCGGATTACAACCACCTATCCGTCCGATCGGCAGTATCCATCATTCTGGATCGTCTGAAATGGGATTCGGTTCGTGCAGTATAGATTTTTCTGGACATTTACCAAAAAACAGAATAGATAATGCAGGTTTAATATTTTATGATACAAAACATCCGCTGTGCAGACAGTATTGTCCTGTCTGTGGATGAAAAAAATTTTGGGGGATATTATGCAGATTATTCAAAAAATCGAAAAAGAACAGGTTCGGCTGGATCATCCTGAATTCTTACCGGGTGATACGGTCACGGTCTATGTTAAAATCAGAGAGGGTGAAAAAGAGCGCATCCAGGCTTTTCAGGGCGTTGTCATCAGCAAAAAAAGAGGAACCACAAATGCCTCTTTCACCGTTCGTAAAGTTTCCTATGGCGTCGGTGTGGAAAGAATTTTTCCGCTCAACTCTCCGATCATCGACAGAATTGAGGTCAACACACGCGGTCGTGTCCGCCGTTCAAAGATATACTATCTGAGAAACCTAAGAGGAAAGGCCGCGAGAATCAAAGAACGCCGATTCAGATAGTCCGGTTGATTCCGAAAAATTGAATGACCGTTTGTAATCAAATGCTGTGCGCGGGGTTCACAAACTTAAACCAGAAGCACATTGTGCAATCTTCCATTTAGGGCTTTGCCCGTAAATTAAAGCCATCTGCTCTGAAACCATCTTAACTGAATGGAAAATTCTTCCGAACCAGACATCTGGGCTTTTGAAAAAAAAGCCCGGAACAGAGGCTTTTCAAACATTGCCGGTGTAGATGAGGCAGGACGAGGGCCTCTTGCCGGTCCGGTTGTTTCCGCGGCCGTTATCCTGCCGAGTTCCCTGCCGACCTTAGGAATTGCGGATTCCAAGAAATTAACTCCTCGAAAAAGGGAATCGCTGTTCCATGATATTTCACGGCACGCTCTTGCCATTGGAATTGGTATTGTTAGTCCCGAAGAAATTGATCGGATCAATATCCTTCAGGCTTCCCTTCTCTCCATGAAAATGTCGGTAGACAATCTGAACCCTCTGCCGGACTGCCTTCTGATCGATGGAATATTTAAAATTTCATCGGATCTTCCCCAGGAAGCCATCATCAAAGGAGATTCCCTGAGCATTTCGATCTCGGCGGCATCCATTATCGCGAAAGTTACCCGTGACCGCCTGATGGAAAAATATCATCAGCAGTATCCATTATTTGATTTTCACAAAAACAAGGGGTATCCTACAAAAACACATAAAGAAACGATCCGGCTCCACGGATGCTGTCCGATCCATCGAAAAACATTCAAGGGTGTCAGGGAATATTTATAAAAAGAAATCATATAGAAAATACGGGTCAGGACAGGGACCAATGCGAAACAGGCAGCAACAATTCGGAGAGAAAGGCGAAACCCTTGCGGTAAAACAGCTGAAAAAAGAAGGGTATAAGATACTGGAACGGAACTACCGCACAAGGCTGGGTGAAATTGACATTATTGCCGAAGATGGTGAGGTGATTACTTTTATTGAGGTAAAATCAAGAAAATCAGAAAGTTATGGAACGCCTCAGCATGCTGTCACGCCGATAAAACAGAAAAAAATTTCCATGGTGGCCCTTTCCTACTTAAAAGAAAAAAATCAGTTCGGTAAAAGAGCCCGGTTCGATGTGGTAACCATTAACCTCGAAAGCAGCAACAAGGTGAGCATCATCAAAAATGCGTTTGATCTCGCCTACACCTGAACAGGATATGAATAAAAACGGCCATCTTTACGTTGTAGCAACTCCGATCGGCAACATGAACGACATCACGATAAGAGCACTCAAGGTTTTGTCAGAGGTCGATTTCATCGCTGCTGAAGATACCCGTGAAACCGGGAAACTGCTCGCGTATCATAACATAAAAGGGAAGCTGATATCCTGTCATGAGCACAATGAAACCGAAAAAGCGCAAGACCTGATCGAAAGGCTGAAAACAGGGGCATCCATCGCCCTTGTAACCGATGCAGGTACACCCTCGGTCTCCGACCCCGGGTACCGGATCGTGCAAACCGCGCTTCAAAACCGAATTCAACCGGTTCCGATACCGGGTCCATCTGCCGCGATCGCCGCCCTTTCCGTTTCCGGATTACCGACCGACACATACAAATTTGTCGGTTTTCTCTCCAAAAAAAAAGGAAAACGTCTGGAGCAATTGAAAAAACTTGCAACAGAGCCGGGAACTATCATATTTTATGAATCTCCGAAAAGGATCAGCCGTCTTTTGCATGAAATGCTGGAGGTTCTTGGTGATCGAGACGCTGTTTTTGCAAGGGAAATCACAAAACAATTTGAGGAGTTTCATAGAGGCAGGATAACTGAAATCATTAAAGAAATAGAACAAAAAGAGGTTGTCAGGGGAGAGTGTACCCTGCTTGTTTCAGGGAGTATGAGATCCGACCCGGTCTGCCTGCAGGATATTCGAAAGGTTCTTGCCGAAGAACTGAAGAAAACCGGAAAAAAGCCCTCTGCCCTTGCCCGTGAGATGGCCGAGAAATACGGACTCCCCCGAAAAACCATATACCAGGAAATAGTAGAGATGAAAGACCGGTGTCTGCCGGAAACAAAAAAACGGTCATGATGGTAATGGAACATTCGATCCTGTTTAAAATCCGGGATCAACAATGGGTTGCCTCCCGGGGATGACCCAAAAAACCTCATGGATTCAACGATAACGCTGCAGTAAATCAGAACCGGAAAGGAATTGGAGAAAGATATGGAAAGGCTGGATGCGATTTTTTCACCGAAGTCAGTAGCAGTGCTGGGTGCCTCGGCTACTCCCGGAAAGGTTGGGCATGATATTTTCCAAAATATTCTGAAAGGCGGGTACACGGGAACACTGTATCCGGTAAACCCGAGGGCAAAATCAATCCAGTGCATAAAAGCCTATCCTTCTCTTCTGGATGTTCCCGATCCGGTGGATCTCGCCATGATCATTCTGCCGCCCAATAGCGCCCTTGAAGCGGTAAAGGATTGCGTAGAAAAAGGCGTTAAAGGAATTGTCATTGTCTCGGCCGGTTTCAAAGAAGTCGGCGGAGAAGGGCTTGAG
>CAZOEW010000065.1:0-4513 GCA_964578935.1 uncultured Desulfobacterales bacterium | reverse complement strand
AGATCGAAAACAGGATTGTCGATATCTGCAACAAAGCCGGCATCCGCGTTGTCGGTCCCAATTGCCTTGGCGTGATCAATCCCCATAAGGATATTCGCCTGAATGCAAGCTTTTCCGCGAGAATGCCCCACGAAGGGAATATCTCCTTTATTTCTCAAAGCGGCGCCCTTTGCACCTCTGTCCTCGATTTTGCCGCAGACCGGGGATTCGGTTTTTCAAAGTTCATCTCCATCGGCAACAAGGCCGATGTGGACGAGCTGGACCTGTTGAACTATCTCCACCAGGATCTTCATACGGAGGTCATTTTGATCTACATGGAGGAACTCAAGAGATCCGGCAAGGAATTCATCCGGGTGGCCAAAGAGATCACTTCCGGTGAACGACCCACTCCGATACTGGTAATCAAATCCGGACGAACAGCAGCAGGTGCTCAGGCTGCGGCATCCCATACCGGATCTCTGGCCGGAACAGAAGGCCTTTATGATGCTATTTTTGAAGAAGGCGGAATCATTCGTGTGGATTCCGTTGTTGAACTGTTTGACTATGCCAATGCGTTTGCCTCCAAAAAATTTCCCACCGGAAACAAAATCGCCATCGTGACCAATGCGGGCGGACCCGGTATCGTGGCCACGGATGTAACGGTAACGTCCGGTCTGGAACTTGCGACATTTGATGAAGAAACCGTTGAAGTGCTTGCCAGCCATCTTCCGCCGACTGCAAATATTCATAACCCGGTGGATGTTATCGGTGATGCGGCACAGGATCGGTATGAAAACGCGCTGAATGCCGTTATACGAGACGAAAACGTCCACGGCGCCCTGGTCATCCTGACTCCCCAGTCCATGACCAATGCGATTGGGACTGCGGAAGTTATTGTAAAAATAGCAAAACAAACACCCAAACCGATTATATGCTGCTTCATGGGGATTGTGGATGTCTCTGCCGGCGTGAAATATCTGCAGGGAAACAATATTCCGGTTTTTAAATTCCCGGAAAGCGCGGCAAGGGCACTGGGAAAACTCTATATGGCGACAAAATGGCTGAACCGCCAGCGGCTGGCCCAGTTTGAATTAAAACACGACAAAGAAGTTGCTGCCGGAATCATTAAAAGCTGCCTGGAAAAAGGAAAAACCTATCTCGGGGAATTCGAAGGCCTTGATCTGCTGAAATGCTATGGTTTTCATACGCTGCCCACCCTGCTTGCCGAAAATGAGAGCCAGGCGATAGCGATGGCGAAAGAGATGGGATATCCGGTTGTCATGAAAATTGTATCCTCCCAGATCATTCATAAATCCGACGCCGGCGGTGTAATGGTTGGATTGCAAAATGAAGATGAAGTCAGAGCCGCGTTCCCAAAAATCATTGAAAACGCTAAAAAATATGACCCGGATGCGGTAATTGACGGTGTTCTGATTCAGGAAGTGGCCGCATCCGGCCGAGAGGTTATTCTGGGAATGAACCGCTATCCGGATCATGGGCCTCTGGTGATGTTCGGGCTTGGGGGAGTGTTTGTAGAGCTGTTCAAAGATGTTGTCTTCCGTCTCGCTCCGATCGGACGAAACAATGCCAGAAGGATGGTGCGGAGCATCAAAAGTTTTCCCCTGTTGAACGGATTTCGCGGCAAACCAAAGACCGATATTGAAGCAATCCACAAACGCCTCGTCAGCCTGTCGCATCTTGTCAGCGATCACCCGGAGATTAAAGAACTGGACATCAATCCGCTGCTGGTCCATCCCGAAGGGAAAGGAACCACCGTGGCGGACGTCAGGATTATCCTGAATAAACCGGATTCCAAGATGTAACATGGACACCCTGTTTCCGGTCATACTGTCGGTTCCTGAAAACAAACAGAAGCTCCGAGGCCGCGAACGCGTCGCTTTCCTTAGCCGGTTTGCAAGACACGCCGTGGAACAATCATCCCAAAAAATCGGTGTTCATCTTGACCCCTTGGAAAAGGATGAAAAAGGAGCCCCCCTTCCCTCAGGGGGCGTTTACTGGTCGATCAGCCACAAACCGGAATACGTTACCGGTGTTGTTTCTCTGGAAAAAGTCGGAATCGATATTGAAAAAATTCGCCCCTATTCAAACGGCCTTGAGAAAAAAGTGGCGGATATCAAAGAATGGAAACTGGATACACGAGATCGATCCGAACTTCTTTTCCGTTACTGGACCGCCAAAGAAGCGGTCTTAAAAGCGGAAGGAATGGGGCTCTCCGGGCTTTCCGCCTGCAAGATTATCAAAATAATTGATGAGACCAATCTCATCGTAAGCTTCAGAAATCACGACCGGCTCATCGAACATCTCTTTTTCAAAAATCATGTGGCAGCGATCGTCAAAGATACCTATCGAGTGGAATGGACGATTCAATAATTCAATGATGGAAAGTTCTGCGTGGCGAAACCTTCTATCGTTGTTTTCAAAAACAGGTTCCTTTTCAATGCGCCAAAAAGGATGAACCTCTTTTTCCGGTTAATGGACGTTGATCGTTTCTAAATTCGCTTTCATTGCCTTTGGTTTCAATCGGAACATCGTTACGGCAGACAGTACAATTTGACTTTAAGCTGTTATATGGTTATCTTTTAGCTGAATTGAACGATTATCCATGCTGCCGCGACCGGCAGGCGGAACGCAGCAAAACCCCCGCACTGCGGGCTGCAAGTTTTCAGAATTTCAATCCATGGAATCCTCTGAAAATGTTTCCGGAGATCAACAGGAAATGGAAGTTTTAAAAAATATAGAAAATGAATACCAGGGATTTGAACAGGGACCGATAAGGCCTCCAAGCGAAGCAAGCAGCCTTCTGATTCGCGTGACAAGAAACTGCCCCTGGAACCGATGCACCTTTTGTCCGGTTTACAAAGGAAGCCGTTTCTCTCTGCGGCCGGTCGACCATGTAATACAAGATATCGATCTCCTGCATCAACTTATCATGATGATGAAGGCGGAATGGGGAAAAACCGGAACGATCAACCATGCGGAAATCAGCAGGCAGGCCCGAAACCTGAGTTCAAATGAACTTCAGGCATACCATGCCGCTTTCAACTGGATGGCAGCCGGCATGGAATCTGTATTTATTCAGGATGCCAACAGCCTGATCATGAAGCCCTCGGATTTGACGAAAATACTGAATCATCTCAAAAACAGGTTTCCTTGGGTAAAACGAATCACCTCCTATGCGCGATCACATACCATTGCCCGAATCAAGGATGAGGATATGAAAGCCATCGGAGATGCAGGACTGAACCGAATTCATATCGGACTGGAATCCGGGGCCGATGCGGTTTTGAAAATGGTTGAAAAAGGCGCGACCCAGGAAGTGCATATCAAGGCTGGTCTCAAAGTGAAAAAAGCGGGTATCGAACTTTCCGAATATGTCATGCCCGGTCTGGGAGGAAAGGCGCTTTCGATCGTTCATGCAATTGAAACCGCGGAAGCGCTTAATATCATCAATCCGGAATTTATAAGGCTTAGAACCCTTGCGATACCGAACAGCGTTCCGCTTTTTAAGGAGTACGAAAGCAAGCGGTTTGAGAAATGCACGGATCTTATGATGGCTGAAGAGATTCTTCTGTTTCTTGAGACACTGGATGGAATCACCAGCACCATTAAAAGCGACCATATCCTGAATCTCTTTGAGGAGATTGAAGGCCGCCTCCCGGATGAAAAAGAAAAAATGCTTGCCGTTCTTCGCGAATTTCTGCGCCTGCCTCCTCAGCGCCAGATGCTGTATCAGGTCGGAAGACGGTTGGGTTTTTTTTCCAGGCTGAAGGATCTGGAAAACAGCCAGGCAGCATCAAAAGTTGAAGAGACATGCAGAAAGCTTGGCATCACACCTGAAAATGTTGATGCTACGATTGATGAGTTGATGAAACGATTTATCTAATTTGAAGCCGGTTTTATCGAAGAGGAACCCTCCATGGGAAAGCCAGAACTGAAAGAACTGATTATCAGACAAGAATGGTGCAAGGGTTGCGGGATATGTGTTCATTTCTGTCCGACCAACGTGCTGGAGTTGAATGAAAAGGACAAAGCACTGGCAGCCCGTCCTGAAGACTGTACACGCTGTCTCCTTTGTGAAATGAGATGTCCGGATCTTGCAATCGAGGTGGTATTGGAAACCGAGGAATGACCATGGAAAAAAACATCAAGTTTATTCAGGGAAATGAAGCATGTGTGGAAGCCGCTCTGTATGCGGGCATCGATTTTTTCGCAGGATACCCCATCACGCCTTCAACCGAAATCGCAGAACAAATGGCGCTGCGACTACCCCAGATCGGTGGAAAATTTCTTCAGATGGAAGATGAAATCGCTTCTTTGTGTGCAATAATCGGCGCATCCCTTACCGGCAAAAAAGTTATGACCGCCACCAGCGGTCCTGGATTCTCACTGATGCAGGAGGCTCTGGGCTATGCGATTATGACGGAGATACCCTGCGTTATCGTAAATGTCCAGCGCGGCGGCCCTTCCACGGGTTTGCCGACACACGCCAGTCAGGGAGACGTTAACCAGGCAA
>CAZOEW010000064.1:0-17637 GCA_964578935.1 uncultured Desulfobacterales bacterium | reverse complement strand
CTGGCTGCCGGATTTCTCGGGTTTTACGCTTTCATAAGACAGGAAGTCAGAACACCATATCCGGTGATAGAGATCAGACTATTCCAGGAAAACAGGGGGTTTTCTTTCTCAAGCCTGGCCGCGCTGATTAATTATGCTGCCACATTCGCCATTGCCTTTTACTTGAGCCTCTACCTGCAATATATAAAGGCCATGACACCCCAGACCACAGGCCTTGTCCTGATCACCCAGCCGATCATGATGGCCCTTTTTTCACCAATGGCCGGAAGGCTCTCCGATCGTTTTGAACCGGCTCTCATAGCATCGATGGGAATGGCGTTGTGCTCCATCGGTCTGTTCATGCTTGTCTGGATCGATCACGCAACCGCAATCGCATATATTATCGCCACTCTTATGTTGCTGGGCGTGGGTTTCGCGCTCTTTTCCTCACCCAACATGAATGCCATCATGAGCAGCGTGAAGCCTGCGCATTATGGCCTTGCCTCGGGAACCGTCGCTACCATGCGACTCATCGGCCAGATGCTCAGCATGGCCATTGCCACCATGTTCCTGGCGATTCTTATCGGCAATGAGCAGATCGCCCCTCCGAACTATGACCGGTTTCTGCTCGCTGCCCGGTTGGGATTTGTGACCTGCTGCGCGCTCTGCCTGATCGGCATCTATTTTTCTTACACAAGGGGGCATATTCATTCCGGGCCAACCCCTTGACACCACCCGCAGCCATGCGCATTAATGGATTCTTAATCTGGAAGAAAGGCGTTTTTGATATTTTGTTAACCAGTCTATCATGAAAAACAGGATCACATTATATCCCGCCCCCATAATGAATAACGTATGGTTGCCTAACTTTATATTCCAGTGCCCGCTGAGAAAGGGTTTTAAAAAATAAACAATAATAAACAGGTGTAAAAGATATAATAAGTAAGTTTTCGCAGAATACTTCCGGATCACCGATACAATGATTTCTTTTTCAGCCACGAACCGGACGATATAATTTACGGTCAAAAATAAACCCAGAGCGGAAAATATATCACTCACATAATGACCGGAGGGGATATACTTCGTGAATAGAAATGCGAGAAAATAGAGCAGAATTCCGACCATAAAACCCGAGGCTGTATAGGTCTTGTCAAAGCAGCGACGATTAAACAAATAAAGTTTGCCAATACCCATGCCCAGTGCGAACTGTGCGATGAAAAAAGGAAAAATCGCTGACAAATTGGACAAGCGATATCCACACATTTCCCACAGGAATATTGATGCGATAGTTATTGTGGACGCGGCTAGAACAAATACAGGCAAAGACGTTTTTCGCTGGAGGTAGAGGATGAACGGAAAAAGAAAATATAACTGAATAATGACCGGCAGAAACCAGTAGGAACGGTTAAAATTCCATATTTCCGGGTATTGATTTTGAATGAACAGAAGGTATTTCAGTAATGTGTTTAAATCAAAATTTTTTAAAAAAAAATCAGGGAAAACCCGATTTGAATAATTGATCAGAACAAAGAATAACGATGCGGTTATCCAGTACGGTACGATTATTTTCAACAATCGCCTTTTAAAAAAATGGTTCCAGGAAGGTTTTGGATTCCGGTAGAACCAGATCACCAGTCCGCTTCCACTGATAATGAAAAAAAGCTGGATGAAGGAACCTGAAAATGGTAAAAACATATTCAACACGTTCCCACCGAAACCGGAATCGTTTGTTTGGAAAAAAACAGAACACCAATTGTGCAGGATAAGAACAAACATGGCGATCGCTCTGATCGCATCGATCCAAAAAGCCTGTTCATTGTCTTTCTGTATGGGATTGATAACGTCCATATTTTCTCTGAGTTATGTGAGATACCATCATAGGTAAATCAAAGAACAAGGTCAACGGAAAAGGGACAAAAAGAGGGGCTGAAAAGTGAACTTGCCGCGAAATAACCGGTCAGGGAAATATCGTTCAGATGTCTGGCCGCGTATTACCATTCGGTAAACTAAAAGAGATGGAAGGCAGGATGTCACTCGAATCCGGCGGACCCGGACGATCGCCGGGCAGATGATTCGAACCATCGAGCCTGAGATCAGTTGGAATCGATATGAATTCCGGAAATAAAGAAACAGAAAAATGGAAGCCGGGTGTCCCTAGAAGTACTCTTTTGCTCATTGCGGGGATAATGTGGATAATGGCGGGAATTACGCTGAATGGACTTGCTTATTCATGGTTACGGACCGAAAGGCGGGACTACGTCCTTTTCGTGTTGACCATTGGATTTGTTTGCAGTCTCGTTATTCACCATTTTGGTTTTCTACGCATCGTCGATAAAAATCTGGACAGAATTCTTCCAATGGAGGGCAACAGGTGCATTTTTTCATTTATGCCCTGGAAGAGCTATATTCTCATCATGATCATGATTGCGATGGGGATTTTGCTTCGGTATTCTCCAATACCAAAGTTGTATCTGTCCGTTTTGTATGCGGGAATTGGAACAGCATTGATTCTGTCCAGCATACGATACCTGCGATACCTGATATTGACAGTCAGAGACAAGTAGGGGATTCGCGTCTTCTCTTTTCGCAAATTGAAAGACATGGGAATCAAGGCTTCATTTTTTTCCCTGTTCTGAAACCTTATGAACGTTACGGTTATCGCAAGCATGAAATTGAAAATGGAATCCGGGCATCCATATCGTTTTTATTCGAAGCCGTGATCCGCAGTTTGATCATAATTCCTCCTTTTTTGTAAAATCGTATCTCTTCTCCAGCCGGCATTCCGGTCCGCTATCGATCAGCGTTATGACAACTGCTTTTCCAGGGTGTACTATAGTGTGTCAAATGGTTTCCGAAGATGAGTGGCCGACTGAGAGCTTGACAGGGGAAAATCATAAGGATATAGTGATTTCAACGCTTTTTACGTATTCAAATCCAATATGCCGAAAGGATGTTGCGATGAACAGAATACCCGTCATACGATTTCGCCGTCTTTCCAGGTTTTTACTTCTTTCTTTCATTTTTACGGTCGCCTCTCTTCCTGTTATCGCAGGAGCCACTGAGGTAGGAGGCAGAATCACCACATCCACCGTCTGGAGTCAGACCCACTCGCCCTATCTGCTGACAGGTGATGTCCGGATTGGAAACAGTCCTGATCAACCCGGGGCAGTGGAGTTGAAGATTGAGCCGGGTGTTGAAGTAAAATTGAACGGGTTTAAAATTCGTGCAGGTGATGCTCCGGAAACAGGCGGTGAAGGATATCAGGGGCGTGTGGTTGCCGATCAGGCCAGATTTGTCGGCAAGGGAGGAGTCGAACTCTTTTACGGAGATGAAAATCTGATTTCGGAGAGTTCGTTTGATCAGGTCAATCTTGTGCTTGGAAAGAATCCCAATATTGTGAGTTCCGGATCGATTCAGAATATCACCATGGTCAACGCGAATATCGTTGTTCAGGGCGGAAACTGGAAAATTGCCGGGGGGAAAATTGTCAATGGAAGTATAACCCACAAAAGCTTGGGCATTCCGGGACTCGGGGGCAAAACAGGCCGTTTCCTGAATTTTTTCATGGACATGGTAACTTCCCCGTAGAACCGGTTTGCAAACCTCCTTTTGGCCGATCTGGTTGCTATGTTTCCGGATTCATTCGCTTGAATTGAAAGAGTCTTTTTTGCAGGTACGGCGGTCTTTTTTTGGTTTGACAACAAACTGTTTTTTAAAGAAGATTTCATACAAATTCGATCTTTCCTCTACGATACTTGCGCGGCAGCGGCAGCCTCGACAATCGTTCGGTTCCGATACAATTCCGAAATTCTTGCCCAATAAAACCATCCGTCAGAGCCGGACATGCCGTTACGGCGATCTGACTGACGCTCCGACCCGATCCAGTACAATTTTGAAAACTACCGATCCATCCCGGTAAAAGGCCGAGAAAAAGGATTTCGATTCCGGTCAGGTAAAATTCCTGCGCGAAAAGGGGCGGTTTGGGTAGGTTCCTCTCCGCACAGGGAAAATGGTCAAGACGAATGCGGAAAAAAATCATCAAAACAGTTTACAGGTTTTGTTGAAAATCCAGCGCCGCTTTTCATTATTCCGGCCAAATGTTGCCGGATATGCATATTTGACTTTCGTTTCAGAAAGGTATAATTATATCCTTCAAGGTGCCCATCTCAAACGAGTTCAATGTTTTTACTTTAAAGCCCGTTGTTTTGCGTGGTTTAAGACGCGACCGCTTGAACGGGAAGATATTGACGGGGCAGGGTTTTAATTTTAAGTATGACTGCGGACTGCGGGCGGATTTTTTCCGATGTGAAAAAGTAACGCCAGTCGGCAAAAAAAACATGGTAACGATTGCTGTTCCGCGCATTTGGGGGATGAAAATGATAAGAAAAAAAAAGACATGCTTGATCGGACTGTGGATCCTTTTTTGCCTGTTTTTTTTGAGCTGTGCCGCAGAATCAAGATTTCAGAAAAAAAACGGTAGTGAGGAAAATGGGGTTTCATTAAACAAGGGGCTTGTTCCGCTGTATTATGATTTCAGTGACGTGCTGGTCCCGGGCGAATTGAAGATCGATCGCCAGGCATCATTTGTATATCAAACTGCCGGTCTTTCGGCCGGTGTCATGATTTTCAGCGGCAATGTGGAAATCAATTCCTTAATCTCCTTTTTTACAAACAATATGATCAAGGATGACTGGCAGGAAATCAGTTCAATACGATCGGCGCGCACCTTAATGCTGTTTAAAAAAGAGAACAGATGGTGTGTCATTACCATATCCAAAAGCGATCTTTTCAGTATGAATGTCGAAATCTGGGTGGCTCCCACTGTTGGTGAAGAGCAGTCGGGCCAGTTAAAATAAAACGGTAAGATCATGATGGCCGATTTTTTGAAAAATAAAAAAATTGTGCTGGGTGTATGCGGTGGAATCGCTGCATATAAAAGCGCAGCGCTGTTGAGGATTCTGGTAAAACAGGGCGCATCTGTAAAAGTCATTTTGACGGAAAATGCAAAAGCATTTATAGGCCCTCTAACCTTTGAAGCGCTTTCCGGGCAGCCGGTTTGCACAAGCCTTTATGATGACCGGGCCGATGGTTCGATCAGGCATATTGAGTGGGCCAGGGAGGCTCACGCCGTAATTATCGCTCCGGCTACAGCCAATATGATCGGAAAACTGGCAAACGGCATTGCGGATGACGCGTTGAGTACTTTCATGCTTGCGGTAACATCCCCTAAAATTATCTGTCCTTCCATGAATACCGGTATGTACGAAAACCGAGCGGTTCAGCGAAATCTGGATATTCTTGAAGGTGACGAATACATGGTGGTTGAACCGGATGCCGGTGAACTGGCCTGCGGTGTTACAGGAGCCGGTCGGCTGCCCGCCCCGGAATATATTGCCGACAGGCTTGTGAAGAAACTGCAGCCCAAGGATTTAAACCGGAAACGGGTTGTCGTAACCGCTGGTCCGACCTTGGAACCAATCGATCCTGTCCGGTTTATCAGTAATCACTCCTCCGGCAAAATGGGGTATGCAATTGCGCGAGCTGCGGAATACAGGGGCGCTGACGTCGTTCTTGTTTCAGGCCCCACTTTTTTGTCTGCGCCGGCGGGTGTCCGGATGGTGAACATAAAAACGGCAGATGAGATGGCGAATGCGGTCTTTGAAAATATGGAAAATGCGGACATTATCATCAAGGTCGCTGCCGTTGCGGATTATAAGCCAAGCGAACCGGTGGATTACAAGATAAAAAAAACCAGTGATAAGTTCCTGCTGCCGCTTGATAAAAATATTGATATCTTGAAAGAGATCGGCAGGCGTAAAAAAAATCAGTTTCTGGTAGGATTCGCTGCTGAAACACATGATCTGGATGCAAATGCCAGGAAAAAGATGGAAGAAAAAAATCTGGACATGATTGTCGGCAATCTTGTGGGAGGCTCCTCGTCGGGTTTCGGGGTGGATACGAATAAAGTGACTTTTTATTTCAAGGACGGAAAGAAGGAATCGCTTCCGGTACTGGAAAAAGATGAAGTCGCGCACATTCTGATTGACCGCATTATTAAAAAAGTTGCTGCAGATGAATAAATGTAATTTTATAAGACAAGAGCTTCTCGCGGAGGCTGTTGAAGAAGTAAGCCGTTATTTCCATTTTTTGTCCGATATGGGATGCCAGGGGATGGACTGCAATGCCGGAACCCTGGAAATACTTTCGAGCTGGGGCAATCCAAAAGAGATGCATGCTGAAACCCTGGACGCCATATACAATGAATTGAAAAGCTGCAGCCGCTGCAAGCTTTCAGAGAAACGGAATCAGGTCGTATTTGGGGAGGGTGACCCGAATGCCCGGGTGATGTTTATCGGCGAAGGGCCGGGTTCTAAAGGGAATGAAACCGGAAGGCCCTTTACAGGGGAGGCAGGAGAGCTTTTAACCAAAATTATTCAAGCGATTGGCCTGACTCGTGAAACCGTCTATTTGTGCAATGCTGTTAAATGCATGCCTTCCGGAGAAAGAAAATTTCTGCCGGAAGAGATACGTGCGTGTCATGTTTTTTTAAAACGTCAGATTCAGGCTGTAAAACCTGATTTCATCTGCACGTTTGGCTCCGTGGCCGCTGCGGCACTTTTGGAGACTTCCCGGCCGCTTGATCTTTTAAGAGGGCGTTTTCACAATTACGGGGGAATTCAGGTTATGCCGACCTATCATCCGGCATTTCTGATCGATCATCCCGAAAAGAAGCGGGAAGTTTGGGAAGACATGAAACAGTTGATGGCTGCATTTAAAAACAGTACATCAGTCCATAAAAGGAGTACCCAATGAATCGAAAAATGGTAATGATTTTTTTTCTGCCTGTTTTTATGATCTCTCTTTCATGTGGTGCTGATGAAAAGGAAAAACCCAAGCCGAAACTTGAAACGGCTTCCGAGAAATTCAGTTATATCATGGGAATGGATGTCATTAATGCATTAAAGAAACTCGACACTGAAATTGATCTCAATGCTTTTATCCATGGCGCACAGGATGCATATAACGGAAAAGCTTCACTTCTGCCGCCCGATCAGATCGTCGAGGTAAAGAAAGAAGTTTCTCAGAGTGAGAAACAAAAACAGCAGGATAAATTAAATGCGATTGCAAAGAAAAATCTTGAAGAAAGCAACTTGTTTCTTGCTGAAAACAAAAAGAAGGAAAATGTCATATCCACTGAAAGCGGTCTCCAGTATAAAATGATCAAAGAAGGAAGCGGCCCATATCCAAAGCCGGAAGATATTGTCCGTGTCCATTACAAGGGCACGTTGATCAATGGCACGGAATTCGACAACTCTTACAAGCGCGGTGAACCGACAAAAGTGCGTGTAAGAGACGTGCTGCCCGGTTGGGCGGAGGCCCTGCAGAAAGTAAAATCCGGAAGCAAATTCGAGATTTATCTGCCTCCTCACCTCGGATATGGATCTCGATACGCCGGTACAGGAGGGATTGTCGGGCCCCAAAGCGCCCTTATATTTGAAGTGGAGCTTCTGGGGATTGAGAATCCAAAAGGGTAGTCGGAAGATTACTTCTTTGGCCGCCTGCCGGCATTGAATATGGAAACTTACTTGTCATCAACGATATAGCCTGAAATAAAAACATCACCGATCCCCTCGATCTTATTGACTACGATTTTCGATCCGGCTTTAAAAGGAATCCCGGAATAAAAGTGCCAGGAAGCGCTTTGATCAGACTGGTAGGCCGGGTTTTTATCGATCGCAAATTCCTTGATATGAATGCTGAGGTTGATCTGTTCTGAAATATTGAATCGGAAAGTTCCGTATGACCTGTCAGCGACGATATCGGTGAGAATAAACTTTTTCCCATCCGGTACAATCTTGATGACAACGCTGTCATTTTTTTTCGATCCGACATCCTTTGCCAGACCGCTTACAATTTTCTTACCGCAGTCGTTTTCACTGTGGGCGATACATTCCGGAATATTCGCGCAGAATAAAAGAAGGCTGAACAGAATAGCACCCAGAATGGTTTTCGTGCTGAAATTTTTGTTTTTCATTCTTTACATCTCCTGGTTTATTGTATTAATTTTCCATAGGGAGTTAAGAACTGGTTTCAAAGCAAAAATCGATTGAAAACGTAACTGTCGGTCATGTTGGTTTTTCGAAAAAAAAAGATTCGGCTGCGACCATTCATCAGGCGATAAAATTATAAATCCTCCGCAAATCTGCTTCGATAGATTTCTTCCTGTTCATCGAGAATTTTATTGATAATTTTCATATCTGTCATCGGGTTCATGATCGCGCATCTGAGAACGACGACATTTCCTTCCGGTGAGTTGCCGATGTTCAACGTTGTTCTTGAGACAAAACTTTTCCCTGTTTCCCGTTGAACCCTCTGGACCGTTCTGTTGATTGCATTCAGTTTTTTATTAAGGATTTTTCTTGTATTCTCATCACCTTTTTCAAGCTCCTCCTGCATTTTCAAGGGGCAAACTCTGTATGTCAGAATGTTTAATACCGGTGGCGTTACCAGTTCAAAACAGGGTCTTCTTTTGATTTCTTCCGCAAACTGTTTTGCCGTTTCAATCCCGTGTTCAAGAAGGAGAGCGTATCCGTTTGTTCCCATAATTTTAAGGGCACTGTCAAGTATCAGGGAGGTCGCCTCCCTTGAACCTGCAAGGGATTTTATGCCCAGATCCACTGATCCGGGCCGGTTGACATAATTTGCGTGGTAGGCGATGGCATCCATCCGGGTCGGATCTTTAAAGTATATCATCCCGCAACCCATCGTCATGTAAAACTGTTTATGTCCATCTATCGTTACGGAGTCGGCGAGCTCGATCCCGTCAAGAAGATCCCGGTATTTATCGGACATCAATACCGGCCCTCCCCAGGCAGCATCAACATGGAAGTGAATATTGTTTTCAGCGGAGATTTCACCAAGTTTTCTGAGCGGGTCAATCGTTCCTGTTTCCGTGGCTCCTGCAATTCCTACCAGGGCAATAATTTTTATTCGGTTTTTCTGTTTGATCTCGCGAATCATTTTTTGGAGTCTGGATATGTCGATTCTCTGCTGTTCATCTACATTTATGGGGATAATGTTCTGATTGCCGATACCGAGCACTCCTCCTGATTTTCTCAGCGAATAATGTCCCCGCCGGGATACCAGGATAACCGCTCTTTCAATTCCGTAAGCGTTGTACGCGGCGTGCAGCCCCTCCTTTTCAACACCGGAAAAACCGTTTTTGGGCCCCAGGGCTGAATTTCTGGCCACCCAGAGCGCTGTCAGATTGGCCGTTGTGCCTCCTTCGACAAATGTTCCAAGGGTGGTGTTAGTGTTCTGGACATGCATGCCGTAAAAATGTTCGCTTTTGTTGTAAATCAGCCTGTGGATTTTTGCCAGAACCTGTTTTTCAACAATGGAAACCACTTTGGAGGTCTCAAGCTTTACAACGTTTTGATTGAGAGCGGCTACAATCGTTTTCAGGTGAACCATAAAAAAAGGTATTGCCGAGGTCATGTGCCCGATAAAGTACGGGGATGCTACATTTACAGCATGGGGGGCGATATTTTTCACCAGATCTGTAATCACATCCGCCAATTTTTTTTCAGGATTTTTACTGATCGTCGTATCTTTGAAATTGTCGGAAAGTTCTTTCAGGCTGATTTCTTCGGTGATACCGACATTTTTTTTCAGAAAATCATGCAGTCCGAAAAGAATCTGATCCATATATTTTAAAAGGGTTGCATGGGCGGCGTCATTCTCCGGTCTTATAAAAATTCTTTGCAGCGTCTGCCAATCGGCAATCAGTTCTGAACTTTTTTGGGGGAGATCAATCTTTTTCATCTATCGTGTCTTCGATCCAGGGTAGTGAGGCTCTGAAAAAAATGGTTGGCAGTCCTGTTTCATTCGGGTGATTTTATATCGGGTTGGCATTTTTATGAATATCAGCTGGTTTGAATTTCGGCGATTGATGTATACGCATACTCGTAGAAGGAAATTGAATAAGAATATCAATTTTATAGCCTGTTTTGTCAACAATCATCCCGTACTACCCTTCCATCAAAACGGTGAGGAATACACTTTCTTGACCAGTCATTTATGTAACATGAGTTTGCTTGAATGCCAAGTAAATCTTTCGGGTGTACAGGAACGTCCCTGTATCATGCAGTAATGCAGGTGTTAAAACAGGTTAAACCCGTTTCCGGCTGTATCTTTTCTTGACATCACCCCGGTATTGGCATAAAAATTCAAATCTTTCAGCTTGATTTGCTGCAAAACCGGATCAGGTTAACAATGATGGCGAAACATATTTCATTAAAAGTGGCGATAGCGGTTTCCGCAGTCATCGTCTTCGGCGGAATCGGGTATTTTCTTTTTATCCACTTATCTAAATGGTCAGCATCGGATATCCGGCAGACCCCGATCAGAAGAGATTTTTCACCGGCGGTCAAAGACGGGCGGCAGACAAAGAGTTCGGCTGTTTACCTCTATTTTGCGGATGAGAAAGGTTCTTTTCTGGTGGCAGAGAAAAGGATGCTGCTTCAAAATGAAGATCCTGCGGAGATGGGAAGGGCTATTGTCGAGGATCTGATCAGGGGCCCCCGGGGGGAACTTGTACGTACAATCCCTGAGGGGACTTCTCTGAATGCCATTTATGTATCCCATGACGGCACTGCGTTTGTCGATTTTTCAGATACGTTGAGAGAGAACCATCCCGGAGGCAGCCAGACTGAGCTTTTAACGGTTTATTCGATTGTGAATTCGCTGGTTTTGAATATTCCGCAGATCAACAGCATAAAAATATTAATTGAAGGGCGTGAGACAATTACCATAGCAGGGCATATTGATTCAAAGGCCCCATTCAAGGCAAATATGATTCTGGTACGATGAAAAAGACAAAAATAAACGACATACGAAATATTGGTATCATAGCTCATATTGATGCGGGCAAAACAACTGTCACGGAAAGGATTCTCTATTATACCGGGAAATCCTATAAAATTGGTGAAGTCCATGATGGTGAAGCCGTGATGGACTGGATGCCGGATGAGCAGGAGCGTGGGATTACAATCACCTCGGCGGTGACGACCTGCCAGTGGAGTCAACATGAAATCCATATCATTGATACACCGGGACATGTCGATTTTACAATTGAAGTTGAGCGGTCTCTTCGGGTTCTGGATGGCGCGATCGGTGTTTTCTGTGCTGTCGGTGGCGTGGAGCCGCAGTCCGAGACAGTCTGGCATCAGGCGGATAAATATTTTGTGCCGAAAATCGCATTTATAAACAAGATGGATCGAATCGGAGCCAGTTTTTTCGGAACGATTGAAATGATGAAAGAAAGGCTGAATGCCGTCCCGCTTATTCTTCAGCTTCCAGTTGGCGAGGAGGATGCCTTTTCCGGAGTGGTGGACCTTATTGGAATGAAGCAGATCGTCTGGGACGACGAAACAATGGGCGCAAACTACACCAGAACCGAGATCCCGGAAGATATGGTGGAAGCGGCCAGGGAGTATCGGGAAAAAATGATTGAAGCGATTTCAGACTACGATGATGGCATTATGGAGGCATATCTTTCTGGAATTGAAATTGATGAAAAACAGCTCATCGCCGCTGTTCGAAAAGCGACCACTGGATTGAAGCTTGTCCCGGTGCTTTGTGGAAGTGCATTGAAAAATAAAGGAATCCAGCCCCTGCTGGATTCAATCGTTAATTTTTTACCCAGCCCGCTTGATATTCCGCCCATGAAAGGCGTTGTGCCGGAAACAGATGAAATTGTTGAATGCGTTGCGGATGATCGTGGGCCCCTGGCCGCACTTATTTTTAAGGTGTCCATGATAGAGGGCAGAAAATTATCGTATGTAAGAGTTTACAGCGGTACAATGAAGGCAGGCTCGGAAGTGTTTAACCCGGCACGCGGACAAAAGGAAAAGCTTTCCCGGATACTTCGAATGCATGCGAACAAAAAAGAGCGCATCGATACTGCCGGTTCCGGTACGATTGTAGGCGTTATCGGGTTGAAAGAATCATCGACCGGTGAAACCCTTTGCGACATCAATCGCCCGGTACTTCTTGAAAAGATGGATTTTTACAAACCGGTAATTTCGGTTGCCGTGGAACCGAAAACGCATGCAGACCAGGAAAAGCTGGACCAGGTGCTTGAAAAATACATGGCGGAGGATCCAACCCTTACGGTAAAGCAGGATGAAGATACGGGCCAGATGATTTTATCCGGTATGGGAGAACTCCATCTCGAGATCATTATCAGCAGGATGAAGCGTGAGTTCAATACAAGCGTAAATGTCGGAAAACCTCAGGTGGTCTACCGTGAGACAATCAAAAAGGCCGCAGAAGCCTCGGCTGTTTTTGACAGAGAAGTCGCCGGCCAGCGCCATTTTGGAGAGGTGGTCATTAAATTGAACCCGCTTGGAAGAGGTACAGGCAACCGGTTTCGATCCGATATTTCCAATGAGAGCATTCCGGAATCTTTTATCCCGGCCGTTGAGAAAGGGATAATGGAGTCTTTTGAAAGCGGCATACTGATGGGATATCCGGTTGTAGATGTTGAAGCCGTATTGAAATCCGGGTCATTCAAAGAGTCGATAGGCACCGATCTGGCCTATACGGTAAGCGCATCCATGGCATGCAAAGAGGCGCTTTCAAAAGGGGAGCCTTTTCTTCTGGAACCCATCATGAGCGTTGAAATATTTGTTCCCGATGCTTTCATGGGGGATGTTATTGGGGATATGAATTCGAGGGGGGGAAAGAATGAGTCAATCAATACCAAGGCAGATAAACAGATAATCAAGGCGACCGCTCCGCTTTCAAAGATGTTTGGCTATTCAACCTCGCTGCGCTCCGCAACACAGGGCAGGGGGACTTTTACCATGCAGTTTTCTCATTTTGATCAAAGATGATGGTCTTGGTTAGGAAGCCTTACTCTTTTTTTCGGAATAGGTTTCCTTATCGCCTGTCAGCTTCTCCAGCATTTTTTTAGTGTTGTGTGTCTTTTCGGAATCGGTAAGGAATTCCAGCGCTTTTTTTAAGTGAAAAATCGCGTTGCTGTATTTTCTTTCGTATTGGTAATAGGTCCCGAGATAATAGTGCGCATCACCTAGTTGGCCCATTTTTCCGTATATTTCTCCCAGATAATAGTATGTTTTCGAATAGGCGGGTCTTTTTTCGAGGATTTTTTGAAAAGCGATTACAGCCTCTTCATTCCTGTTCAGTTTTCTCAGTGTTCTTGCCAGGTACAGTTCGCCTTCCGCATCAAACTGAGGCAGGCTCTTCGAACTTTTAAGAAGCTCAAATGCCTTATGATATTTTCCGTCAAGATAATACGTTTTTCCGAGATCTCTGATAAATATCTGGTAAAACGGCTTTTTTTCAAGTGCTTTTTTAAGATACGTGATCGCGCCTTTCCTGTCGCCCATCCTTGAAAGAATCAGCCCGTATCCATACTGGGCAAAAGGATCTTCCGGGTTCAGAGCCGCTTCATTTTTTAATTTTTCGAGTGCGATGCTTCTTTCTCCATACAGTGCGGTTACACGGCTGCGCATTAAATTGAAATCCAGGTTGATCCTGTCATCTTTCTGTTTTTGGGGACTTTCATTTGACTGGATCCAGGCGCCGATGTAGCTGATGCGGTCTTCGGTTGCAGGGTGGGTTACGAGATATGTGGGTATCTGATCGGAACCATACCAGGTTTTGTTACGGATTTTTTTAAGAATTTTGAGCAGCCCCTCAGCACTGTATCCGGCTTTATTCAGATATTTCAGGCTGACCTGGTCGGCCTGCATTTCGTTTTCACGGCTGTATGCGAGCGAAACTGATTGTCCTGCGGCAACGGATCCGATTGTCACGGCAGAACCAATTTCCGAGGCGCCACCGATTCCGAGCAATATGCCGGTTGCAATTCCGGCCAGAGTCGCGATCCCGGTTTTTGTGGATCGTTCGATCATACTGGAGATATGCCGGCAGCTTACATGGGAAATTTCATGGCTCAGTATGCCGGCTAGTTCATCTTCACTTTCCATTGCCTCCAGAAGGCCGCTGTTGATGAAGATATGGCCGGCAGGCCCTGCAAACGCGTTATAAGATTCCTCGCGAATAACATAAAAGCGAAAAGGGAATTGCGTGGAAGGCATGGTGGCAAGAATTTTTCTGCCGATATTGTTTATATAATCTGCGATGATGGGATCTTCTATGATTTGATAGTTTTCGAATGTCATTACCAAAAATTCCCGTGACAGCTCCTCTTCCTCTTTGGTCGTAATGGCAAACCCCTTGTCTGGAAACAGGATATATGGAATGATCAGGAGTAAAGTGCCGACGGCAATTGATTTTATTATGTTCTTCATTTGGCTATGAATACGATCTATGTTCTTTCCAAACTTAATGATTTATGGTAGAGCATGCCATTATGACACAAATTATCACCATAGCCAACCAGAAAGGAGGGGTCGGAAAAACGACCACGGCAATCAATCTTGCCGCTGCCATGGCAGATGCAGGAAAAAAAACATTGCTTGTCGACTGCGACCCGCAGGCCAATGCGACAACCGGAATCGGAATCGATAAGTCGAGCCTTGAAAAAACGCTTTACCATGGTCTGATTGGAGAGGCTTCCGCGCATGATGTTGTCGCAGACACCTATATGGAATATTTGAAAATAATCCCATCACGGGTTGAGCTGATCGGTTTTGAAGTGGAGATGATGAATCAACCGTTCCGTGAGAAAATACTGCGCAATCTGCTTCAGAAACTTTCGGATTCATTCGAGTATATTATTATCGATTGCCCGCCTTCCCTGAGCCTTTTGACCTTAAATGCCATGACTGCGGCAGACTTTATTCTCATCCCCCTGCAAAGCGAGTTTTACGCTCTGGAGGGTCTGGGGCAACTCCTTCAGACAATTAAAAAAATAAAGGAAAGTCTGAACCCTGACTTGAAGATATCCGGGATTCTGTTAACGATGTTTGATAAACGGACGAATCTTTCATACCAGGTTGCCGAAAATGTGGAAAAACATTTTAAAGATCTTGTTTTTAAAACAAAAATACCTAGAAATGTAAGATTGGGGGAAGCCCCCAGTTTCGGCAAGCCGATCATTCATTATGATGAAAGTTCGGCAGGGGCGAAAAGTTATCTGAATCTTGCAATTGAGATCATGAAGGAAAGATAGAAGTGATCTCAAAGAGGGGGTACGACTCGACCGCGCTGCCAAAACCAGGAAGCCGATTCTCGAGATCGGGTATGAATGACTCTCGAAGTCCCGCAGGATGACAGGGCGCCGGACTTTCTGATTGTACCTTGACCGTATTGTATTTTGAAGATGGCTTGGAGAAAAGAGAACACATTTTTCGGGTGGCTGTTTGCTCCGAAATAGGGAGAGGAATGAAAAACAGAAAAACAAAAGGTAAAGAGATCTCCGACTTAAAAGTGCGTAAAAAAAAGGCTCTGGGTCGAGGACTTGACGCGCTTTTTCCGGATATCGGGCTGGTTGAAACAAAAGCCAGAGATTTCTTCCAGTGTGATATCGATGTGATTCGTCCAAACCGGTATCAGCCGCGCCGTAATTTTTCCGAGGACGAACTCGCCGAATTAAGCAGATCCATCAAAAAACAGGGAGTCCTTCAACCTCTTCTGGTTCGAAAAAATAACAACGGGTATGAGTTGATCGCGGGCGAAAGACGCCTCCGGGCATCAAAAATGGCAGGCCTCAGCCAGGTGCCGGTTGTGGTCAGAGAGATATCCGAAACCGAGCTTCTTGAAGCATCCATTATCGAAAACATTCAGCGTGAAGATCTGAATCCAATGGAAGAGGCGGAAGCCTATCGTCGCCTTATTGAAGAGTTTAAATTAACGCAGGAGCAGTTGGCTGAACGGGTGAGCAAGAGCAGGTCGGCGGTGGCCAATTTTGTCCGGCTTTGCCAGTTGCCCCAGCCGATCAAGGACAGCCTCGCAGAGAATACCCTGAGCATGGGGCACGCCAGAGCGCTTCTGGGAGCTGAAACGACCGCACAGCAGAACAGGGCGTGGCAGGTTGTAATGTCAAAAGGACTTTCGGTCAGAGAGACGGAATCACTTGTCAAACGCCTCAAATCGGAAAAGAAAAAAAAGAAAAAAAGAATGCCGGAAACGGATGAAATCTATTTCAACACATTGGCGGAAGATCTTTCAAGAAGGTTTGGCACCAAGGTATGCATCAAAAGAAAGGGTCAGACAGGGAAGGTCGAGATCGATTTTTACAGCAATGACGACCTGGATCGATTATTGAGTTTTTTTCAAAATTGATTTTTCATCAGCCGGGATGATTGCCGACCAGCAGCTGTTTCAGACAGAAAAGAGACAACCAGTCGCCCCAAACCGAAAGTAGATATGGCGCTTCACATCATCATCGACGGATATAACTTCATCCGACAATCCCGGACATTGAGCCTTCTGGACCAGGAGAACCTGCAGATCGGCAGAGAAGCTCTGGTGGATCTGCTTGCCGCATATAAAAAGATTATGGGACACATGATTACCGTTGTGTTTGATGGCAAGCATTCCGATGCGGTTTCGGAGCAGAGGCAGCAGATGAAGGGGATCCGGATCGTTTTTTCCCGGCATGGGGAACTGGCTGACGCGGTGATCAAGCGGATGGCAAAAGCGGAAAGGGAAAGGGCGGTTGTTGTCAGTTCCGATAATGAAATTATAAATTTTTCCGCATCTCACGGAGCCGCAACGATAGGATCCAATGAATTTGAAGAAAAAATTTCCATGGCCTCTTATATGGACATCAAGGGAGTGTTCCCTGAAGAGGGATCCGGCGAAGGCTGGCAGCCGACAACAAAAAAGAAAGGCCCGAAACGCCGCCTGTCAAAAAAAGACAGAAAGCAAAAGGTGAAAATAAAAAAGTTGTGAAGTGTATAAGGCGATTGGAAACACCGAAAACAACCGGATGGTAACAGTGTATGAAAAAGATATGCGTCATTGACGGGCAGGGAGGCGGCATCGGCAGTGCGGTGATTAAAAAACTGCGGGAATGTTTTGAAGAATCTATCGAAATCGTTGCGCTTGGAACCAATGCCATCGCAACGGCCCAGATGCTGAAAGCAAAAGCGAACAGGGGCGCGTCAGGAGAAAATGCCATTATTCAAACCGTTGGAAAAGTTGACGTTATTATCGGATCGATCGGGATCATCATGGCCAATGCAATGATGGGGGAGGTTACACCGGGAATGGCCGGCGCTGTGGCGTCAAGTTCCGCAAAGAAGATTCTTATCCCGCTTTCACAGGAAAATGTTGAAGTTGTGGGCCTGAATTCAATGCCTCTTCCACATCTGATAGAAGAGCTTGTTCAGGAAAACTTAAAAGATCTATAAAGAAAACAATGAAGAGGAATGACCATGTGTGAAGCCAACGCGTATCTTATTGAAAAAGGCGGTAATCAACTGGTGATGGAAGCAGTGGATACCGTAGAGCCCGAAGGTGACGGGATTAAGCTGATCAGTATATTCGGAGAGCAGAAATTCATCAAAGGGACGATCCATTCTCTCGCACTTGTGGACCATAATATTTTTCTGAAAGCAAAAGAGTAGCATCGACTTTCCTGCAATGAAAATCTATATTGCAAAAACCGCAGGCTTCTGTATGGGTGTTCGCAGAGCCGTGGAGATGATTCTGGACGCT
>CAZOEW010000063.1:0-17843 GCA_964578935.1 uncultured Desulfobacterales bacterium | reverse complement strand
ATGATTTCAAGGGTGGCAAACTTTTGGCAAACTTTTTTGCCACCCTTTTTAAAGATAAATAATTGAATTTATTAAATAGTAATGGTGGAGGCGGCGGGAGTCGAACCCGCGTCCGAAAATATTCCACGATGGTGTCTACATGCTTATCCTGAACTCTAAATTTCGCCTGTTCAAATCTCCTTCAGGCAGGATACTTGAAAGGCTAGCCCGTTAAAGTCTCACCGATCAGGAAACAGGCTTTCTTGATCGGCCAACCTGCTAATCGACGCCCATTCCAGGTCTGCAGGCAGGATCTGGATGGACGTTGGCCTGCTACGCGGCCAAGGCGTAATTATAATCGTCTGCGATTATGTTTAGTTTCCACCTTTTTACGAGACAGTGGGACTCGGCATGCAACCACAGCTTCTCTATCCCCGTCGAAGCCGTTTCGCCCCCTCAATCATTTTCCAAAGAACAATTTTAATTTTTTATTTCGCGTTTACGCTACCAATTTAACCATCAAACCGTTTATTGTCAAGAAATTAGCGGCTGCCGCTGTCTTTTCTGGCACGATCGAGCTCCCGCTTTGCATCCTTTTGCTTGATGGATTCCCGTTTATCAAAACTTTTTTTACCTCGCGCAATGGCAATGAGAACCTTAACCTTCCCATTTTTAAAATAAACTTTTAACGGAACCAGGGAGAACCCCTTTTCATTCACCTTTGCGTAAAGCTTATTGATCTCCCGCTGATGCAGCAGAAGTTTTCGCACCCGCAGCGGCGCATGATTGTCATAATAGGCAAACGGATACTCACCAATATGCATCTGATACAGAAAAACTTCCCCGTTTTTTATTCTGGCATACGAATCCTTGATGTTGACGTGTCCCCCCCGGATGGATTTAACCTCGGTCCCCTTCAGAACCATTCCCGCCTCGAGTTCATCATCGATAAAGTAATCGTGCCGTGCCTTGCGGTTTTCAGCAACAATTTTAATATGTTTTGGGTCCAAAATGCAGTCTCCTGTACGAGTAAAACCTTATTCATAGATGGCTATTTTACCCAATTTCTGCGTTAGGCTCAAATTTCAATCCTCGAAATATTGCATATATTCCTGCGGTTAAAATCTTCGCCTGCCTTGAACTTGAACAAAATATCTCATTATGAATGAACATCAACTAAAAAATATCCAGATCAATCGTTTAGGGTTCGAACCCGCATACTGAAAGTCCATTGGTCCGGTTTGAATATGATATTTCTTCGGGGTCTCCGATTAAACGGACAGGGGCATCAAAGGGATATTATCCTGCGACTCTGTTTTCCGGAAGTATATTGCCGTATGCTTCCTGCATGATTGACAAAATTCCGCTTGTTGTTTTCTGTTTTAAAACATCCGAAAGAAAAAGTCTCGAATCCGCAGCCTTCAGCTTCTTGATCATGTCCTTCACCGCGGGGATGGATTGCGGAACCATGCTCAGTTCATTCATGCCAAGTCCTAAAAGTATCGGCATGTTATTGGGATCACCCGCCATTTCACCGCACATCATCACATTGATATTTTTTTCCCTGCCGACGTCCACGACATGTTTGACCATGCGGATTACAGCCGGATGCAGGGGATGATACAGATGCGCCACCTTTCGATTCCCCCTGTCGATCGCCAGGGAATATTGAACCAGATCATTGGTGCCGATACTGAAAAAATCAACCTCATTGGCCAGCACATCCGCCATAATGACCGCGGACGGAACCTCGATCATAATTCCGACCTCGATATCCGACTTGAAGGGCACTTTCTGCCTGTCAAGCTCTTCCATTGATTTTTTCAAAAGTTCTTTTGCTTCCAGGACCTCATCGATGCTCGATATCATTGGAAACATGACTCTTACATTTCCATATGCCGATGCTTTCAGAATCGCCTTGAGTTGATCCTTGAACACCTCCGGTTTTTTCAGACAGAACCGGATGGCTCTGAGTCCCAGAGCCGGATTGGCCTCATCGGAATTTGATGAATACGAAAGAGCCTTGTCTCCGTTTATGTCCAGTGTCCGAATGGTTACCGGTTGCGGCGCCATCAGTTCGACGACTTCCCGGTACTGCCCGAAAAGATCATCCGAATTCGGAAAGGTTCTCCGGCTCAGGTACAGAAATTCCGTTCTGAAAAGTCCGATTCCGTCGCCACCGTTGTCCTTCACGGAAACAACTTCTTCCGGAAGCTCGATATTTCCCATGACAAAAAGCCGGACATCGTCTACCGTCTTGGCCGGGAGTTGGCTGGTTCTGGTTATAACTGCTCGATATTCTTCATACTGATTCAACCGCTTTTCATACATCGCGATGGTTTTGTCCGTGGGATGAACAACAACAATGCCTGCTTTCCCATCCACAATGATAATGTCATCACTCTTTATCAGGTCCGTAGCATTGCTGAGCCCCAGCACACAGGGAATTCCGAGTGTTCTTGCAATGATACTCGTATGAGATGTCTTTCCGCCTAGGTCTGTGATAAACCCCTTTACCCGATCAAGCTTGATCTGGCTGGTGTGCGCTGGTGAAAGATCATGGGCGACCAGGATAACCCGCTTGTTGATTGCCGCGATATTTACATCCCCCGCGCCTACAAGGTTCCGCATGATTCTGTCAGACACATGAACGATATCGGTTGCACGCCCTTTCAGATATGGATCGGAAATATTCTGAAACATGTCCTTTACTTCGGAAACCACCTTTTTCAGAGCCCATTCCGCATTGACCATCTCTTTTTCAATGGTCTCGATGGTCCGGCCGTAAAGCATCTTATCCTTGTATAGCGCCATATGGGTTTCAAGGATATCTACATGCTGACGAAGTTCTTCCGGGGTATCTTTAATAATTGCGGCAAGTTCATCCTTGCCGTTTTTAACGGCCGCTTTAAAGCGTTTGACTTCATCATTCAATTGTTCCTTGCGGACATAATACTTCTCGATAACATTGACACCTTCTCGGTCTACAAGATAGGCCTTGCCAATGCAGATACCCGGCGAACCGCTTATCCCGGTAATGATCCTTTCGCTCTTGTCCGCGTCAGCCATATAAGCTACTCTCCAAATCCGCTTTCAACTAAAGCGGTAATGTTGTTCAAAACATCTTGATCGGAAGGATCATCAACCTGCAGCATTATCTCCGTTCCCTTGAGGCAGGCAAGCGTCAGAATATCGATGATACTGGAAGCATCCACCTTCTCTCCATTTCGAATGATCCAGACTTTGCTTTTTGCCTTTTGGGCCACCTCGGCAATAAGGGCAGCAGGTCTCGCATGAAGACCGAGCTGGTTTAAAATTGTCACGTGCTTTGTAAGCTTTTCCGTTGACTTGTCCAATGTATCCGTCGGTTAATTTTATAGATCAAAATGGAAATTTTTAACATGGGACACCAGATAAGTCAAATTGAAAACATTGACAATAAAACCTTCGCCTGATAGATTATCTCATGGATAGAAGGACTCATAAGCAGCTTTATTTGCCCGGAAATATTACGTTCCGGCAAATTCGATTCAATGGATGCCGCGTCTTGAATCCTGCGTGTCAACCTTGTCTGCATCATCGGATTTTGGCAGGTGACAACATTTTCAATTCACAACGGAGGACCGTATGATGTCTGAAAAAATCCTTATCTTTGGCAAGGACACCTGACCTTACACGACAGCTGCTCGTGAAGCATATGCAAAAAAGGGTGAAACGGTTGAGTATATTAATGTCGTGACCGACGCAACGAATCTTGACACCATGCTGAAACACTCGGATGGCAAACGGAAGGTTCCTGTAATTATTGAAAAAGGCAAGGTGATCATTGGATTTAACGGAAGAGCCTGAAGGGTCTGATTCCCGCGGCTGTATGCCGCGAGCAGATTCAGATCATGTTTTGACAGGCAGATTCATTGTCTGGAGAGGATGGACAGCAGGGGGGAATGCCTGGTGAATACCGCCAGGCGTTGATGAACAGACAAAGCCCTGACGGAAAAACGGCATGAAACGCCTCTGGTTTACGCTTGCGCACCCCACGCATAGCGCGCGTGTGGGGTTTGATTTCAACCAATCAAATTTACTGTAACATCAAGGGAGTGTAACCTTATGGAGAAACAGTTCTTGATCGACGCTTTAACAACCGGCGAGTCATGGCGTTTGTTTAAAATCATGGGAGAATTTGTTGACGGGATCGAGAATCTTCACCATGTGGGTCCCGCGGTGAGCATTTTCGGTTCCGCAAGAACAAAACCGGAAGATCCGAATTACAAAAAAGCAGAGAAGCTTGCCGCTCTTCTCGCAAAAAACAAGTTCACCGTGATTACAGGAGGAGGCGGCGGAATCATGGAGGCCGCGAATAAAGGCGCGGCCGAGGCCGGAGGAACCTCCATAGGCTTGAATATCATGCTTCCGTTTGAGCAGAAGCCCAATCCATATGCGAATCTTCAGCTCGAGTTTAAATATTTCTTCATCCGAAAAGTAATGTTTGTAAAATACGCACAGGCATATATTATCATGCCGGGGGGATTCGGGACACTCGATGAGCTTTTTGAAGCGGTAACGCTGATTCAGACCAGACGGATCAAACCCTTTCCGGTAATACTGGTGGGGTCGGATTACTGGGGAGGGCTGATTGAATGGGTGAAAGCGCGTCTTCTGACAGACAAGACGATTTCAGAAGAAGATATCGATATTCTTCAGATTATGGATGACCCGGAAAAGATAGTCGCTTTCCTCAGAAAAGTGGTGATCGTATAGAACCGGTTTCAAAACCTTTGAATGGACTCGGGATGCAGCGCAGTACGTATACGAATACAGCGTCAGGGTTAACGCCATCTAAAGTTAGAACAACATGAAAACAACGCATCTCTTTTTTATTGAAGATTCAAAAGAATCGAACAGAATTCCATCCGAGAGTATTGATCTTGTCGTTACCTCACCGCCCTATCCGATGATCAAGATGTGGGATGATCTTTTTTCAGAACAGGACCCAAAAATCCGGAAGGCAATGGACCGTCAGGACGGGCTGTTATCGTTCGAATTGATGAATCAGATGCTTGACCGGGTTTGGAGTAAGGTATACCGGTCACTCAAGTTCGGCGGTTGTGTCTGCATCAATATCGGTGACGCGGTGCGTACCATCAATGGCAGCTTCATGCTGTATCCGAATCACGCCAGGGTGCTTGCCGGCATGATTTCAACCGGGTTCACGCCCCTGCCGGCCATTATCTGGCGAAAACAGACCAATGCGCCAAACAAGTTCATGGGTTCGGGCACGCTCCCTGCCGGAGCTTACGTGACGCTGGAGCATGAATATATCCTGATCTTCCGAAAAGGAGAGAAGAGAGCTTTTGATAGCGAAGCACAAAAAACCGGCCGCAGAAACAGCGCCATTTTCTGGGAAGAAAGAAACAACTGGTTTTCAGATGTCTGGATGGATCTGAAAGGAACGGTTCAGAAACTCGAAGATAAAAAGGCCAGAGAACGAAGCGCGGCATTTCCATTTGAGGTGCCTTACAGGCTCATCTCCATGTTTTCCGCAAAAGGGGATATTGTATTTGACCCGTTTTTCGGTATCGGGACCACCATGCTGGCAGCGGCAGCCGCAGGAAGAAACAGCATCGGATTCGAACTGGATGAAAACGTTGAAGATATCATCCTCTCACGAATGAAAACCGCTGTTGCGTTTTCCAATTCAAAAATTCATGACCGGCTCAAAAATCATATTGAATTTATTGAAAACCGGCTCAAAGCCGGGAAACCCATGAAACATACGAATCAACATTATGGATTTCCGGTCATAACGGCGCAGGAGCGGGAGCTTTTGCTTAATAATTTAATATCGTTAAATAAAACAGACTGCCGTTCTTTTGAAGCGGACTATTCGGATGATCCGCAGGTCGAATTCCTATGGGATTCATCCGCCTGCACGGCAGTCCGGAACCAAAAGGTGGATGAAAAAAGGGATTCACCCAAAAAGTCTATACAAAAACAGGTCCAGTTAAGTCTTCTGTAAAATTGACCGCTGTATTCCGAAGGATCTTCCGACCATGAAAAAAGTTGAAGTGCTGAAAAAAAAATCAAAGGCCCTCGAAGCCAACATCGCCGACTACCATGTCGATGCGCCGATAGATCCCAAATACGCCATCCTCCAGGAAATCATGTCCAAATATTACGGCCTGATGGAAGGGCTGAACACCTTTCTCAAAGAGCTGTCTCATCCATATAAGAACTGGCAGTTTATTGTAAAAGAGGCCAGGAACTACGCCCTTAATTATTTTCATCTCCTGAAAAAGCATCCAGAGGGGCCGCATGCCGTAAAACTGTATATGGAAATCTTCCTCGATGCCATCGAATCTGCCGGAAAAACAGCCATAAAAGCGGATGCCGCCGACAATTCACTTCTCTTTCTCCAGAAAATTCTAAAAGATTCCGGCCCTGAACCCATCGGATTCAAAGTGGTTCTGGACGAATTCCTGACGCATATCCGCAATCTGACCGACGAACACTTTTTTCTTTTCGTCAAAAGCTATTACAGGATTGAGCGTCTTGCCGAAGATTTCCTGAATGCGTTTAAAGAATCTTCCCAGGGATTCGAATCGATCAATCTACTTGCAATCAAATATTTCGACTACACCTATGCATACTGGCTGAATGAGATCGATCCCCTGGAATGGTTTGAGAAAGAAGTCGGCAAAACCGGTCTTCCCGAACAGATGAAAATGATATTCATGGATATTTCCATCGCGCGTATCCAGAGCCTTAAAGAAAGAATGGCGGAGATTGTCGATTCCAGGGACACCGATTCCCGTCAAATGCTTGAAAATCTTTTAGAGTTAACCGGCTACGGAAAGATTGTGGAAACATACCGGATAATCCCCCAGCAACTCTTCCAGGCAGGCGGGGAAAATGACCAGGGACGGCGATGGAAGCTCTTCTTCCTGTTCCATATCATGAACACATCCGGGTTGCTGATTATCCATGAAGAAGCGCTGCGGGAGATCAACCGGTCCCTTTCTTATCTGATCGCAAAAGAGGAACCTTCCAAAATCGAGAGACTGATCGCGGAAACGTTTTCCATCCTGAAGGAGCGGGCTGAAGAATTCCCCTCAACCGCTCTTAACTGTGTCCTGAACATGGGAGAGGGTGTTTACAAGACCGACGATAATGATTTTGTAAACTTTTTTACGGATTTTATCATCGGCCTCGGCTTTCAGGCTCCCATGATTGAAGGTGTTGGAAATGACTGGCAGATAAAGGCCAATAGCGATCATATCCAGAATATCCGGACCTGGCTCAAACTGATTGAACGGAAACCCCAGTGGTCTGTCCGGCTCCTTTCCGCCATGATCATCAATCTTTCCATAAGCGGCGTCTTCATCAAGGATACAGCTCTTTTCCCCCGCGATATCACACATTTTTTGAACAGCGATATCGAACCCGTCTACAATCTTGCCAAGCAGCTTGCCCGGATCTTTCCGACATACTTCAATGATATCGGTGCTGAAGGAGAGCTTCGGGACATTTCAACCCGGATTGACGAAATCTGCCACCGAAAAGATATCCTGATCCATTTTCTTCGCAAGCAGGGACATGTGGAAAGCAGCAACCGGATAATCGGTTTTATAGAAGCGACGCTGTATTTCTGGAGCACTAAAAACAAAAGCCAGCTTGAACCCTTTATCCCGCCTGCCATATACGACATGATCGAAACAACAGGGCCCTATATCGACGGCGTTCACAAAGTCATGTCCCATCTTTCCGGAAAGGGAATCTCAAAACCTACTGATTTTCTGACGATCCGTCGAAAAGAACTGAAAAACCATCTGGAAAAAATAACCGGGGTGTCACCGACCGATCTTGAACGGGTAGCCCTTATCATATCTTTCTACAAGCTTGTCAACCAGAAATACAATCTGAATTTTATTGAAATCGATCATTACATCGAGCAGTTGGGCGCCGAAGCCTTTCCGGATCTGCACCGTTTGAAACAAGCGTTAAAAGAGCCGGACCTGAAGAAAAAAATCAGCCGCCTGCTCAGCTATCTCGAAAAGCTCAAAAGCATCATTCTCAGTCAGGATGAATATGAAATCCGGGAGGATATTTATCAGAAACGGCACATCACCATTGATATCCCCTCCATGTACGGCAGCTATCACGAGCTGAAATTCGATGCACTGGGGCTTACCTTCCGGATTGAATCCCTGGTCAATGTCCTGTTTGAGGAGCTTGTAGATTCCATTGACCTCTCTCTGATTACCAAAGCCTCCTTTTTTCAGATCCATGACCGCCTGGAACTTTTTGACAAAGACCTTGAAATCGATGGGATTTAATCCGGAGAGTTCAAACTCCAGATGGATTTTCTATCCCATGCCCTCAACACCAGGGGATTTACCTATACGCAGTACCTGGACATTTTCAAGGGATTTGCGCTGGCAGTCAAAAATATCATCAATGATCACTTTAACAATATTCACGGAAGTAACCTGGACCGGATTCTATCACAGCTCCCGGTTGAAAGGATACTCCCCAAATACCTGCCAAAGGAACAGTTCACCGACAAGGAAAAACTTAAACATCGGATATCGGAAATTTTCTTCAGGGAAAAAATAGCCCTTGCTCTGGGACTTACACAGCTTGATCTGCTTTTAAGCAGAATCCTGAATATTCTTTTTCAGCAGGAGGAAAAACTTCCAAAAGAAAATCTGCTGCTGCTGCTCAATTATGACCCGCATCGGGCAATGACCGCAATAGACGAAACCAAAAAGGGTGTGTACAGCATTATACAACTGGGGAACAAAGGAATTAACCTTCTCCGGCTGAAAAGCTACGGATGGCCGGTTCCGCCCGGATTTATCATCACAACGGAAGTATTTCGCTGTCAGAAGGTGATCGAGAGCTACCGTCCGGCAGAGGATAATTTCAAACAGCAGGTTGCCGCTCAGGTTGTCGCGCTGGAGAAGACTTCCGGTAAACATTTCGGCAATCCCAACAATCCCCTTCTTCTTTCCGTGCGAAGCGGATCAGCCATTTCTCAGCCGGGAATGATGGATACCCTTTTAAATGTCAGTATCAATGAGGAGATCACCGCGGGAATCGCCGAAAAAACCGGCAACACCTGGTTTGCCTGGGACAATTATCGACGCTTTCTGCAGTGCTATGGAATGGCTTTCGGTCTTAAACGGGATGATTTCGATGCCATTATCAGCGAATTCAAACAAAAACTGGGCACGGCCTATAAAAGCGGGCTTACCGGAAATCAGATGAAACAGGTTGCGCTTGCCTACAAAACCCGAATCCTCGATGCGGGAATTAAAATCTTTGAAGATCCATTTGAGCAGCTCCTTGCCTGTATCAGAAACGTATTTCAGTCATGGGAGTCAAAAAAGGCAAAAGCCTATCGTGAAATCATGGGGATATCGGACGACTGGGGTACGGCGGCAATTGTCCAGGCAATGGTTTTCGGAAACATCTCCGACATGTCCGGCACCGGCGTTCTATTTACCCACAGCCCCAGAATGTCCAGCGACTCCCTGAGACTGTGGGGCGATTTTACCGTAGAAAACCAGGGAGAAGATGTCGTATCCGGACTGGTAAAAACCCTTCCGATCTCCAAGGTTCAACAGGAGATGGAACAGCGTGAGACCGATATCACACTGGAAACCCACTTTCCTGAAATTTATAAGGCTTTAAAATCGTATGTATTCCAGCTTATCTATGATAAAGGGTGGAGTCCCCAGGAAATGGAATTCACGTTTGAAGGACCCACCAAAAAGGATCTTTTCTTATTGCAGACCCGTGATATGGCCATGCGTGAAAGAAAGGAAAAGCTGGGTTTTAATTTTGACAACATTCTCCCGAAAGAGATTTCCCTGGGACACGGTATCGGTGTCAGCGGCGGAGCCATGAGCGGCAGGATTGTATTCACCCTCGACGAAATTGAAAAATGGCGAGAAGAGGAGCCGGAACGTTTGCTAATTCTGATCAGAGGTGATACGGTACCGGATGATATACTTGAAATCCACGCAAGCGACGGCCTCCTTACCGCGCGGGGCGGATTGACATCTCACGCGGCGGTCGTTGCCCACAGACTTGAAAAAACCTGTGTCGTCGGCTGCGGCAATCTGGTGTGTAACGAAAAAGAAAAAACCGCGGCTTTCAATGGCACACGCCTGCAATCCGGAGACTATATCAGTATTGACGGGGAGGAAGGATCCGTATTCAAGGGACTCCTGGGGCTTAAGCAAAAGTAAACAGGAAAACGGCCATTCTTTTCAATCGTTGAATTTGGGAAAACGATCCCATTTTCAAACAATACGGCGTCAACCTGTTTTTTCGGATTCATAACAAAAGTTTTTTTCCGGGCATATTTTTACCAGAAACTGACTGGTAGAAAGGATAAAAATGGGAACTACAACTCTAAGCGGAAAAGGATTGAAGCTTGGGATTAACGGCTTTGGCAGGATAGGCAAACTGACGGTATGGCAGAATATCGGAAGAAAATATTTTGATGAACTGGTCGTAAATGTGGGTCGTGAAATCGGGACCTCTCTGAAGGACATCGCCCATTATGCGGAGAGAGACTCCACCTACGGCCTGCTCCACGGCTTTCTTTACGGACACAACGCAAAGCCGGTGATTCATGACCTGGATGAAAAAAACGGCACCATGACGATTGACGGAACACGTGTACGGTTCCTTCGTTCTGAGAGAAATCCGGCCGATATCGGATGGAGAGATCATGATGTGCGGCTGGTGGTCGATACGACAGGCCAGTTTCTGGACCCCACACTTCCGGCAAGCCACCCCCGCGGGTCCGCCAGGGGGCATCTTGATTCAGGAGCCGAGAAAGTGATCCTTTCCGCTCCCTTTAAGATAAAAGATAAAGGAACTCCCATGCCCGAAGATGCCGTCACAACGGTCATGGGGATCAATGAGAATGATTTTGACTCCAGGCATCATAAACTCATCTCCAATGCGTCCTGCACGACCACATGCCTGGCTCACATGATCAAACCCCTGATTGACGTTCTGAGCGCCAAACGAATCCTTTCCGCATCCATGGCGACGATCCATGCTGCAACCGGTTCACAGGTCGTACTCGACAAGCTTCCGAAAGCAGGCAAAACCGATCTTCGGAAAAACAGAAGTATCATGAACAATATCATCCTGACAACCACCGGAGCGGCCAAGGCGTTAATCCTTGTGATTCCGGAGATGGAAGAGATCGGATTCATTGCGGAATCCGTTCGGGTCCCCACCAGTACGGGTTCGCTGATCATTCTGGTAATCAACATCCAGGAGGGACTGAAAGGCGAATGGGTAAGGAGAGAGTTTATAAACAATATCTACCGCCAGGCAGCAGAGGATGACCCGAACCACTATCTTCATTATTCGGACGAGCAGAATGTATCCTGTGATATCATCGGAATGCCGAGAGCGGCAGCCATTATCGAAGGCCATGAAACCCACACGCGCACAGCCGAAGTTTCCATTGACATGGGCCAGGTCCCGAATCTTCCGAAGGAGATCACATCAGCGCTGAAAGATACATTCGTCAGGATTCCCGTTACCCAGGCCGTAATTTACGGATGGTATGACAATGAACTGGGCAGCTATGTGAATATGCTCAGTGACAGAACCATATCCATTGCCGAAACCCTGTAGTAACGGAAACGCGATACACCATATGGGAAGTCATTGACTTTCGTAACGGAGTCATAACCAGATATCCCCTGTCGATACAAACCGGCAGGGGGTTTCTATTTCGGAACGGCAGACAGGTTAACCAATAGTTTTTCACGCTTATGAAATCAATCGAAAATCATGCTGAAACCAATTCAAATATGCCGAGTAACCAGGAGCCCACTTTTCTGGCTTCACTGGTAATCATCGCCCTCTGCACTTCCTTTGGAGTCAATGCAGTCGCAATAAAAATCAGTCTGACCGGCATGGGAACCTTCACAACGGCAGGGCTGCGCTTTCTCATTGCATCTCTTGCAATCGCCATCTGGGCTCTTTTCACCGGACAGCCCCTTGGCGTCAATAGGAACCAGCTTCGCAAACTTATTCTGCTTTCCATTATCTTCACATGTCAGCTTGGCTTGTTCTATCTGGGCCTGAGCCTTACGTATGCATCCCGGGGCGTATTGATGACAAATCTTCAGCCCTTTTTTGTCCTGATCCTGGCTCATTTTTTCATACCGGGTGACCGGATAACCGGAAGAAAAATATTCGGTATTCTTCTTGGATTTGCAGGGGTTTTTCTGCTGTTTCTCGAAAAAAAAGGGATATCCGCCGATGTGAGAACAGGAGATCTCCTGGTGCTTTTCACGGTTGTGCTCTGGGCGGTCAATGCAATTTACACAAAAAAAATCATATCGGACTTCAGACCGTTCCAGATCGTACTCTACCCGGGAATGATATCCGTTCCTTTTTTTTTGACGGCCGGTTATATCTGGGATGCCCCCATGATCGGAGAACCGGATCTGAAAGTTGTACTTTCACTCCTGTATCAGTCTCTTGTTACCGCTTCCTTTGGATTTGTCGTCTGGACTTCCATGCTGAGAAAATACGGTGCCGTGACGCTTCATTCCTACATATTCATCCTTCCGGTCTCCGGAGTCCTTTTCGGAGGGATTATCCTGGGAGAACCGGTTGGTACATTCAAGGTTCTCCTTGCGCTGCTTCTCATTGTTTCAGGCATCATCATCGTTCATTCCAGTTTTCCGTTTGGACGCCTGAAAATCGAACCCTAGGCCAAAAAATTATATCGGCGCGTCTATACGGGCAGTATAATCGTAAAGGTGCTCCCCTGTCCCGGCTTGCTTTCAACTGAGACATTGCCGCCGCAGGCAAGCACGATGTGTTTGACAATGGCAAGTCCGAGGCCTGTTCCGCCAAGCTTTCGACTCCTTGACTTGTCTACCCGATAGAACCGTTCAAACAGCCTTGAATGATGTTTTTCCTCAATACCGATTCCCTGGTCACGAACCTCGATGCGGATTTCATTGCCCGTAGACCTTGCATTTATGAAAACCTCACTCTTCTCTCCACTGTATTTAATCGCATTGTCCAGAAGATTCACCACCGACTGCTCCAAAAGGGTTCGGTCCGCCCGGACACGGAGACCTGCTTCGCAGGAGAGGCTCACGATGATATTTCTCTCCTCTGCCGTTTTTTCGCAGATTTGAATGGCGGTTTTAAGAATATCTTCAAGATCGCAGGTTTCAGGTTCTGCCTGTTCTGCTTCACCAGTCCGCTCTATCCGCGAAAGCTGTAACAGATCATTGATAATTGCAGTCAGCCGGTCAACATGTTTTTCGATGATCGACAAAAACCGTTCGGTTTCTTCCGGCTTCTTGTCACCCCCGAAACGGAGGGTTTCGACAAATCCTTTAATCGCGGTCAGCGGTGTTTTAATTTCATGGGAAACATTTGCGGCAAAATCACGCCGAATGTTTTCCAGCTGCCGCATTTTCGTTACATTGTTCAATACCAGAAGAGCACCGATTTCATCTCCTTCCGGGTTTTTCAAAATTTTACTCTGAACATTGAGAAGCCTTTCCTCGGTTCCAAAGAACACGACATCCTCTTCCCGGTTTTCTCCGCTTTCCATGGTTTCGGCAACCAACCGGTTGATGTCGCTGTTTCTGGCAACTTCCTGAATGGTGCCTCCGGAAAGAGTTTGATTGTTCGCGTCCAGCATTTCCACCGCGGCTCGATTGATGGTGATGATGCGCTGTTCCCGGTCTATTCCGATTATGCCTTCCGTCATGCTCGACAGAACCGATTCATATTCATTCCGCTGATTTCTTACAGCCTGAATGCGCTCATCCAGTTGAAAAGCCGTCCGGTTCATCACTGCGGCGAGGCTGGCCAGCTCCGATATGGAAGGCTCATGAAGCCGATGCCCGAGATCACCCTCTGCGAAACGCATTGCACCTTTTTTCATCTCTTCAATGGGACGGCTGATGCGGCGGGACATGAAAAGACTTATTGCAGAGGCCAGCAGGGCGATAAAGAGCCCCGCAATCATGATCCGGCTCTTAATGATTTCAATGGTTTCATTGATAACGGTAAGGGGAATCGATATTCGAAGTATGGCCGCGATTTTTTTTTGTATCACAAGAGGAAGGGTGACATACATCATTTGCATACGCAGGGTTTCACTATTCCGAATGGCAGAACCAAATTGACCATCGATGGCCGAAAGTATTTCAGGCCGGTTTTTATGGTTGTCCATTCCAGCCGGATTTTCTTTGGAATCACCGACAACCTTTCCATCCAACATCACGATTGTAAAGCGGGTTTTCGCCGATTTTCCAACTTTCCTGCACAGCTGATTTATGCTTTCCGAATCCAGGGGTGACAGGTATTGCAAAACCTGGTGCTTGAAAAGTTGCCCGCGAACCAGCAGGTCTTTTTCTGTTCTATCCAGGAAAAACCGCTCGATAAAACTGGATGTATAGAGCGAGGCAGTCAGAAGCGAAACAAATATGAGAACAAGATAGGAAGGGTACAGTTGCCAGATTAATCGTGTTTTTTTTTTCATTTTTTTGTTTCCAGAAAACGGTAACCAACTCCCCTGACCGTTTCGATATACTTTCCATAACGGCCGAGTTTTTTCCGAAGGCCGGCGATTTGAACATCGACACTTCGATCGGTTACGGCATAGCCTTCTCCTCGAACCGCATCGACGATTTGTCCCCTGCTGAAAACCCATCCGGGATAACCGGCCAGAAAATACAACATCTGGAATTCCGTATAGGTAAGGTCAAAAGACTTCCCATCAGCCGTTACCTCCCGTCTGCCGGCGTCGATCATCAGTTCGTGGGCCTTCACCATATATTCATCTTCCGCCTTGTACTTGTCTCTTCTCCGGAGTACGGCTCTGATTCTTGCGCCCAGAACTCTGGGTGAAAACGGCTTGGTGATATAGTCATCAGCACCCAGTTCAAGGCCTTTTACGACATCGGACTCCTCGCCCCTTGCCGTAAGCATGATAATTGGAATTTGATTTGTTCTGGGATCCTTCTTCAGTCTTTTTGCCACTTCCAGGCCGTCGATTCCAGGAAGCATCAGATCCAGGAGAATCAGATCAAAATCAGAGGAAACCGCTTTATGAATCGCGTCCTCTCCGGATTCTGAACAGACAACCTGATAGCCTTCCTGAACCAGGTTATACCGCAGCAGCTCCAGAATATCCTCTTCGTCATCCACCGCAAGTATTTTTCTTGTCATGACACTCCTGTCTCTTTACTGCAGCAAGCATTCACCGGCAACTTACAATTCCGTGTGCCGGACGATTTCGCCTTCAATCAGATAAATGACTTCTTCGGCAATATTGGTGGCATGATCCGCCAGCCGTTCCAGATGACGGGAGATCAGGAGCAGATTGATCAGGTATCCGACTTTGTCCGGATGCTCGGACATGGCCTGTTTAATTTCATCATACGCTTCTCTCTTGATTTGATCAACCTCATCATCCATGACAAGAACTTTAAACGCCAGATCCAGATCCAGATTGACAAGCGCGTCAAGACTTTTTTTCAGCATGTTCTGCGCTTTGCCGGCCATGACTGAATAATCAAACGTAAAATCATATTTTTTCTGCCTGGCAATGATTTCAACCCGCTGCGCGATATTCACTGCCTGGTCACCAATGCTTTCGAGCTCGTTGTTAATTTTGATTACCGCAATTAAAAAACGTAAATCCACCGCTACCGGCTGATAAAGCGCGAGAATCTTCAGGCATTCCTCTTCGATTTCAACTTCCATTTCGTCAATTTCGTGATCCGCCAGAATGAGCTTTTCAGCCAGGGATGCATCTCTTTTGGCCACGGATTCCGAGGCCATTCGGACCCGATCCTCCACCAGTGCACCGAGTGTCAGGATCGATTTTTTTATGTTTGAAAGTTCTTTTTGAAAGTGTGTCGGCATGTTGTCTTCTCCATTGCAATTGCCTGTCAAAACCTGAAGTTGTTTCTCCGGTCTCCATGATGCGGCATTTATCCGAATCTGCCGGTGATGTAATCTTCCGTCGTTTTCAGCGAAGGGCGGGTAAATATGGTATCGGTCTCTCCCACCTCAATCAGTTTTCCCATATAAAAAAATGCAGTGACATCCGAAACCCTTGCCGCCTGCTGCATGTTGTGTGTAACGATAATAATGGTGTATTTATCTTTCAGCTGGTGTATCAAATCCTCGATTTTCTGCGTGGCAATGGGGTCAAGGGCGGAACATGGCTCATCCATCAACAGCACTTCCGGTTCCACCGCCAGGGCACGTGCGATACAAAGTCTCTGCTGCTGGCCGCCGGAAAGCCCAAGCGCTGAATCGTGAAGCCTGTCTTTCACCTCATCCCAGAGGGCCCCAGACCTCAGTGTTTTTTCTACCTGCTCGGCTATCTGATTTTTGTCTTTGATCCCGTTTACCTTCAACCCATAGGCAACATTTTCAAATATTGTTTTGGGAAAAGGATTCGGTTTCTGAAACACCATTCCGACGCGGCTTCTGAGACTCACCACATCTACCGAAGGGGCATAGATATCATCACCATCAAGAAAAATGTTCCCCTCTACCCGAATTCGGGGAATCAAATCATTCATCCGGTTCAGGCAACGAAGAAAGGTGCTTTTCCCGCAACCGGACGGACCGATCAGGGCGGTTGCCTGATTCGCATTGAAATTTAAAGACACATTGTGAAGGGCTTCGAATTTGCCGTAATAGAAACTCAACTGTTGTGCCGTTATTTTGAAGTCCTGTTCCATTATACCTGTTTCATCCTTTTTCTCAGCCTTGCTCTGAGGAGAATCGCCAGAAAATTCATTCCCAGAACCAGAGCGATCAGGACAAGTGCCGTGCCATACTGCAACGGCCTTGTCGCCTCGATTTCCGTACCGGCTGTCGCAAGCACATAGATATGATAGGGCAACGCCATGACCTCATCAAAAATGGATCCGGGCAGACCGGGTGAAAAAAATACGGCCGCCGTAAACATGATCGGAGCGGTTTCTCCGGCAGCCCTGCTGACCCCCAATATTCCTCCGGTAAGAATCCCGGGCATGGCGGTTGGCAGAACAATCCTGAAAATCGTCTGCAGTTTGGTTGCCCCGAGCCCCAGCGAGGCCTCCCGATAGGTATCCGGAACCGCCTTGAGGGCCTCCTCGGTAGCGCCGATAATCACCGGAAGAGACATGGCGCCCAGCGTCAGTGCACCAGCGAGAATAGACACCCCCATTTTCAAATAGGTTACAAAAAAAGCAAGACCGAAAAGACCGAAAACAACCGAAGGAACTCCGGCAAGATTGTTAATCCCCAGGCGGATCATTCGAAGCGTTCGGCCTGCTTTGGCATATTCATTCAGATACACTGCTGAAAAAATACCGATGGGAAAAGCAACGATCATGGCGCCCAGACAAAGGCAAAGCGTTCCAAGGATACAGGGAAGAATCCCCCCTTTTGTCATGGAGTCCAGGGGAGGCTGGGTCAAGAAAGTCCAGGTAATGGCCCCCCACCCATTTGACAGGATATAATAGACGATAATGAAAAGTGCAAACCCGTTGACTGCGGCGGTGGAACGAAAAAGGGAAAAAAATACCACCTGTAACACCTTTTTCCGGGTAATCCGGGATGCCCGCAACTTTTTGTCTCCGGCACCGGCCGGCATTTTGTTATTACTGCCTTTTGAATCTGTCAACAAATACCCCTTTCAAGCGCCATGACCTGGTTCATCCGTCATATCGTTACGCAAATGTAAAACCGATACTGCCTTCACAAGGAGGCCTCTCCCACCTGTCTGTACTTACTTGAAATATGATCTGCAACAAGATTGAATAAAAATGTAAACAGGAACAGAACGA
>CAZOEW010000062.1:0-17851 GCA_964578935.1 uncultured Desulfobacterales bacterium | reverse complement strand
CATATCTTCATGACTCCGGATCAGATCGAATCGGAAATTTTAGGGGTTCTGAAACTTGTTGAACGAATCTACGGAACTTTCGGGCTCGATTTCCACCTGGAACTGTCAACACGCCCCCAGAAATCGATCGGGTCTGATGAACAATGGGAAAAGGCAACGGCAGGGCTGCGGGCAGCACTGGACACTTACGGAGATCCATATCAGGTCAATGAAGGGGATGGCGCTTTTTACGGACCCAAGATTGACATTCACATCAAAGACGCGCTTGGCAGAACCTGGCAATGCGGGACGATTCAGCTTGACATGTCCCTGCCGGAAAGATTTGATCTTTCCTATATCGGAAAAGACAACGAAAGACACAGACCGATTATGATCCATCGAGTTGTGTACGGATCCATTGAACGGTTTTTCGGGATTCTGACCGAACATTTCGCCGGGAAATTTCCCCTCTGGCTGGCTCCGACACAAGCGGTTATCCTTCCGATGAATGATGATCTGATACCGGTCGCAAATGAACTCAGAGATCTGTTCGAAAAAAAGGGGCTGCGCACAGAGGTTGATGACAGAAGTGAAAGCCTGAAAAAAAAGATACGAGAGGCCCAGCTTAACAAAATACCGCTGATCCTTACCATTGGCGAAAAAGAAAAAGAATCCGGAACTCTTTCGGTCAGGACCCTTGACGGCAATGTAAAATACGGCATAACCCGGAACGATTTTTTTCTCCATGTTCTTGAGCACATTCGGGAAAGAAAACTCGATCTTGAAATTTTTTAATCGGTTTTGATCTGTTTGTATGTGTTTATCACAGGACTCGACCGTAAACGCATAAAAAACTTCGTGTTTGTAATGAAAAAATCCAACGATCTTCTTTTTTACCGGCTGCCTGTTTTTATCTATTGTCTGTTGATATATGTCCAGTCATCCCGACCGCTTCCCGCATCCATTTCGAATATAGACCAACTTGACAAGGCCTTTCATTTCATCACCTATTTCATCCTCGGCGCTCTGTTTTTCAGAGCCATAGGTGGCGCCTGCCGTGAAAGCCTTATCAGCAGAAGGGTTCTTTTCGCCATCATCTTCTCATCCCTGTATGGTATAAGTGACGAAATCCATCAATCTTTTGTGCCGGGGAGGAAGGCTGATCTCCTTGATGCAGCGGCAGATATGCTCGGCAGTATCTGCGGAGTCTTAATTTATCAAAACGTTGTTCGAAGATACGATTCCGCATATCCCTATCATTCGCGCATTGACAAAATAAAAAACTTTTTATAAAAAACTGCTCGCTTCCGGAAACCACAACTGCGCGATCAGTGATTCCGCGGGCAAAGGCTGGACGGAACTTCAACTTAAAATTCAGCAGGATGATCAGAGCAGCGAGCTCTGCCCGGTATGCGGAGACCGTAACCTGCTGAAAAAAATAGTTCAATCCAAAAAAACAACCATAACATTCCGGAAACGGAAGGGGTTTGCCGATCGGTTCCCCATTTTACTGTTGCTTTTATAAGCCTTTTTTGGATTATATAAGTACCGAAGGGATCGCAATTTCTTGTACGATCATTTGCCGAAAGCCAAACAACCGACCATCATTATCGCTCAGGCATTATTATTCAGGAGGCATATCATGAATCATGAATTCCCGGAAATTCGATTCGGATTGATTCTGTTTGTAACTGCGGCTCTCATCCTCATCGTGAGCGCTGTCTCTTCCGCCTCCAATGCTGCCGAGATGACCGACAGCCGGATTCAACATATTGTGGCAACCTCCGTTCAGCTCCTGATGAGCGGCGAGGAGCCGACTGCCGAGCAGGATCACAAGATTCAAAGCCTCAAATCAATGGTGGAGCAAAACGACATCGGGCAGAAACAAATCAGCCGGATTGTAAAAGATCAGTTTTTTGCGGGAATGGAAAAACACAGGCTGTCCCGCTATGAAATCGGAACCATGTTGAAACGCGCTCCCGTGCTTCTTCCTGCCGTAACCGGAAAAGAGGTCCATGAAATTCTCTGGGAGAAAGCCGTTCAGATGTTAGAAGAACCACTTGTTTTGAAAACAGCCACCCTGGCTCCGCAGGGGACCCCATGGATTATTTTCCCGAAAACAACGATCAACAAACACATGAAAAAAATCAGCAAAGAAAAATTTTCAGCAAGAGTATATGCGGGCGGCGTGATGGGAGAAGATATCGACATCCTCCGCAAAATGGACATGGGACAGCTGGATGGCTGCGGATGTTCTGCACTGGGAACCTTTAAGGCGATCCCGGAGCTTGCTATTTTCTCTCTTCCGCGCCTGTTCCGGAATTATGACGAGATCGACCATATAATCAAGACATTCAGAAAAGAGATTGATATAGAGGCAGCAAAGAAGGGGTATTATATCGATTTCATTGCGGATTCGGGTTTTTTTTACATCTGGCTGAAAAATAAGGTAACGAATCTTGATGCGTTGAGAAAACAAAAGATGCTGACATGGATGGGTGATGTGGAGACTTCCATTTTTGATGCGCTGAAAATTCACCCTATTCCCGTTCCGGTCCCGGAGGTGGTCGCATCCCTCAATACCGGCCTGATCAATGCCCATGTCAGCCCCGCTCCCTGGGTATTGGGAACACAGGCCTATCTGCAGGACAGATACTATATCGAACAGCCCCTGTACTATACACCCGGAGTCCAGATATTTTCCCGAAAGGCTTTTATGGACCGTTTCAGAGGCAAATACCCGGACAACCTGATTCACAATTTTATTGAATTAAGAATCTATGAGGTACGGACCTTTGAAAGGGAATATATCGATAAAAACTTGAGACCCTATGAAGCAAAATGCCTGGCCGCATTCCAAAAACAGGGAATAAAACCGATTAAGCTGAATGATAAAGACATGGCGGAGATTGACGCCGCAGCAAAACGGGTGTGGAATAAACTGGCTGACAAGGTTTATTCAAAGAATTTTCTGGATAGGATTTTACAGGAACTGGAAAATTACCGGAACAAAAAAAACACGACCCTTCCGGGGCATCCAAAATAGTTGCCGGCCTTGACTCACCACCTGCTTTGCGCTCTGTTTATTCGTGAATAAAAACAGGAGAGGAGAGGCATTCCATGAATTGGGATTGAAAAGCGATACGTTCCTGAAAACGTATTCATTTTGAGTTCCGGTGCAGGGGATACCATGCAAAAAAATTAAAAACATTGATGAAGCCAAACCGAAGCAGCAAGCAACAAAAACAGATGCATCGCTTCGGATCCTATCGGAATTCCGGATACACGTTATCTTTGCCGTATTGACATTGACACATCGGCATGCTTTTGGTATACAGAATCACTAAAAAACGAATCTTGTTACGATTTCATTATCATTCATTCGTACTCTGCCGGCCTTTAAAAAAATCTTTAACAATAAGGTTTGGAATGAATTAAAGGGTACAAAACGTTAATATTCAAGCCAAACTGCTGGAAAGGAGCCATTCATGTTACACAACGAGTCTTCTCTGCAACGCTTTATCGTGCGCAATGTTGTTTTCTGCTTTTTCTTCGCATTTACGGTTGTCCTTGCCGTTGGTCAAATTTTTCCTGAAAAGGCCGCCGCAAAGGAAGAACCGGAATTTATCGTCAAATTCGCTACGATCGCGCCGGATAACACTCCCTGGTCCAACCATCTGAGAAAAATGCAGGAAAGAATACAGACAGAAAGCAACGGAAAAATAAAAGTCAATGTCTTTCTCGGCGGCGCTCTTGGCGGCGAAGTTGAAATGGTAAGAAGTCTCCGGAGAGGAAGAGTTCAATGCTATGGCGGGACCGCGGCTTCCGTTGCAGAAGGGGCGGGCATACCCCAGTTTCAGCTTCTTGAGCTCCCCTGTCTGTTCGACAGTCTCGAGGAAGCGGATTATATCCTTGACAAGGTACTCTTTGACGATTTTCGAAACATCCTCAAAGAAAAAGGGTTTTACATGGCATACTGGCACGAAAACGGATGGCGAAATTTTGCTACCAGCAAGATACAGGTACGCGCTCCCGAAGATCTCAAGAAGCTGAAGATGAGATCCCAGGAATCCAAGGTTCATCTGGCGATGTACAAGGCGCTGGGTGTTCAGGCAGAAGCAATCGCGACTCCGGAAGTTCTGGGGGCTTTGAAGACCGGGATGGTGGACGGCTTTGACAACACCACGCTTTTTTCCTCTGCCTCCGGCTGGTATGAGGGAATCGACTACTTCACGATTTCCGAGATTATCTATCAGCCCGGCGTCATCCTGTATTCACTGAAATTCTTTGAATCGATGCCGAAAGATCTTCAGAAAATTCTCATCGGCAACCCTGAAGAAGAGATGGCGTGGGGAAGAAATGCTGTCCGAGAAATGGAAGAACCCCTTCTTCAGAACTTCAGAGACGAAGGGATCACGGTATATAAGCTGACACCTGAAGAAAAGGACGCTTTCAGGAAACTTCTCCTTCCTGTCCATAAAGATCTTGAAGCGGAAGTAGGAAAGGAACTTCTTGAAAAGGTATATGCCGGCAAAAAAGAATTTGCATTAATGAAGAGTAAACAGAAAAACTGAAAAAAATTTTGTTCCGGTAAACGAGCAACACGGCATCAGCGGGCAACGCTTTGAAATAGAAAATTGATCCGTTCCGTTTCCGATGCTTTCTCGCTTTGACCCTGACACCCCCTGCTCTGCAGGGGGTGTTTTTTCAGATCCCTTCATCGTACACGGACCGAAATACCACCTATTCGAGGTCTCGGGGAGTTCTTATTAAAATTCCGCCTCTACAGCTGAATGGATGTTTTTTTTATAATGTTTCTGGCAACAACGATATTCTTTCACATACCCTGAATTCCGGCGACTCGCTTCACTACCGTGAGAATCATCTTGAACCGTGACAGGGCCGTAAGCGCGTGGGGAATATCGGCGGGCATGACCACAACCTGACCGGCAGTTGCGGTAATTTCTTTTCCGCCTACATGAATCAAAGCCTCTCCGTCTAAAATCTGAACCATGGCATCTCCCGGTGCGGAATGGGCGCTGATGCCCTCGCCTTTATCAAAGGCAAAAAGAGTGATTCCAACGGACTGTTTGTTTGCGAGCGTTCTGCTGACAACGCGGCCTTCTTCATAATTCACCAGCCCGGCAATGTCCACTGCTTCTGAAAACGGGATATTTTTGATCAAATCGTCTTTACTCATGGTTTAAACCTACATTTCAGACTCAGGGTGAAAAACATTCACTTCCTTGAGATCATCCCCTAAATACGCCCGCTCATTGGGGCCAAGAATTCCCAGAGCAAGACAGAGAATTGTCCAGAAATGAACCACCGGATAGTGCCCGCCGTAATGCTCGCTCAACTCGTGAATCTGGGCATGACAGTTGTGACACCCGGCAATGCAGTAATCTGCTCCGGTTGCCTTGATCTGTTCATCTTTTATCCTTCCAAACTCAAGACGCTGCTCTTTCATACCGGCCTGCAGAAATCCACCGCCCCCGCCGCAACAGTAATTATTGGATTTATTGGGGGTCATGTCTACAAAATTTTCCTCGCCGACGCATGCCTTGACAGCATATCGAAGATCCTCGGCAATCGCATCCCCAAAGCTCTTTCGAACAATCTGGCAGGGGTCCTGAAGCGTAAACTTGATCCCAAGCTCCTTGTTCCAGTCGGAACTGGGCTTCAGCTTCCCTTCCCGGATCCACTTCGCGTAATATTCATAAATGTTCTTCACTTCAAAATTGTGCTTAATACCGAATTTTTTCAGTCCGGCCCGGACTGCGAAGGTGATGTGCCCTCATTCGGTGTTGAGGTACGTCTTGCACCCCAGTTTATGCGTCTGGTCGACAATCACTTCAAGCATGTGCTTCCAGGAATCATTATCGGCAATGAACATGCAATAATTTTCACCACCCCATCCCCTGCTGCCGTATGTCCAGTTCGCACCGGCAAGATGCAGAATCTTCCACAGAGGCACCATCTCATCCGGTTCGGTTACCGGCTCCCTGGAATTCTGATTCAGAAAAAACTCGGCCCCTTCCTTGTCAATGGGGGCTTCCATCTCCTCAAATTCCGGCTGGGCTTCCCGATATTCTTCCAGAACATCTTCCACAACAAACTGAAAGTCTTCTTCGTTGGTTCCCATGGCGCTCAACGTATCGTTTTTCAAGGCCATGTTGCAGGACTCCAGAATACCTTTGGGACGCTCATCCCTGGGCCTCATGGCCCGGATGTTAAAAATCAACTGGGGAATGTCGATTTTCATGGGGCATACATAGATGCAGCGCTGGCACATGGTGCACATCCAGGGCCAGTCGGATTTCAAAATCTCTTCATCCATTCCGAGCGCTGCCATCCGCAAAAATTTCCTCGCGTCCATCCCCTCCAGACCCGTTGCCGGGCAGCCCGAAGAACAGGCCCCGCAGGTCAGGCAGGCATTCAGATTCCCTCCATCCGGAAGAATCTCCTTGACCATATCCATGATGGTGCTTTTCTTTTTCTTGCCGCCAAGCTTTATTGCTTCCTCTGCCATACGTGTAATCCCTCCGTAATTATTTTTAATTATCCGGAACAATTCCAAATTCTTGCGTGTTATATCGATGCCACCATTCACACATATATAAAACGGAAAAACCAGATGAATTTTTACCGAAATTTACCTGTATCACCTTCTTTTATAAATTGAAAGAATTTATAAAAGAAAAAGCCCCGGCAAAACCGGGGCTTTTTATGATCATGACAGATTACACGATTTACCGAAAAACAACCGGCAGCAATCGCTCTGGATAATTTTTAAATGCTTCCAAAAGATTAGACTTTCGGTCGCGGAAGAACCTTCGCGCGTTCGGCGATTTCAGGGACCATGTGCTCCCATTCAATGGCCATCAAATGAACGCCGGCAACCCCTTTCATCTCCTTGAACTCTTCAATCTGTTCGCATGCAATCTGGATTCCTTCATCAGCGACCTTGCCTTTTCCAGCACCCTGGAGGCGCTTGATAATCTCATCCGGCACGTCCATTCCCGGAACCTTTGAAGCCATATACTTTGCCATACCGATACTCTTCATTGGTGTAACACCGGCAAGGATATATGTTTTTTCCGTAATTCCCATATCGACTGCGCGCTTTACCCATTCCCTCATTTTACCCATATTGAATACACACTGGGTTTGAATAAAGTCGGCACCTGCTGCGACTTTTTTGGCAAGCCGATGAACCCGCCATTCAAAAGGTTCTGCAAATGGATTGGCTGCCGCACCGATAAACATTTTGGGTGGCACGTCAATATCTGCTCCGCCCAGAAACTTTCCTTCATCCCGCATGGTTTTAACCATGTTAACCAGCTGCATGGAATCGATGTCAAATACGCCCATCGCATTGGGGTGATCCCCGAATTTCTGGTGATCTCCTGAAAGGCAGAGTATATTTTTAATGCCATGCGCATATGCGCCAAGAATGTCTGCCTGCATGGCCAGACGATTACGGTCACGGCATACCATCTGATAATTCGGTTCAAGACCTTCCTGAATGGCAATAAGCGCTGCAGCCCAGCTGGACATTCTAACCATTGCGGTCTGGTTGTCCGTAATGTTCACCAGATCGACGTTGCCGACCAGGGGCTTGGCCTTTTCCCGGACATGATCCGCATTGGCTCCACGAGGGGGTCCGAGTTCGCCTGTAAACGCAAAATGCCCGGCCTTTAATATTTTTTCCAAATTGCTATCTGATTTCATATCCCCATCCCTCTATTGTTTTTCCGGTTTTTTATAGCCAGGTTGAATCAACGTCCTTGGTATCTGGTTTCCCCAATCCTGCGCCGGGGTAAACCGGGTAATACATTCCAGCCGGCCCTGCTTTTCCAGACGCTCGTATATCATAAACCAGGCACAGGGCTGATCCTGTGAAATCTCGCATTTCCCCTTGTTTGTTCCGCCACACGGACCGTTGTAAAGCCCTTTGGCGCACATGGTTACAGGGCATATCCCCCCTGTTTCTCCAAGAACACAGTTGCTGCAGGACCGGCAGCGTTCTTCATACCAGCCGATACCCTGATTCACTCCGATGAAAGTGGTATTTACCGCCGGAAGTACCGGCTTTTCCGGGAACCGTTCAGCCAGGAACTGGATGCCTGCACCGCAGGCCATGGAAAGAATCGCGTCATACTCATTTACCATGGAATCATATGCCTCCAGGTATTCCCGGTCGCACTGACGCTCGACGGTAAACCCTTTCAGCTCAATGGGATTGTCTTCCATTCTTCTTGCCATGTCAAGTTCGGTTGTGAGGATATCAACCTCTTTTTCACCACCGGTCAGGCATACGGCAACGCAGGTTCCGCATCCGGCTACCAGCACTTTTTTATACTCTTTGATGAGCTCTTTTATTTCTGCAAAGGGTTTTCGTTCGGCAACTATCATGTGCCCCTCCTGTACCAAATCATTGTCTGTGTTTCCGGTATTACATTGCGGACTCAGGGTGAAAAACATTCACTTCCTTGAGATCATCCCCTAAATACGCCCGCTCATTGGGGCCAAGAATTCCCAGAGCAAGACAGAGAATTGTCCAGAAATGAACCACCGGATAGTGCCCGCCGTAATGCTCGCTCAACTCGTGAATCTGGGCATGACAGTTGTGACACCCGGCAATGCAGTAATCTGCTCCGGTTGCCTTGATCTGTTCATCTTTTATCCTTCCAAACTCAAGACGCTGCTCTTTCATACCGGCCTGCAGAAATCCACCGCCCCCGCCGCAACAGTAATTATTGGATTTATTGGGGGTCATGTCTACAAAATTTTCCTCGCCGACGCATGCCTTGACAGCATATCGAAGATCCTCGGCAATCGCATCCCCAAAGCTCTTTCGAACAATCTGGCAGGGGTCCTGAAGCGTAAACTTGATCCCAAGCTCCTTGTTCCAGTCGGAACTGGGCTTCAGCTTCCCTTCCCGGATCCACTTCGCGTAATATTCATAAATGTTCTTCACTTCAAAATTGTGCTTAATACCGAATTTTTTCAGTCCGGCCCGGACTGCGAAGGTGATGTGCCCTCATTCGGTGTTGAGGTACGTCTTGCACCCCAGTTTATGCGTCTGGTCGACAATCACTTCAAGCATGTGCTTCCAGGAATCATTATCGGCAATGAACATGCAATAATTTTCACCACCCCATCCCCTGCTGCCGTATGTCCAGTTCGCACCGGCAAGATGCAGAATCTTCCACAGAGGCACCATCTCATCCGGTTCGGTTACCGGCTCCCTGGAATTCTGATTCAGAAAAAACTCGGCCCCTTCCTTGTCAATGGGGGCTTCCATCTCCTCAAATTCCGGCTGGGCTTCCCGATATTCTTCCAGAACATCTTCCACAACAAACTGAAAGTCTTCTTCGTTGGTTCCCATGGCGCTCAACGTATCGTTTTTCAAGGCCATGTTGCAGGACTCCAGAATACCTTTGGGACGCTCATCCCTGGGCCTCATGGCCCGGATGTTAAAAATCAACTGGGGAATGTCGATTTTCATGGGGCATACATAGATGCAGCGCTGGCACATGGTGCACATCCAGGGCCAGTCGGATTTCAAAATCTCTTCATCCATTCCGAGCGCTGCCATCCGCAAAAATTTCCTCGCGTCCATCCCCTCCAGACCCGTTGCCGGGCAGCCCGAAGAACAGGCCCCGCAGGTCAGGCAGGCATTCAGATTCCCTCCATCCGGAAGAATCTCCTTGACCATATCCATGATGGTGCTTTTCTTTTTCTTGCCGCCAAGCTTTATTGCTTCCTCTGCCATAATACACTCCTCTTGATATAAATTAGTCATCCTATTTATTTTTTAAGGGATTGGGTCCGAGTTCCCGAATATGCGCAGTCATCTCTTTCGCATATGCCGCAAAGGTCGGGCCTTCACCGGAAGAAAGATTGTACATTCTGACTCTCCCACCCGTGATGCCGATCTCTTCGAGCAGGGTGTTCACATATTCCACCCTTTCCCTGGCTCTGTAATTCCCTTCGTTGTAGTGACATGTGCCTTCCAGACATCCCACCGCATATACACCGTCAGCTCCCTGCTGAATTGCCCGCAAAAGATACATGACATCAACTTTTCCGGTGCAGGGCACCCTTATTATTTTCACATTTGAAGGATAATCGAGTCGCATGGAACCTGCCAGGTCCGCTGCAGAGTATCCTCAATATTCACAGCAGAACGCTATGAGCGTAGGTTGAAAGTCAGTCATTACATACCTCCTGCCAGAAGTGCATCAATTTTACAAATAATCTGGTCATCCCGATAAAAACCCAGTTGAATCGCCTGTCTTGGACACGCGCCTGCGCATGCACCGCACCCATGGCACATTGCCTCATCGATCTCGATTACCTTCTTCTCCATATTGAAAGATGGAACATTATACGGACATGTTCTCAAACATGTCAGGCATTTGACACAATGCTCCGTTTCGACTTTCGCGGTGATGGCTGAAAGCTTTATCTCCGGTCTGGCCAGAAACGTAACTGCCCTGGATGCAGCGGCCTGGGCCTGAGAAATGGTTTCGGAAATCAACTTGGGTCCATGAGCTGTTCCGCAGAGGAAAATTCCTTCGCCCGGCATATCAACCGGTCTGAGCTTGACATGCGCTTCCATGAAATACCCTTCCAGATTGGCATTCAGCTTCATAATGCCGCTCAACTCTTTTGTATCGTTCGGACGCATGCCGGCACTAAGGGCAAGCAGATCTGCATGGATCGCAACTTTCTGCTGAAGCACGTGATCCGTGGTCGTTATGACAAGGCCATTTTCCAAAGCCTTGACCTCAGGAGGATTTTCAACATCAAACCGCATAAAAATCACTCCCAGATCCCGCGCTTCTTTATAAAAATCTTCAAGAAGACCGTATGTGCGGATATCCCGGTAAAGGATGAATACCTGACAATCAGGATTCTCTTTCTTGATGAGCAGGGCATTCTTGACCGCATTCTGACAGCATATGCGGGAGCATTCCTGCATGCTCTCATTTCTGGAACCGACGCACTGAATCATGACAACCGCATCCAGATCGGATACGCCCTTTTCTTCCAGCATATCGCCCAGTTCAACCTGCGTAACGACCCTGTCGCTTTCTCCGTAAAGGTATTCTTCAGGTTTGTATTCTTTCGCTCCGGTTGCCACGACAATAACGCCGTGTTCGATTCTGCGCTCTTTTCTATCCGCACCGACGGCGATATCTGTTTTAAAGTTCCCCTTGTACCCGCCGAATCTGGTGACTTCGGCCTGGGTGACAACTTCCACGTTTTTCTGCGCCGCCACCTTAGCTGCCAGCTCTTTGAGATATTGCTGAATATCCCCGCCTTCTATCGTATGATGAAGTTTACGGGAAAAACCTCCCAGTTCCGGTTCCTTTTCAATCAGAATTACCTCAAATCCCTGTTTCCCGAGATTGAGAGCCGCATTCATTCCCGCCACACCGCCTCCGATTACAAGCGCACGCCGGGTTACCGGAATCACCTTTTCTTTTAAAGGGTTCAGTGTTGCGGCCCGCGCAACCGCCATTCTCACAAGATCCTTTGCTTTCTGGGTTGCGAGTTCGGGGCTCTTGGAATGAATCCAGGAATTCTGATTCCGGATGTTGGCCATCTCAAAAAGATACCGGTTCAGTCCGCAGGCCTCCAGGGTTTCCATGAACATGCCCTCATGGGTCTTCGGGCTGCAGGAAGCGACAACGACGCGATTCAGGTCCTGCTCCTTTATCATCTCCTTAATCTTTTCCTGGGTATCCTGACTGCAGGTGAAAAGATTGGAATCCGTAAACACGACATTCGGAAGCTTTGCCGCATATTCCTGAACCGCCGGAACATCTACAATCCCGCCGATGTTGATTCCGCAATTGCAGACAAAAACACCGATTCTGGGCTCCTGCCCTTCGACTTCCCGCTGTTCGGGAAGTTCAACAACCTCGATATCCTTCCCTCTTGATTCAGAAAGCTCGGATCCGGCCAGACATGCTGCGGCACTGGCTTCTGTAACCGCCCCCGGAATATCCTTGGGACCCTGGAAAACACCGCACGTATAGATACCGGCTCTTGATGTTTCCACGGGAGCAAACGGATCTGTTTTCGCGAAATTATAATGATTTAAATCGATATCGAGCCGCCTGGCCAGTTCAACTGCCGTATCCGGTATGGTCAAACCGACGGACAACACAACCATTGAAAAGATCTCTTCTTTGATCTCTCCGCTGTCTGTTGCGTATCTTACGGACAGATCACCGGTTTCGGGGACTTCCGTCACCGTATGAACCCGTGCCTTGACAAACCGCACCCCTTCCTTGTCCCGGGCTCGAAGAAAATATTTTTCATAATCCTTTCCGTATGTCCTCATATCCATGTTAAAAACAACACAATCAAGATCTCCATGGACATGTTCCTTCGCGATCATCGCCTCTTTTGTCGCGTACATGCAGCAGACAGATGAGCAGTATCCATTCCCGCACCGGTTTGTGTCCCTTGATCCGACACATTGAAGCCAGGCAATGCTTTTGGGCTCCTGTCTGTCCAGCGGCCGCATGACATGACCGAAATAGGGGCCCCCGGCAGAAAGTATTCTTTCAAATCCGTCAGCGGTGACGACATTGGGATATTTCCCGTACCCGAGGTAATCCAGATGTGAAGGGTCGTACCCTTTTGTGCCGGGTGAAAGGATCATGGAGCCGACGGTGAGTTTTGTCTCTTTCACTTTATCCGCGTAGTTAATCGCTCCGGCAAGGCAGACATTCTCACAAAGCCCGCAGCCGACGCATGTATCCATATCGATCGCGAACGCGAGAGGAACTGCCTGGGCATATTCAATGAATGTCGCTCTCCGGTCATTATACCCCTTATTGATCTCGTTCACCGCGGATGCGGGGCATCGCTTTGCACAGTCACCACAGCCGGTGCACTTCACCGGATCAATATAGCGGGGATTATTCGTAAGGGTGACCTGAAAATTTCCAGGATCTCCTGCTACGGTTTTCACTTCACTGTTCGTAATCAGGGTTATGTTGTTATGCCGGCCGACCTCGACCAGTTTGGGTGAGATGACTCACATGGTACAGTCGTTGGTTGGAAACGTCTTGTCCAATCGGGCCATCAACCCCCCGATGGTAGGTCCTTTTTCAACCAGATATACCTTATAATCCGAATTGGCCAGATCCAGCGCTGCCTGCATACCGGCGATACCACCGCCCACAACCATGACTGATCCGCTTTTTTCATTTAATGTAACCGATCCCATGATAACTCCTTACAATGCTGCAAATGCAGGCATACTATCCGTCATTCCAACGAACTCCGCTCTGCCGACCCTCTCGAGATCCGCGAGAAGATAGGAAATCCGCAATACTTCAAGTCCGGTTTTTTTGCTTATGTCTCTGACCGAAGTAACACCGTCCTTCAATGCGAGAAGTATCAAATTATTGTGATATTCCCGTTCAAGTGCGTCATCGAGAATTTTCTCGTATTTTGTGACATCCCAGGAGCGTCCGTAAACATCTCCTTTGGTAGTTATCGACAGCTCCTTGCCCACCAGCCAGCGGACAGACTCAGCGTCTACCGTTAATTCGGCTGCCGCAAGTTCCATCGAAAACGCGTCCTGATCAAGCGGTCCGATTCCTTTAATGGAATCAACCGTCTTTTTTGCGATCTCTGTAAACCGTTGGGCCTCTGCAGACGACAGCCATTCCAGATGAAGCCTCTCTTTACCGATACCGGAAAGAGCGAGCAGTCTCTGCGTCATCTGAATTTTCTTTTCAGCATTTACATTACCTTCCAGGTAATGACAGTCACCGAAGTGTCAACCCGCCACCAGGACGCCATCGCATCCTTCTTTCAAAGCTCTTACCACAAAGACAGGATCAACCCTCCCGGAACACATCACGCGGACGGTTCGCAGGTTGGACGGATACTGCATCCTTGAAACTCCAGCCAGATCTGCTCCGGCATATGCACACCAGTTGCAGAGAAACGCTACAATTTTTGGCTCAAATTCTGCCATATTCCCACCCTTCATATTTGATAAACATACCCGAGCCTTCCCGGGCCAATAAAACTCTCTCCGCTTTCAGCGAATCGATGGTCAACCATTCCAACCCAGAACGCTTTCACTAAGCAGCCGCGCAGATTGTCGCGATAATCTGCTCATCTTTATAGTGAAGCATCGAGATCGCCTTCTGCGGACACGATGCCGCGCAAAGACCGCAGCCCTTGCAGGAAGCCGACACGTTTTTTGCACGCTTTCCTTTTCCTTCAACCTCCTCCAGAATAATGGCGCCGAAGGCGCAAACTTCAGCGCAAAGACCGCAGCCGATGCATTTTTCAGTATCGACCCTGGATACCAGCGGCGAAACCTGGATGGAAGATTTTGCAAGAACGGTGGCGGCACGTCCGGCAGCCGCCATTGCCTGCGCGATACTCTCTTCAAGAGGTTTTGGATAATGAGCAAGACCGCACACAAAAAGACCATCTGTCGCGAAATCAACCGGTCTCAGTTTCGCGTGTGCCTCCATGAAAAATCTGTCTTCACTCAATGGAATCTTATAGAGAGATGAAAGTTTTTCATTGTCAGTCGCCTCGATGGCGGTAGCCAGATTTACAAGATCCGCCTGTATCGCGAGTTTTTGCTGGAGAACAGGATCGAAAACAAGGACTTCAAGGCTTCCGTCAACCTCTTTCACCAGGGGTTTGTTTTCAAGGGAGTAGCGAATAAAAATCACCCCCTTGTCCCGCGCTTCATTGTACAATTTTTCCCGCTCTCCGAATGTCCGGATATCCCGGTACAGTATGAAAACACTCGCATCCGGCTTTTCATCTTTTATCGCTATCGCCTGCTTAACGGATGTGGTGCAGCAGATTCTGGAGCAATAAGGTCTTTCATCATTTCTGGAGCCGACACACTGTATAAAAACAACACTGTTCGCGTTCTTTAATTTGTCCGGGTCGTTCTCGAGGTCATGCCAGCGTGTGACATTCGGATTTTTGCCGAAAAGGTATTCTGTCGAGTCTGCTGCCCGGCCTCCGGTTGCGATGATTGCGGCTCCATGCTTGATGGTCGAAACTTGATTCTCGATAGCGACTTCGGTTTCAAAATTTCCGACAAAACCGGAGGCTGCAACCACCTCGGCATCCAGCATGACACGGATGTCCGGATGTTTTTCAACCCTTGCAATCATGTCTGAAAGAAAGGCCTGAACATCATTGCCATGCCATGTCGTGCGGAGATCCTTTGCTGCTCCGCCAAGTTCGGGAGAGCGCTCAATGATGGTTGCCGGAAATCCTTGATTCGCAAGGCTCAGCGCTGCCGTCATCCCGGCGACACCGCCGCCGATGACAACAGCCGACTTTTCGACATTCACAGAAAGCTCCGGAACGGCTTCGAGGAGAGAAGCTCTGGCCACGCTCATCTTGACAAGATTCTTCGCCTTCCGGGTTGCAAGCTCTTTGTTTTCGGAATGGACCCAGGTGCACTGATTTCGAATATTCGCCATTTCAAACAGATAAGGGTTCAGGTTCGAATTTCGAATGGTCTCCTGGAAAAGGGGTTCATGGGTTCTCGGGGTACAGGCAGCCACCACAACCCGATTCAGGTTCTGCTCTTTAATCACTTCAACCATTTTTTCCTGGGTATCCTGGCTGCATGAAAAAAGATTTTCCTCGGCGTATGTGACACCTGGAAGTGTCTTTGCATACTCTACAACCGCCGGAACATCCGCGATTCCTCCGATATTGACACCGCAGTTACAAACAAAAACACCAATGCGCGGCTCTTCTCCGGTGATATCTTTTTCCGCCGGGAATTCCTTGTCTTTGACAAGGGTTCCCCGTGAGCCGGAAAGACTGACTCCAACCGAACACGCGGCAGCACTGGCCTCCATTACCGACTGGGGAATGTCCTTGCACCCCTGAACAGCACCCGCCGCGTAAATCCCGGGTCTGGAAGTGGACACCGGGGTCAAATCATCGGTATTGACAAAATTGTAGCGGTTAAGCTCAATGCCAAGCGTTTTAGACAGACCTGACACGGATTCCGCAGGCTCCATGCCAACCGAAAGAACCACCATGTCGAATTTTTCATTGATGATCTCACCGGACTCGGTCACATACCTGAGGTCAAGCGTACCGGATTCGTCGATCTCGGTAATGGTGTGTACTCTTGAACGGATAAAACGGACCCCTTCCGTCTTGGCCCGGTTATAATATTTTTCGAATTCCTTGCCATGCGAACGGATATCCATGAAGAAAATGGCCGGTTCAAAGCCCTTTCCCAGGTGTTCTTTGGCAATCACCGACTCCTTGATGGCATACATGCAGCAGACAGATGAACAGTATTCGTTGCCGCAGCGGTTTACATCCCTGGACCCGACGCATTGGAGCCATGCGATTTTTGCGGGTTCTTTCCCGTCAGAGGGCCTCTTTACATGCCCCATTGTCGGTCCTCCCGCGGAAAGCAGACGCTCGAATTCAAGGCTTGTCACCACGTTCGGAAGTTTCCCATGCTGCAAATTATCAAGACCTGAAGGATTGAACGTTTTAAATCCTGCCGTTACAATGACGGATCCTACGTGTAATGTAATCTGTTCTTCCTTATCCTCGAAGTTTATCGCGCCTGTCGGGCATATTTTTTTGCAATTGCCGCATTTGCCTTTCTTCAGATAAATGCATATTTCAGGATCAATCGCGTACTTTAATGGAACAGCCTGGGGATAGGGAACATAAATCGCTTTTCGTTTGGTGATTCCCTCATTAAATTCATCAGGGGTTTTGCCTGGACATTTTTCGGTGCATGCGCCACAGGCAATACATTTATCCATATCAACAAATCGGGGTGATTTGGTAATGGAAACGGTAAAATTCCCCTCCTCTCCTCCAATTGAATTCACCTTTGAAAGCGTAAGAAGTTCAATGTTCAAATGCCGGCCGACCTCGACCAGTTTGGGAGAGATAATTCACATTGCGCAGTCATTGGTGGGAAAAGTCTTGTCCAGTTGAGCCATTTTCCCGCCGATCGCGGAAGTCTCCTCAACCAGGTATACGTAAAATCCCGATTCCGCCAGATCAATAGCAGACTGCATGCCGGTGATTCCGCCGCCGATGACCAATACAGACCCTGCTGTTTTTTTCTGATTCATAACAACATCCCGTCTTTATAAAAACCAATTAAAAAAATGAATATAACGACACAAAACAATATATGTTTATTCAGCCAAAAAAGGGGACAAATGACCGCTTTTCCGACATCTTTCCAACATCGACGAAAAAACAAATAGCTTTTATCTCATAAGAGCGGTCTAAGTGTCAAGCCTAATCTTATAATTTTACAGTAAAAATCCCGGAGAGAAAGAAGAATAAATGATATGATCACAATAGGTTAAAAAAGAGCCCGGTTCTGATCCCCGACAGCTATTCCTTCCTCATTCGTTTAACCATGTTTATCAGGTTATTTGTTGAGCTGTCATGAGAGGTTACTGCTGTATCATGCTGCAGTTCAGGGTATATTTTCTTTGCGAGCTGCTTTCCAAGCTCAACTCCCCACTGGTCAAAACTGAAAATATTCCATACGATTCCCTGGACAAATATTTTATGCTCATACATGGCGATCAGGCTGCCGAGGTTTGCCGGTGTAAGTTTTTTATATAGTATTGAATTCGTGGGTTTATTCCCCTGAAAAATCCTGTACGGCAACAATCTGGTGATTTCGTCTTCCCGGTATCCACTATTTTTCAGTTCCTCGAAGACTTCATCTCCTGTTTTTCCCTTCATCAGCGCTTCTGTCTGGGCAAAAAAGTTGGACAACAGGATGTTGTGGTGGACTCCCATATCGTGCAGCGGCAAAGCCGGAGCCAAAAAATCCGCC
>CAZOEW010000061.1:0-17965 GCA_964578935.1 uncultured Desulfobacterales bacterium | reverse complement strand
CCATTCGGACCTTCAACGGATTGGGAAAAATCGAACTGGCCCATAATGGAGAATTCTTAAACGCCAGAGCTGCGTGGGTCGGTTCTTATCCAAATCAACTCCGGTTTGAAATCCTTGGAATTGGGGGTCATCCATTACTCAGTTTTTCCTTCAACCACGATGAACAGTTTTTTATTTCTCATATTGATAAAACATTTTACCACAGCGAGGATACGGATGCAGACCTTGAAGACCTTATTGCGATACCGGTAAAACTGGATGATATCATGAAACTCCTGACCGGACGGATTCCCGTTTATGAGCATTTCGATTTTGAAATCATAGAAGATTCTTCAGAAACGGGTTGGATCCTTGTTTTAAAACGCGAATGGACCGGTGTTTGTGAGAAATTGTATCTGGATGAAAAGAATACGAAAATTTATAAGATCGAAATCTTTGGGCTGACCGGTGGACTGACTTACCGGGCTGTTTTTGATGGCGGCATTGAAATTGAAAGCATGGAAATCCCTTCAAAGCTGACCCTTGCGGACGATAACGGTGCATCGCTTCGCTTAAGAATTGACCGATCTCTGAAAAATATTCCGGTTTCATCTTCTGTTTTTGTGCTGGAACCTCCGCCGGGTGATAATTAAAAAAGTTCTTATCCAGTGATGACACACTCAAAAAAAGTAATTGCCTTAGGCTCACGGTTAAGGAACTGCCCAAACGTAATAACCCTGGGCATACGACCGAATTTTTCCGATTACAGTGAAAATGAAGCAAAACAAATACGGGAAACCTCAAAAATCTATTACCCAGGTACATTTTATGCTGAACTGTTTGATTCAATTGGGAAAAAAATTTTCCCCAGCTATCAGACATATAAATTCGTTCAGGATAAGATTAAACAGACAGCGCTCTTCAATCTGATTGGCATCCCCCATCCAAAAACCCGCGTATATTATGGAAAACTTCAGAAAAAAAGAATTTTGGATTTCTTTAGCTTTCCATTTATCGCTAAAATTCCAAGAGGTTCCGCCATGGGGAGCGGGGTTTTTCTGATCAGCAACACTGAAGAGCTTATGCAATACTGCGATATAACCAATGTGGCCTATATCCAGGAGTTTCTGCAAACCGACCGGGATATTCGGGTTGTTATCATCGGCAAACAGATCGCGCATGCCTATTGGCGGATTGCCGCGAACGGAGAGTTTAGAAGCAACATTGCGAAAGGCGGTGAAATCAGCTTGTCGCCGGTACCCAAAGAAGCTCTCGATCTTGCTTTATTTGCAGGCACAAAATGTGGGTGGGATGATGTCGGAATCGATATCATCGCTTATAAAAATAATTATTATGTACTCGAAGCAAATATGAAATACGGTAAGGAAGGCTTCAGGAAGGCCGGAATCGACTATATCCGTTTGATGGAACAGAAGATCAAATCCGGCGAAATCTGATGGATTCGTAAAAAGTCAAAATTTTCAAAATTCAATTCTATAACATGATGAAATAATTTAATATGAATTTGTAAAAATAACATTTTCGGACTTTTTACGAGACCATCAAATCTGACAGGAGAACCTTTTCACAGGAAAAACCATTATGAATTATAACCTTGAAGACCGGAAAAATGTATTGGACAGCCGTGAAACCGGCCTGTTGTCACCCGATTCAACTTTCAGCAGAAATGGTTTTCGCCGGAATCATGAAGCAACACTTGAGACAGGATATCGCCAGGCATTCTCCGTGGATATCGACAGGATCCTTCATTCTCTTGCCTACTCCCGCTACATTGATAAAACCCAGGTTTTTTATCTGGTGAAGAATGATCATATCACACACCGGGTTCTTCATGTTCAGATTGTATCCAAGGTTGCGAGAACCATTGGAAGATTTCTGGGATTGAATGAGGATCTGATCGAGGCCATTGCACTGGGACACGACATAGGACACGCCCCGTTTGGTCACGAAGGGGAAACCTATCTGTCCGGGCTTTGTCGGCTGTCCGGAATCGGAAATTTTCACCACAATGTTCAAAGCGTCCTTTTTCTGGATCGGGTTGAACGAAAAGGTCGGGGATGGAATCTCTGCCTTCAGACCCTTGACGGCATTCTCTGCCATGATGGTGAAACCCATAGCAATCAGCTTGAGCCGACAAGAAATAAAACATTTTCAACCCTGGACAGGGATATGTTGGAAATAACCGCAGAGACAAAAAAAACCGTTATACCGATGACACTTGAAGGCTGCGTTGTCAGAATGGCGGACACGATCAGTTATATCGGACGTGATATTGAAGACGGCATCCGGCTCGGCTTGATAAAACGAAAGGATCTGCCCTCCGAATGTGTGCGTCTGCTTGGAGATACAAACGGAACGATTGTTTACCGGCTTGTCACCGATTTGATTCGAAACAGTTTGAATAAATCCTGTATTGCCTTTGGTTCTGAAATTTCCGAAGCGCTGCGGGTACTGAAAAAATTTAATTATAAAACCATTTATCTGAATCCTAAAATCAAAGTGAACTCCGGTGTCATCCGGCAGATGTTTGAGTATATGTTTGAAACTTTCCTTCACGACCTTGAACAGGAAAATCATTCTTCGGTGATTTATTCCGGTTTCCTGAAGGATATGTCTGAATCCTATCTTGAAACCTCCTCCAACGCGGAAATTGTTCGAGATTTTATTGCCGGCATGACAGATCGATATTTTCTTGATTTATGTCCTGACGGGCTCCTGTCACAGTTAAAGTATATATTATGAAAAATGTCATATCTACCTTAATACATAATAAAAAATCATATCACATAAAAGCTGATGCCCTGTCCGGAGTGATTGTATATCCCCAAAAGGACACAGCCGAAAACATGATGCAATGGACCGAGATCAGCAGTACAGAAAATTTGTAAAAAGGAACAACCTTGTATGTTTTAACGTGGTTGTCCAGGAAAGTGATATTGCCGTCCAGGCTGAAAAACCGCTTCAGGACATCACAAAAGAACTGATATTGAAATACCGGGGGCATCTTGAAGCCTATATTCAAAGATACCCGGCATTTGCGAAATCAATGATACCGTGGCATGACGACGGTCCAGCCCCGATGATCATTCATGATATGATCCGTGCCGGCAAAACAGCCGGGGTTGGACCGATGGCTGCAGTTGCAGGTGCGATAGCGGAATGTGTGGGGAAAGATTTACTCGCGTACTCAAATGAAGTGGTGGTTGAAAATGGCGGTGATATCTTTATGAAACTCAATAGCCCCGTAACGATCGGAATCTATGCCGGGAGATCGCCCCTGAGCATGAAACTCGGTCTGCGGTTCGATCCGCAAGGCGAACCGTTTTCCATCTGCACATCATCCGGTACGGTCGGTCACTCGATCAGTTATGGAAAATCCGATGCAGTCTGCATCGTTTCTCGCTCAGGCGCCCTGGCGGATGCCGTTGCCACTGCTATCGGCAACTGTATTCAATCAAAATCCGATATACAGAGGGCTGTATTGAAATGCAGCGGAATAAAAGGTGTTTTAGGTGCGGTTGCAATAAAGGAAAATCAAATCGGTCTTTGGGGAAACGTAGAAGTCGTTCCGCTCAAGGGATTAACAGGAGGTGGAAAAAAGGGTTGAGTTTTAGCGGGTAACAGAGTAGAAGCTGATTCAAAATCAGGAATTCCGGTTTCGACAGTTGATTCATTAAAACAGTCTTAGTTTTTTGAACGGTTTTTTAAAAATTTCAGGAGAATTTCAATGAAAACTCTCAAGGTTATCTTCTTCCTGGTAATTCTGATTCTAGTAGCTGTTCTCGGGCATCAAAACAGAGATTTTTTACTGACAACGCAAAGCATGACCTTCGACTTTTACTTTTACGCCTATGCATTGCCGGAAACGCCGATCGGACTTCTTTTTATCGCTGTTTTTCTATCCGGTACCCTGATTGCCCTGTTATTCAACCTGAAGACCCAGTTTAAAAACAATGTGGCCATAAAAAAATTGACAAAGGATGGCCTAAGCAAGGCTGAAAAAATACAACAGCTTGAAAATGAAATCAAAAACCTGAGAAAAAACGATTGAACGAAAGATAAACATCAAGATCTGAAATAATCCAAAAGACAGTCAGCATTGATATGAGCCCCTCCAAAGAAACACCGATGGTCAGGCAGTACCTCTCCATAAAAGAGAAGTACAGCGATTCAATACTTTTTTACCGGATGGGTGATTTTTATGAAATGTTCTTCGACGACGCCGTCACCGCATCAAAAGTTCTTGAAATCACACTGACATCCAGAAACAAAAATGATGAGGCCTCTATCCCAATGTGCGGCGTTCCCGTGCGAGCAGCAGACGCTTATGTGGGACGCCTCATCAGCAACGGTTACAAAGTAGCCATATGCGAGCAGATCGAGAATCCTGCCCTTGCCAAAGGCATTGTAAAAAGAGATGTTGTACGGGTCATTACACCGGGCATGATCATTGACAACAACCTGCTGGATGAAGAATCAAACAATTATATCCTTTCTTTTTCCACAAACCATATGATCGCCGGAATCTCACTGCTTGATGTTTCGACAGGCAGCTTTCGAATTACAGAATCAGACAAACTGAATGCGATTCGTGATGAATTGCTTCGAATTTCTCCCAGCGAAATTCTTTTTCCGGAATCCCTTCAGAATGATCCTGATTATTTCCAGATTATCAATGCGTTTTCCGACAAACTGATCTCCTATATCCCGGATAGAAAGTTTGAACCGAAAGCCGGAAGAGAGCTCTTGATCGAACACTTTCATACCAGGAGCCTCGAAGGGTTTGGATGTGAAAAAGCCACAGTCGGAATTGGAGCCGCCGGTGCCCTGCTTTCCTACGTCCGGGAAACCCAAAAGCAGAAAATAGAACACCTGAACCATATTGAATACTATTCCCTGGATAGTTTCCTTTTGGTTGATGAGATGAGCTGCAGGAATCTGGAACTCACAGAAAACACCAGAACCGGGAAACGAAAAGGATCCCTTCTGGGAATCATGGACCAAACCATGACATCGATGGGGAGCAGGCTTCTAAAACAGTGGCTTCGATATCCATTAATCGAAAAAAGAGAGATTCAGCTGAGACTCGATGCGGTGAATGAGGCAAAAAATAAAGTGGAATGCCGGATCACGGTTCGTGAAAATTTAAAATTGGTTTATGATCTTGAAAGGCTTTCCAGCAAGATCATCATGGGAAGAGCCAATGCAAGGGATCTTGTTGCGCTGAAACATTCCCTGATGGCCATCCCCGGAATTCTCTCCTCCATTGAAATCCTTGAAGCAGAGCTGTTTCGATTCAATTGCTCAACAGACGAAAATTTTTTAGATCACCTCTCCGAACTGGCGGAACTGATCGAAAGAGCCATCCGGGAAGATGCACCTCCTACGATAAATGAAGGTGGGATCATAAAGGCAAGTTATAACAGCGAACTGGACGACCTGTTAAAAATCAGCCGGGATGGCAAGGGCTGGCTGGCCAGACTCGAAGCCGAGGAGAAACAAAAAACCGGGATCAACTCGCTCAAGGTGAAATACAATAAAGTGTTCGGCTATTATATCGAAATTCCAAAAACACATGCCGAATCCGTCCCGATGCATTATGTCCGGAAACAGACGTTGGTCAATGCTGAGCGGTATATAACGGATGAATTGAAAACGTTTGAAATAAAAGTGCTGAGCGCCCAGGAACTTATGGCGGAGCTCGAATATAAACTGTTTAATGAAATCAGGAAAGAAATTGTCCAAAACAGCGACCGCCTCTCAAAAATTGCAGGATTTATCGCCTGTCTTGACTGTATTTTCAACCTTTCGGAAATTGCCGAGCAACATAATTATTCCATGCCGGATATCAATACCGAAGGGTATATATATATCAAAGAGGGCCGTCATCCCGTTGTTGAAAAAATGATCACCGCCGAGCGGTATATCCCCAATACCATCCGGCTGGATGACTCGGATAACCAACTTCTGATTATCACAGGTCCGAACATGGCCGGTAAATCAACTGTTCTGCGTCAGGTGGCAATTTTGGTAATCATGGCGCAAATGGGTTCTTTTGTCCCGGCTGAAAGCGCCTCGGTATGTATTACAGACCGTATTTTTACAAGAGTCGGAGCTCTGGACAACCTCTCTTCCGGTCAGAGTACGTTTATGGTTGAAATGGAAGAAACCGCCAACATTATGAACAATGCAGGCCCGCAAAGCCTTGTGATCATGGATGAGATCGGAAGAGGCACTAGCACCTATGACGGTCTGAGCATTGCATGGGCCGTGGCGGAATATCTGCATGATCTGGGAGGAACCGGAGTTAAAACACTTTTTGCGACTCATTATCATGAGCTTACGGACCTTGCGAGCGTCAAACCGAGAGTCAGAAACTTGAATATCGCTGTGAAGGAGTGGAACGACGAAATCATTTTTCTTCGAAAACTTGTTGAAGGCAGCACAAACAGGAGCTATGGTATACAGGTCGCACGTCTCGCGGGAATACCGGAATCCATTATACGGCGTGCGAAAAAGGTGCTCTCAAATATCGAAAATGGCGACCACAATTATGGAAAGGCCTTGTCTTCCCTGAAAAACAAGACAAAACAAAAAAAGGAGCAAATACAGTTAGGCCTCTTTCAGAAGCCGGACGAAATCATAATCAGAATGTTAAAGGAGTTGAATATCTCCAACATGACGCCAATCGATGCAATCAATTACCTTAACAAGCTCAAAGAAAAGGCTGACAGCGTTTCCAGTTAAATCATGATAAATAAAAAAAGTTTAACACGATCAGGGTACACAGCATGCATCATCCTGCTGTTACTTTCAACCGCCGCGGCAACAGAGCCGGCCAAAAATAAATACCTGAAGGCCGAGGCGGCCTATAACAATCTTTTGAAAAATCCGAAAAAACAGAAATACAGAACAAACTGGATTGCCTGCATAAAAAAATATCAGGAGGTTTACAATTCTGATCCCACCAACCCCTGGGCTGCCGCGGGAAAGTATAAGACGGGAATGCTTTATTACGGGCTCTATAAGTGGTCCAATAAAAAATCCGATAAAGAGGAAGCGCTTAACATCTACAAGTCAATCATACAACATTATCCTAAAAGCGCATACAGGCCGAAAGCCCTGGAAGAAATCCGCCGCATTGCCCCGGAACAGGCTGCTGAAGCGGTCCAGACGAGTACCTATTATAAAAAAAGAACACCAGACCTGATCGAGAAAAAAGATCCGGCAGCAACCATCGAAAAGATCCGGGAGATAAAAACCGATGTATCTCGTCCCTCTTCCTGGGCTACAACCGTTACCGATATACGATACTGGTCGAATCCAAACTACACCAGGATTGTAATTGATGCAGATGGTGAAACATCCTATACGCATCGCCTCCTTAAAAAGGATCCCGCCATCAAAAAACCCCAGCGCTTATATATCGATCTTGACCGGAGCCGCCTTGGGAAAACATTTGAGAAGATTATCCCCATCAATGACAATCTTCTGAAAAACGCCCGGGTCGGGCAGTATTCTGCGGAAACCGTGAGGGTTGTCATCGATATTAAATCTTTTAAGAATTACAAGATTTTTTCGTTAAAAAATCCGTTTAGAATTGTAATCGATGTCTGGGGAGAAGCAGGCAGTCCGGCCGCTCATACAGAAAAAACAAAACAGAAAGACGCCTATGTCTCAAAAAACGGTAAAAAAATACCCCCCAGCGCCATTGCGAAACAGCTTTCTTTATGCGTCAGACGTATCGTTATCGATCCGGGGCACGGCGGGCATGATTATGGAGCGCCAGGATATATTCGGGGAGCCCATGAAAAAAACATCGTACTCGGCATCGCCAAGAAACTGGCTCCAAAAATCAGAGAAACATTAAATTGTGAAGTGGTTCTGACGCGAACCGAAGACCGCTTTCTGACTTTAGAAGAACGAACCGCTATTGCCAATACCAAAAACGCGGATCTTTTTATTTCACTCCACACGAATGCATCCCGGGACAAAAGGGCCTATGGCATCGAAACCTATTTTCTCAATCTTGCAACCGATGATGATGCGATCCGCGTCGCGGCATTGGAAAATGCCACATCCACAAAAAACATCAGTGATCTTCAGTCTATCCTGATCGACCTGATGCAGAATGCCAAAATAAATGAGTCCAGCAGGTTGGCGGCATATGTCCAGGATTCAATGCAAACGAATTTGAGAAAAAGCTATAGCCAGATAAAAAATAAAGGTGTCAAACAGGCCCCCTTTTATGTACTTCTTGGAGCCCAAATGCCGGCTATTTTAGTTGAAACTGCCTTCATCAGCAACCCGAGAGAGTGTCAAAGGCTTATGGACTCAGCCTATCAGGAGCGCTTGTGCGATTCAATCGTCCATGGAATAAAATATTATATCCAGGAAACAAACCCAACTGCATTTATGGAGAAAACAATCCGATAACTGACCCTGAAACAAACCTTTGAGATACCTGACTGAAATTTTTTTATTTCATCATAACTGGAGGCAATCATGGAATATGAGAATATTATCTTTGTCGTTGAAAACAACATTGCAACAATAACCTTTAACCGCCCCAAAGCGCTGAATGCACTCAATCGTGAGCTGATGACGGAGTTTTCAGAAGCGATCGGCAGGGTCGATCAAAATGAAGAAATACGAGTGCTCGTTCTGACCGGTTCAGGAGAAAAATCATTTGTCGCCGGAGCCGATATTACAGAGCTGGCAACATTTAACGCGCTTCAGGCCAAAAAACTTTCAGAGTTGGGCCATCATATCATAAACAAACTGCAGAAGCTTCCGATTCCGGTTATTGCCGCTGTTAATGGCTTTGCCCTTGGAGGGGGAAGTGAAATAGCGCTTGCCTGTGATTTCATTTACGCGTCGGATAACGCTAAATTCGGCCTTCCGGAAATCACCCTGGGTTTGATCCCGGGATATGGAGGAACCCAGCGCCTCCCCAGACTGATCGGCAAGAATAAAGCCAAGGAGTTGATATTTACGGGAAAAATGATCTCAGCTTCAGAAGCCTATGAAATTGGAATGGTCAATAAAGTCGTGCCTTCCGAAACCCTCATGCAAGAGGTGCTGAAAACAGCCAACATGATCGCTGCAAAAGGAAAGGTATCCATCCGTGCCGCGAAACAGGCCATAAACAATGGAATGAATTCAGACCTTGCGACAGGTTGTAAAATTGAAGTGGATGCGTTTTCTCTCTGTTTTGCCGGAGAAGATGCAAAAGAAGGCACAAACGCCTTCCTCGAAAAACGAAAACCGGAATTTAAGGGTTCGCTGAACCAATAAAGAATACACCCTTTTAACCTCGGCAAACTTTTTGAGTCATTGTTTAGGAGGATATAAAATGATTTACAACATGGATTATGAAACCATGCCAAGGGAAGGGCTTGAGGCGATACAGCTGAGACGTCTCCAGACCACTCTTGAACGTGTCTATGCGACAGTCCCCTTTTACCAGAAAAAATTCGAAGAAGCCGGAATAATCCCTTCGGATATCAAATCTCTTCAGGATTTGCGTAAAGTTCCCTTTACAACCAAGCAGGATCTTCGTGACAATTACCCCTTTGGCATGTTTGCGGTCCCAATGGACAATGTGGTTCGAATTCACGCGTCTTCCGGGACAACCGGTCAACCGACAGTCGTCGGATACACGGCCCGGGACATCGATACGTGGTCAAGTCTCATGGCCCGCTCGCTGGTTGCGGGAGGAGCCACCCCCGGAGATATCATCCACAATGCTTACGGCTACGGTCTTTTCACCGGAGGACTTGGAGTTCATTATGGGGCTGAAAAACTGGGAGCATCCATTATTCCTGTTTCCGGCGGAAATACCAAAAGACAGATTATCATTATGAAAGACTTTGGTCCCACCATTCTGACGGCGACCCCATCCTATGCCCTCCACCTTGCGGAAGTCGCAGAAGAAATGGGCGTATCCTTCGGGGATCTAAAATTTAAATTCGGTATTTTTGGCGCGGAGCCCTGGTCCGAAAATATGCGCCAGGAAATCGAAAACAAACTTCACATCAACGCGGTTGATATATATGGACTGAGCGAAGTAATGGGTCCCGGAGTCGCGATCGAATGCCATGAAGCAAAGGCCGGCCTTCACGTTTTTGAAGATCATTTCATTCCTGAAATCATTGATCCGGAAACCGGAGAGGTCCTGCCTTATGGCCAAACCGGTGAACTTGTTTTTACTTCGATTACCAAGGAAGCTTTTCCGGTGATCCGCTATCGGACTAGAGATATTTCAGGCTTGAATATCCAGCCCTGCATCTGTGGAAGGACGCATGTCAGGATGAACCGCGTCAGCGGCCGCACCGATGACATGCTCATCATTCGGGGTGTTAATGTTTTTCCGTCACAGATAGAAAGTGTTCTGATGCAGATCGATGAGGTAGAACCCCACTATCAACTTCTTGTAGACCGGAAAGACAATCTGGATACCCTTTCCGTGCTTGTTGAAGTCGGTGAACGTCTTTTTTCCGATGAGGTAAAAAAACTTCAGGAGCTTGAAAAGAGAATATCCAAAGATATCAAAGAGCTGCTAGGTGTATCCGCTTCAGTCAAACTGGTCGAACCCAAAACGATCGCACGAAGCCAGGGCAAAGCGGTGCGCGTAATTGATAACCGGAAATTGTAGCAATAAAAATAGTGTCTTTAAAGCTTATTCTTAAAACAATACTTTAAGGACTCTAAAAGGAGGCTGAGGATGAAAGTGGAACAGATTTCAATTTTTCTGGAAAATAAATCAGGGCGTATCGCGGAGGTTACCGGAATCCTGGCAGACGCAGGTGTGAACATCCGAGCTTTGTCAATCGCCGATACTTCGGACTTCGGTATTCTTCGCCTCATTGTGGATGATAACCAAAAAGCAGAAGAAGCCCTTAAAAAACATAATGTTACAGTTGGAAAAACCTTTGTCGTCGCGGTGGAGGTCGCGGACAAACCCGGGGGCCTGCACCGAATTATGGACATCCTGTTCAAGGCTGATCTGAATGTGGAATACATGTATGCTTTTGTAAGGCCGAATACCAATCAAGCCGTGATGATTTTCCGGTTTGAACAGCTTGACAAAGCAATAAAAATTTTAAAAGAAAACCATGTAACCGTGATTGACGGGGCAGAGGTATACAAATTGTAAAATATTATAAAATATTATAAAATATTATAAAATATTATAAAATATTATAAAATATTTACTTGACATATATTTTGTTTTTTTTTATAAGTATCAGTTCTTTTTATAAGATCGCTAAAAAAAATCAAAAAACAACAAGGAGCGAGTACGTTGGCAAATCATAAATCCGCGGTAAAACGCGCAAAGCAGAATGAAGTTAAATATTTACGCAACAAGGCAATCAAAACAACCGTAAAGAATGTAATCAAAAAAATTCGTCTTGACGCTGAAGCAGGGAGCGATCCATCCAAAAACCTGGATTTGGCAAAATCAGTCATTGATAAAGCTGCGAAAAAAGGAGTCATTCATAAACGTTCAGCAGCCAGAAAAATCTCAAGACTGTCAAAGCTGGTCAACTCAAAATCTGTTTAAACAAACCGTTGCAGGGCAATTGTTTGAAGGGTTGCAGGCCGCGATAGAAGTTCGGTTATTCACCCTGGAATGAACATGCGTTATTGCGTTCTCTGATATCCCGCTTCTTTCGTGATCCCTTGAGCCCAGTTTTTTTCTCGTGGGAAAGACCGGAATCTTATATTGCTAAAAATCATCTGTTATCTGCTGATAGACAGTCTCAGATAAACGGTTCAGCAGATCTTCAATAGCTCTCTTCTTATTCATATCTGTAGGAGAATAGCTTCCCGATGTTACCTGGTAGGTTTCCCGATCTGTTATTCTCCTGCCCGACCATATAATCCGACCGCTGCTGGTAATCATCTTTAAATCAAGATTCACATAGACCCTTCTTTCCGATGAAATATTTGAAGTTTTTCGTGCAATGGTTTCGGTACGAAGAGAAGAAACACTTCCCGATAGTACCGCATCCGCCATATCGGCATCTTGCACAACCGTCACGCCATTTCTTGAAAATTCATAGATCAGGGCGTTTGTGGCGATTATCTCAATTCCGATCTCACCGGTATTGTTTTTAAGCATGGTTATGCAAATCTTTTTAACACCCGTGGGGAGTTTTCCGGGACTTGAAAAATGATACCCGCAGGCGGACAGAAAAATCAGTAAAACAGGGATGATGATTTTGATTTTTTTCAATGCTTCTACACCACAATATTGACAAGTTTCTTTTTCACGACAATCACTTTTTTAATGGTTTTGTTCTTGATAAATTTTTGGGCCAGAGGATCGGAAAGCGCTGTTTTTTTAATCATGTCATCATCAGCGCTTGCATCGATACTGAATTTCCCTCTCAGCTTTCCATTGACTTGAATAACAACCAGAATCTCATCGTAAGAGAGCGCATCTTCCCGGTATTGCGGCCACGCGACAGTAAGGATGCTGGGCTCATGCCCCATCGTTTCCCAGAGTTCTTCTGCGAAATGAGGAACAATCGGTGATAGCAAGAGAACGGTTGTTTCCATGGCAAAACGCATCACGGAAGGACCCTGAGGAATTTTATCAAATTCTTCGACACCGTACATCATATTCACAAGCTCCATTATTGCGCTGATGGCAGTGTTGAAATGAAACCGGTCTTCGATGTCGCCTGTGACCTTTTTAATGGTCTGGTGTGCCTTCCGGTATAACTCCTTGAGTTTTTCATCCAGATCGCTCAGGGCACCCGTATAAGGCTCCGCCGATCTGATTTCTTTCATGCTGTTTTGAGCGATTCTCCATATCCGGTTTAAAAAGCGATAACTCCCATCTACCCCCTGCTCGCTCCACTCCAGATCTCTTTCCGGCGGCGCCGCAAACAGGCAAAAAAGCCTTGTTGTGTCCGCACCATATTTTCCAAGCAGAAGGTTTGGATCAATTACATTTTTTTTGGACTTCGACATTTTTTCAACACGGCCAATACTTACGGGGCTTCCACAGTCCTTACAGATCATCTTTTCGTTATCCCCCATCTCGATCTCTTCCGGATAGAGAAAGCCGTGCCGCGGACATGAAACGGTTTCTTTGCATACCATACCCTGGGTTAAAAGCCTTGTGAACGGTTCCTTGAATTCAACAAGGCCGAATTCCTTGAGGACACGTGTAAAATATCTTGAATAAAGGAGGTGAAGGATCGCATGCTCAACTCCGCCGATGTATTGATCAACCGGCATCCAGTATTTCACGGCTTCCCGGTCGAACATCCCCTTATTCTCCCTGGGACTGCAATAGCGCTCGAAATACCAGGAAGATTCCATAAAGGTATCCATCGTATCCATATCCCTTTTTGCACTTGAACTACCGCATTTCGGGCATGTTGTATGTTTAAAATAATCAAGCGACGGCAATGGTGATCTGCCACCCTCAAGCATTTGAGCATCTTCAGGAAGAAGAACAGGAAGGTCTTGCTCGGATACGGGCACCAGGCCGCATGAATCACAGTGGATCATGGGAATGGGCGTCCCCCAGTAGCGCTGTCTCGATATCCCCCAGTCTCTGAGCCTGAAGCTGACGGTTTTTTTGCCAAGGTTTTTTTGTTCAAGGTAGGCGGCAATTTCATCCAGTGCTTTTTTGTTTTCAAGGCCGTTAAATTCTTCTGAATGAACGAGAAACCCTTCTCCGGTGTATGCCTCGGTCATTGTTCGCGCATCAAGGTCTTGGCCGCGCGGATTCACGACTACAATCCTTTCCAGCCCATATTTTTCGGCAAAATCAAAATCCCTCTGATCATGGGCAGGTACGGACATCACCGCGCCGGTTCCATATTCCATTAAAGCAAAATTTGCCGTATAAACAGGCATCTTCCTGCCGCTTAACGGGTTGATACAGTTAACCCCGATATAGACTCCTTCTTTTTCATATGTTTCAACCGCCTTGCTTGAACGGTCCTGCATGGACATCTTTTCAACAAAAGCGATCACGTTGTCCCGCTCCGGAGTTCCCTCGGACAATTGAAGCACCAGGGGGTGTTCCGGTGCAAGACACATAAAGGTCGCCCCATAAACCGTGTCCTGCCGAGTTGTAAAGACCGGTATCGATTCATCTGAAGCTTCAATTGGAAATCTGATTTCAGCCCCAATGCTTTTCCCAATCCAGTTCTTCTGCATTGTCGTAACTTTTTCAGGCCATCCAGGAAGCCTGTCACAGTGGACCAGCAGATCTTCGGCAAAGTCGGTTATCCTGAAAAACCACTGCTCCAGTTTTTTCTGACGTACCGGTTTTCCGCAACGCCAGCACATTCCGGCCTCTACCTGCTCATTTGCGAGCACCGTTTGACATGGCTCACACCAGTTGACGGAGGATTCCTTTCGGTAGGCCATATCTTTTTCAAACATCTTGATAAAAAGCCATTGTTCCCATCTGTAATATTCAGGTCTGCAGGTTGCGATCTCTCGATCCCAGTCGTAGCTGAACCCCATCTTTTTAAGCTGCAGGCGCATCGTGTCAATATTATCGTAAGTCCATGCGGCCGGATGTGTTTTATTCGCAATTGCCGCATTCTCGGCAGGCATGCCGAACGCATCCCATCCCATGGGATGGAGCACATTCAACCCCTGCATTCGCTTGTACCGCGCCACGACATCGCCTATTGTATAATTTCGGACATGGCCCATATGGATCTTCCCTGAAGGATAGGGAAACATTTCAAGCAGGTAATATTTTTCTTTCTTCTCATTTTCAACAACCCTGAAAAGTTCTGTTTTCTCCCAGAATGACTGCCATTTATCTTCAATCGACCTGGGATTATAGCGTTCTTCCATCTTCTTTTTTCCTCACCAAATCTCTATATTTCATTCCTGTACACATTGACCGCATATCCGGAAACCGCGCAATACGCAGCTACAATACAAATAAACATCCGGATTGGCAAGGCGTAATTCAATCAAAAACCATTTGACTTATATATTTAAATTCTTTATTTAATTTTAAATCTTCACCATTGGAATTCAGGACTACACAAAAAATTCATCACAATCGGAGACAAACAGGAAAAACGATGAGCAGCAAAATTCTTATCAATGCGGTAGATCAGGAAGAATGCCGCATCGCAAAAGTAAAAAATGAAAAGCTTGAAGAGTTTCACATCGAAACTGCTTCAAAAGCCATTACCCGAAGTAACATATACAAAGGTATTATTACACGAGTCGAACCAAGCCTTCAGGCTGTTTTTGTGGATTACGGAGCTGAACGGCACGGTTTTCTGCAAAAACATGAAATTCACAGCGACTACTTTATCGATAACGCATCAGGCGACAGGTCTTTAAAAAAAATCGTTAGAAGGGGTCAGGAGCTTGTCGTGCAGATCATAAAAGATCCGATTATGAACAAGGGGGCCATGCTCAGCACATTTATATCCCTGCCGGGCAGGCATACCGTTCTCATGCCGGGAAGCAAAAATATTGGGATTTCAAGAAAAATTGAAAATGAAACGGAACGAAAAAGACTTAAGGAAATCATTGGAAAACAATTGCCTGAAGATTTTGGCCTGATTCTTCGCACTGCCGGAGAGGGATGCACAACATCCCTCATCGCAAAGGATATTCGATACCTGCTGCGCCTCTGGAAGAACATCAAGCAAAAAGGAATTACCGGAAAAGCTCCGCAACTCCTCTATAAAGACCGAAACCTCGCGGTGCGATCCATAAGAGATTATTTTACGCCTGAAATAAACGAAATCCTTATCGATGACCCTTCGGTATACAGAGACGTAAAAAATTTCATCAATATCATTTCTCCAAAACATGTAAACATCGTCAAACTGTACAAAAGTGACAAACCCATCTTTTCAAAGTACCAGCTGGAAACACAGATCGCATCTATTTTTGAAAACCATGTAAAATTAAAATCAGGTGGTTCCATTGTTCTTGATCCTGCGGAAGCGCTTGTGGCGATCGACGTAAACTCCGGCAAGGCCACTAAAAAAGAATCGATCGAAGAGACCGCTCTGCAGGCCAATCTGGAAGCGGCAGAAGAAATTGCACGTCAGCTCAGGCTCAGAGATCTTGGCGGTCTTATTGTAATCGATTTTATTGACATGCGGGATCAGAAAAACAAAATAAAAGTACAAAGTGCCATCAAATCGTTTCTGAAAGAGGATAAGGCCAGAACCAAGGTCGGTGTGATTTCAAAATTCGGCCTCCTGGAGATGTCCAGGCAGCGAATAAACCCCTCCATTGAATCCGGAAGCTTTGTAAAATGTCCCCACTGTAAGGGCAAGGGACTTACCCCTTCTATCGAAATGCTGGGGATAGGTGTCCTTCGGAAATTAAGGCTCGAAACCATGAAAGATAATGTTTCAAGCATAAACGTAACGGTTCCGATGGCGGTTTCATCTTATCTTTTAAACAAAAAACGAAATGAAATACACGATCTTGAAGTCAGAATGCATATTCGGATAACAATTGAAGGAGATGGCAACATGATGCCCGGCGAAAGCAGTGTCGTCTGTGATTACGCCCGCACCCTCGATCCAGTATCCCCGTAATCAGAATATCGCTGCCCTGTATTGACACCCGGGCGTGATTGCTGTATCAGTTGTGTCGACCATGGATCAGGGTGGAGAGGATCTTATGCCAAAAAAAACGATGAACAGTTCAAAAAAACATATTGGAATTGCTATCTTTTTGATTCTTGGCGTTGTGATCACCCTCGCCGGTTTGAACTATCTTTCCGACCGGAAATTACCGGATGGCGTTTCGAATGCGGAGTTGAAAACAATCAGACTGCCGGAAAATTCCAAAGCGGTTATGGATTATAACAACCTTGAAAAAGATAAAGCCCTTTCCTCCCTGATGCAGGAGCGCAAGGCAGCATATGGAATCGATTCCGGTGTTGATATGATCGTCAAATCCGATGAATCCCTTAAGGTGGGGGATAAAACGGTCTCGATGGAAGAGATTATCAATGAAACACGCCTCCGGCGCGGTGAATTGATTGAGAAGGATATGGATGGCGGTGCCGCAAAAAAAACAGAGAATTTCGGAATCCATGTGGTTCTGCCGGGCGAAAATATCTGGAATATTCATTTCAATTTACTTAAAAATCGTTTTGATAACCGGCAGATAGCTCTTTCACCTCTTGCGGATGAGCCCGGAAAAAACGGTCGGAGTTCAGGTGTGGGGAAAATTCTGAAATTTTCCGAAAAAATGGTCTCGATCTATAACCTGAAGGAACGTAGACTATCTTCGGATATCAATCTTATCGAGCCATTGAGTAAAATTGTTGTGTACCATATGGATGAGGTTTTTTCCCTGATTGACCATATTGATTTTAAAAATGTAAACCGGATACAATTTGACGGAGACACCCTCTGGATGCCTCAGGAACAATAAAAGCAGAAATCATAATCAAGGCTTAAACGTTTTAAAAACTCGAACAAGGAGGACGTATTTTGTTTAATATAGCACATGCGATGGGAAGCGGCGCACCGGGAGGATCAGACGGCGGCAGCTTTACGGCTTTCATTCCATTAATTTTGATGTTTGGTATTTTCTATTTGTTACTGATCAGACCCCAGCAGAAGAAAGCAAAACAGCATCAGGAGATGATCAATGCGCTGAACAAGGGTGACAGAGTGATTACATCCGGCGGTATCCACGGCAGAATAACCTCTGTAGACGATACCACGGTAACCCTTGAAATCGCGGACAAGGTGAGGATAAAGGTTGTTCGGGGAAACATCGCAACGGTTTACCAGACTCCTGCACCGCCATCAGATAAAAAAGAGAAATCCTGATGACAATGAGAAACCAGATGATTGAGAAATCAACATCTGGAATTGCTGACAGCATTTAAAAAATAATTTTTACGGTAATCAGAAACGTCGATTTAAGAAAGGATACGGGCATTGAAGAAGCTTTCATGGAGACTCTACGTTGTTCCTGT
>CAZOEW010000060.1:0-18132 GCA_964578935.1 uncultured Desulfobacterales bacterium | reverse complement strand
GCCGCCTCGGAAAGATCCGCGATGACCGGTTCCATTTCAAGCGCGTCCATGGGTTCCGAAGCCGGCTTATCGTTTTTGGATGCCATGTGACCTTCCGGTAGTCAAAGGAGTTTGCGTTGGCTGTCAATTATATTACAGGTTCGGGCAACCTGCTAATAATTATTTATTCCGGAACGGAGCCATTCGGGGTCCCGGCGCGGCGGCTCCCGCGCGGGGGAGTGGGGTGGCGGAGAGAGAGGGATTCGAACCCTCGGTGCAGCTTTCGCCACACACTCGCTTAGCAGGCGAGCGCCTTCAGCCGACTCGGCCATCTCTCCTTAAAAAAAAAGAGCGGAGGGAGTAGGATTCGAACCCACGGAGCTTTGACACTCAACGGTTTTCAAGACCGCCGCCTTCAACCACTCGGCCATCCCTCCAAATTGTGTAAAAACGCTTATTAGCATTTTGAAAATTCAAGGTCAATCCTTTTTGTTGGCGCAGAAGCCGAAACGAAAAAACTTAGCCATCATCTCAAAATACCGGTTTATTCCCAAGGAGTAAACACTTGACGCAATTCATGTCATTACCGTCTCTCAAAATTTTCAGCAACTCTATGCGAGTCTTTGGTTGACAATGAAGATTTTCGAATTATTATTGCAAAAAATAATTAACTCCATATAATGATCGGCATTAATGAACAGGAAAAAATTTAAGAATATATACTCAAAGGAACAATCATGAAACAGAAATACCTGATCTTAAAGGGTGACAATGAAAATGAACTTGTCCTGCAGGAAGCCAGTGAACTGGACAAAGGTATCTTTACAACGGTTTTTGAAGAAAAATACAACATGGAAGCGATAAGGGCCGCATCTAAGGATGACTTAAAGTTACTGATCAATGCGTTTAGAACTCCGGGATTTTATCCCATTGGCGTATGCGCACAAAAAATTGCAAATGCAATGATCGAATTTTTTGAAAACGGCGCAACAGAAACAATAGAAGTTTTCTTTAATGATGCAGAGCTTCTGAAAAGCAAAAAAGCAGTTATGGATGATTCGGAAGATGATGACGAGAACCCTGTTGAACTGGATGAACTCCTGGCCGATGAAAGTAATATCGAAGATGATGATATCCTGGGAGAAGATGATATCAAGACGATTTCACCATCCACTTCTACCATTAAAATCGCGGATGACGACAGCATCCAGCCCGATGACGAGCTATAACGGGCAACTTTCTAAAAACACGACCTGAATCTGACATTGTGAGTATGATTCCTGTCGAATGGAGCATATGGAGCGTTTTCACAAACCACCCTCCGACCGGGTGGTTTTGTTTTGCCGCCAAAGCTCACTTGACTTGAAAATGAAAAGTCTCTATGAATTGAAGGTCCTGTAATGGGGTGGTTATAGATTGAGACGATCCGGATATAAAATGTACTGAAAAAGAAATACTGAAAATGAAAGCTAAAATTAAAAATCTCATAAACAACGCCCTGGAAAAAGCATACAAAAACGGACAGCTGTGCTCTTCGAACTTTCCGGAAATTGAAGTCGAGGAACCAAAAATTGACTCCCAGGGAGACCTTTCAACCAATATTGCCATGAAAATGGCTAAAATCCAGAAAATGGCCCCCCGTAAAATTGCCGAGGCAATCCTTTCAAATATTGAGGATCCGGATAATATTGTTGCCAAAATGGAAATCGCGGGGCCCGGATTCATTAATTTCTTCATCAATACCCTGGCCTGGCATCCTTTTTTAAAAAGAATCCACGATGAAGATACCGGATATGGGGCATCCAACATCGGTCAGGGCAGAAGGATTCAGGTCGAGTTTGTGAGCGCCAATCCGACAGGCCCGCTTCATGTGGGCCATGGCCGTGGTGCCGCTGTGGGCGATACTGTCGCAACCATCCTCGAATATTGCGGATATGATGTTCAGAGGGAATATTATATCAATGATTCGGGCCGCCAGATCAGAACCCTGGGACTCTCCGTGTTTCTGCGCTACAGGGAGCTTTTCAATCAAAATGTGAATTTCCCGGAGGATTGCTATCAGGGTGACTATATCAAAGAGCTGGCTGAAACGATAAAAGTCGAAAACGGCCGAAAACTTCTTGAACAAGACGAGGAACAGGCTGTTGAAATCTGTGCCCGATTTGCCGCTTCCACCATTTTGAAAGGAATTGAAGCCGATTTAACCAATTTTGGAATTTCGTTTGACAGATGGTATAGCGAGCAAAGTCTTTTTGATTCAGGCAAGGTGGATACCATTATCCGGGAATTGAAGGTTAAGGGGATCATTTATGAAAAAGACGGCGCAAACTGGTTTAAAACAACAGATTACGGGGATGAAAAAGACAGGGTGGTCGTTCGCGAAAATGGCCTTACAACCTATTTTGCCTCGGACATTGCCTATCATAAAGAAAAATTCGAACGCGGTTTTACCCGGGTAATTGATGTCTGGGGGGCAGACCATCATGGATATATCCCCCGGATAGCCGCTTCCGTCAGAGCCGCCGGATATGAGCAAGATCAGTTCAGGGTTATCCTGATACAGCTTGTAAATCTTTTAAGAGGTGGCGAACCGGTCTCCATGTCAACACGATCCGGTGAATTTGTGACGTTGAAGGATGTTTTGGACGAAGTCGGATGTGATGCCGCCAGATTCATCTTCCTGACCCGGCATTATGAAAGTCCGCTGGACTTTGATCTGGAGCTTGCGCGGAAACAGACCAACGAAAATCCGGTTTATTATGTACAGTATGTTCACGCACGCATATCGAGCATCTTAAAAAAGGGAGCGGAAGAAAAAGGGATAACCCACATCGGCTGGAACAAAAAAGTCCTTTCTGAATTAAAAGAACCGGAAGAGATTCAGATAATCCGGCAGCTGATCGGATACCCTGAAACCGTGAGAACCAGCGCTGAATTAATGGAGCCGCACCGGATCACCTATTCCCTGATGAATCTTGCATCCTCTTTTCACTCTTATTACAATAAACATAAAGTGCTAACCGATGATCCGGACCTGACTGAAGCACGGCTCTACCTCGTTTTGGCAGTTAAAATAGTAATCCGGAACGGCTTAACGCTCCTTGGTGTATCCGCGCCTGATACAATGTGAACGATGTGCCATGAGAAAAAACAAGGCAAAATCAGATCAACCATCCGACCGGGAGCCGGTTTTAATTGAACTCACAAAAAAGCGCGCAGCCGGCTGGCTTGTCATTTTCTGCTTTGTTTCCGCATGGATCTTCCTGTTGGGTATCCTTGTGGGAAGAGGAACGGCGCCGGTACAATTTGACATTGATTCTCTTCAGAAAGAGCTTTCAGCGCTGCGCCACGCTATCCTCGAAAAAGAACGGAAGCTGATAAAAACCGATATGGATTATCTTTCCGAAAAAACAGATTTTGACTTTCACGAAGCATTAAAAAAATCAAATCCGGATACAGATCTGCAAGTTATAACAGAAATTCCTCTGGCGGCCACTGAAAAGACCTTGCCTGCCGACGAAGAGAAAAAGGCTCCGGAAAAAAAACAAAACGTTCCTATTATAAAAAAATCCGCTAAAAGCGAAAGCACACCAAAAAAGCAACCGGAAGCTCCCGGAAAAATGCTGTCCATCCAGGTCGCTTCAGTACGAGATCCGAAAATCGCGGATCAACTGGTAAGCGCCCTGAAGAAGAAAGGATATCCAGCATACAAAACCACCGGCATTATCTCTGAAAACAACATCTGGTACCGGGTTCGGGCAGGCTATTTTGAAAACCGGACAGCTGCCCAACAGATGATGAACGAATTGAAAAAGGAGCATAAAGGAGCAATCCTTGTAAACCGATAGCAACCTTTGTAAAATAAACCGCACGGAAAGCATATCCAGGTTGCAGTATGGAGCCGGATTCGTTTTTATACCCGGCATACCCGGTTTGGGAGTTTTTGATGACCATAACAAAGAATGAAATTATCCACGTGGCAAATCTGGCGAGGCTTGAAATCAATGAAGCCGCTCTGGACAAATTTGCAGACCAGATAGATGAAATACTTGAATATATTAACACCCTGAATCAGGTTGACACCTCAAAGGTTCAGGGGACTTCCCACGCAATCGCCCTGACAAACGCTTTTCGGGAAGACCGCATCAAAGAGCATCTGGAAAACACAAAAGCCCTTGCCAATGCGCCTGAAAAAGAGGACGGAACATTCGTGGTGCCAAAAATCGTCGGGCGATAAAGGAATCTCTGAAATGAAACTGCATGAACTGACAATTCATAAGGCACATGGTCTGCTCAAACAAAAAAAAATATCCTCGAGTGAACTTACAAAAGCGGTTCTGGACCAGATCAAATCGGTTGACGAAAAAATTGGTGCCTATCTCTCCATATTTGAAGAAAATGCCATGAAACAGGCCGGGGAAGCGGATAAGGCAATTGCCAGCGGAGAAGTGCAGCCCCTCACCGGGATTCCCATGTCAATCAAAGACCTGATCTGTACCAAGGGGCTTCGCACGACCTGTGCTTCCAGGATTCTTGAAAATTTTATTCCTCCCTATGACGCAACCGTTATGAAAAAACTGAACGCGGCCGGTGCGGTCACTGTTGGAAAAGTTAATATGGATGAATTTGCCATGGGATCATCCACCGAAAATTCCGGCCTGCAGCTGACTCGCAATCCATGGGACCTTACCCGGATACCCGGGGGCTCAAGTGGAGGTTCCGCCGCATCGGTTGCGGCGGATATGTGTCTTGGATCGCTGGGTTCCGATACAGGAGGATCCATCAGACAGCCCGCGTCCCACTGCGGGGTTGTCGGCATGAAGCCCACATACGGAAGGGTGTCCCGCTACGGACTTGTCGCCTTTGCTTCATCTCTAGACCAAATTGGACCGCTGGCAAAGGATGTTACGGATTGCGCACTGATTTTAAATACAATTTCCGGCCATGATCCATCGGATTCAACATCCGTGCCCAAAGATGTTCCTGATTTTACAGCTTTTCTCAAAAAAGGCCTGAAAGGCCTGACGGTTGGGCTGCCAAAGGAATATAACCACTCGGAAGGCCTGCATCCTGACGTTGCCGCATCCATTAACAATGCCGTAAACACCCTTCAAAGCCTTGGTGCGGAATTTGTTGAGATATCCCTTCCCCATACCCGATATGCCGTGGCCGCATACTATGTAATCGCTCCGTGTGAAGCCAGCTCCAACCTTGCACGATATGACGGTGTGAGATACGGATTCAGGGACAGGGATTCGGATGATCTTATCCAGATGTACCGAAACACCAAGTCTAAAGGTTTCGGAACGGAAGTACAGCGCCGGATTATACTGGGCACCTATGCGCTTTCCGCCGGGTACTATGATGCCTATTACGGTAAAGCCTCCCAGGTAAGAACCCTGATTATGGAAGATTTTAAAAACGCATTCCAAACCTGCGATGTGCTTCTGTCTCCGGTAGCACCTGGCCCTGCCTTTAAAATCGGAGAAAATGCCGATGATCCAATGACCATGTACCTTTCGGACATTTTTACCCTATCCGCAAACCTTGCCGGCATACCCGGAATCTCTGTGCCGTGCGGCTTTTCGGAAAACGGGCTTCCCATCGGACTTCAGCTCATGGGCAGACATTTTAACGAGGAAATGTTGATCAAGGTAGCCTATAATTTTGAACAGGCTACTGATTTTCATAAAAAGAAACCAAAACTGATAAGCGAATAACCAGTTGAGACATATCAAAACACAAAACAGTTAAAAGGAAGGTTGGTTCTATGAGTATTGTGCCCCAGGGAGAAGATTTACGCAAGGCGTTGAAATGGATCTCGGAAGAACAAGAAAGACGTCCGAATACAAAAACAAACACCCTGATTAATGAGGCTTGTCTCCGTTTTGACCTTCAGCCCAAGGATGCGGAGTTTTTAACCCGGTTTTATCAAAAGGAAAACACCAAATAAAATCATAAAGCGGACGGCATCATGTCCAACATTAAAATACTTCCCGAGATTCTGTCCAACAAAATTGCGGCTGGAGAGGTTGTTGAACGGCCGGCCTCTGTTGTAAAAGAACTTCTTGAAAATTCAATAGACGCCGGCAGTACCAGAATCATTATTGATATTGAAAACGGCGGCCGCTCTCTGATCCGTGTCTCCGATAATGGTTCAGGGATGAACCACGATGACGCACTGCTTTGCATCGAACGATACGCGACAAGCAAAATTCACAACGACGCTGATCTTTTTTCGATCCGGACCCTGGGATTCAGGGGTGAAGCGCTTCCAAGCATTGCTTCGGTATGCCGCTTTTCCATGATAACCAGGGACAGGGATTCAGAGACCGGCACACATATTCTGGCAGACGGCGGAAGAATCAGGAATGTCTCTGAAACCGGTGCGCCCATCGGCACCATGGTCGAGGTCAAGCAACTGTTCTTCAATACCCCTGCCAGAAGAAAATTCCTGAAATCCACGAACACTGAAATGGGGCACATTGCGGAAACCATATCCGGCATTGCCCTGGGAAGACCGGAAATCGGATTTCAGCTCCTGCATAATGGGAAAAAAATTAAAAACTGGCCGCTCGCACAGGATCCATTTGACCGGATTTCAGTTGTGTTTGGCCAGGATATTCGCTCCGATCTTCATGAAATTCAACTGAAAACAGAAGATGCTTCCGTTTCCGGATGGATCTCCTCCCCCTCTCTTACGCGAAGCTCTTCCCAGAAAATCTACCTGTATGTAAACGGACGTTTCATCAGGGATCGCGGCCTGCAGCACGCATTATTCGAGGGATACCGGGGCAGGTTGATGAAAGGACGATTTCCCGTGGCTGTCCTTTTTATCCATGTACCGGTTGATCAGCTCGATGTAAATGTTCATCCCACAAAACATGAGGTTCGGTTTGCAGGGTACCGAAAGGTATACGAAACCTTGAAGGCTTCCGTATTGAACGCCTGGAACCGAATGGATCATCCAAAAAAGCGGTTGTCTGCTTCAATAAAACCGGTTCCGGGCAGCGCTCCGGAAACCCTTCCCAATCTCTCCTCTGAATTGTCATCCACAACCCGTTCTGAAGAAAGAGAGATACCGTTTCATCACAGATATCAAAAAGCGTCTTTTGAAATCAGAGGGCCTTTCGAACCAGAGGCAATGATTTCTGAAACCACGCACGAATACCGCGAAACCCAAAAAGAGTTATCCATAAAAACGGATAAATCAGAAGAGGATGGTCTTCAAAGAAGCTCAATTTTTTCATCGGTAAACGTCATCGGGCAGCTTCACAATACCTACATCATCTGTGAATCAGAAAATGAAATGGTACTCATCGATCAGCATGCCGCCCATGAACGGATTCTTTTTGAGCAGTTGAAAAAAAAGTCTTTAAAGAGGAGTTCTCCGGCACAGAAATACCTCATCCCCGAGACCATCGATCTTGGTTATCAAGAAAGCGCGAACCTTGAAAAACTGATTCCGGGTCTGGCCGAATTCGGCCTTGACATCGAACCGTTCGGAGGATGTACCTTTGCAATCAAGTCGGCACCGGAGATTATTTCCGGCAGGGAAATCAAACCCCTGATTCTGGAAATCGTGGATAAAATCGGAGATATCGGGTTTTCCGAAGGAATTGAACGCGTGATGGATAACTGCCTTATCCTGATGGCATGCCATGGTTCCATCAGAGCCGGGCAGCGGTTATCTGAACAGGAAATAAAGGCCCTGGTATATCAGCTTGAGTGTTGTGAAAACACCCAGCACTGTCCTCATGGCCGTCCTATACGGGTTAGCTGGCAATGGGCCATTCTTGAAAAACAGTTTAAACGGATTGTTTAGCGGGTCAGGATCGAAACGAAAAGCAGCAGAGAAAAGAAGAACATGAAAAAGATCAAAATTGCCGGTATGTTGCTCATCCTTTTGTTTATGGTCCTGCTTGCCATCCGCCTGAATCTGCATCATAACCTTTTTTCAACTTCCCGGAAAATAGAGTTTTCCGCCGAAAGCCGGTTCCGGGAAAAAGATTCCTGGATGAACATATTCCAGAATGACCGTAAAATTGGATATTCCCACTCTGTTTTTTCAATAACGGACAAGCATTACACCATTATGGAAGATCTTTACATGCGGATCAATACCATGGGAGTGGAACAGGATTTAAAGCTGATCACGGAGGGAACGCTCAATCCGGATCTATCTCTTGCAACCTTTGATTTCAGCATCAGTTCCGGAAGATTCCAGTTTAAAGCAAGCGGCAACGTAGCGGAGGATTCCATTTCCGTAAGAACCGAAGCTTCCAACGCTGCCCAGCACTTTAAAATTCCCGTAAAAGAAAAACCATTTCTTTCGTCAGGGATACTGCAGGCTTTGGCGAATCATCAGCCTGTCCCCGGAGATTCATTTACCTATTCCGTCTTCGACCCGGCCCAGATGTCATCCCAGCCGGTTCACGTTCGCGTTGAAAAAAAGGAACCCATCTTCATCATGGGCAAAAGCGTGCCGTCTTTAAAGGTTGCAATCGTGTATCAGGGCGTTACACAGCATTCCTGGGTTGGAGAAGATGGAGATCTGCTGAAAGAGGAAGGCATTCTGGGCTTCCGGGTTGAAAAAACCACCAAAAAAGACGCCCTGTTCGGTCTTCCGATAAAGGCCAGCCAGGACTTGATTCAATTCGCCTCCATTCCTTCAAATAAAAAATTGGATTCCCCCCAGGAACTGAAATTCTTAACGGTCCAGATCAATGGGATAGAAATCGACAATCTGTCTCTTTCCGGCGGGAGGCAGAAAATGGAACATACGGTTTTGACGATTCAAAAAGAATCCTTAGAGGATCTTGAAGCCGATCCCGAGCGGTTTGCCGGAATGGCAGAGCAGGAAAAGGCGTTTCTAAAATCATCTCCGTTTATCACATCCAACCACCCGGATATAAAAGGTCTTGTTGAAAAGATCACGGTTCAATCCGACCCTCCGCTTGACAATGCACGTAAAATTGTTACATGGATCGAGGAAAATATTGAAAAACGCCCGGTTTTATCCATGCCGGATGCCCTTTCCGTCCTGAAAAACAAGGTTGGCGACTGCACCGAACACGCGATACTGACTGCAGCCCTCATGCGTGCTGCCGGAATTCCATCAAGGATCGAAGCCGGGCTTGTCTACCTGAACGGCCGGTTCTATTTCCATGCCTGGAACCGAATCTTTTTGGGTCGGTGGATCACGGTGGATTCCGTCTTTGGTCAGATACCGGCCGATGTGACACATATCCGATTTGCAACTGGAATGCAGGATCTTCAGCAAAACCTTATGCGGGTAATTGATAACGTCACGCTAACGATTATTGAAAGCGGATCGTGATGATTGAACTGAAAAACCTTACTCGAAAATATGGCGATTTTACGGCCGTGAGCGATCTGAATCTTACGGTTCCTCCCGGAGAGATTTTCGGGTTTATCGGTCCCAACGGGGCCGGTAAAACAACTACCATAAAAATGATGGGAGGACTCATTCTCCCCACTTCCGGAAGCATAAAAATCTGCGGGATCGATATGAAAACAGATCCCGAAGAGGCCAAGGGGAATATTGGTTTTATACCGGATCGCCCCTACCTGTATGAGAAATTAACCGGAATGGAGTTCATGCGGTTTATTGGAGATCTCTATCATGTCGAAGAAGAGCTCTTTCTTCCAAAAACCGAAAACCTGCTGACCATGTTTTCCCTGATTGACTGGGCAGATGAGCTGATCGAGTCATATTCCCATGGAATGAAGCAGCGTCTTATCATGGCAGCCGCGCTTCTGCATGATCCGAAGCTGATCATCGTAGACGAACCGCTTGTCGGGCTTGACCCAGAGGGTATCAAAATGGTCAGGGGGCTTTTCAGGCAACTTGCCGAAGCGGGCAAATCCATCTTCATGTCCACGCACACCCTCAAAGTTGCAGAGGATATCTGTGATCGTATCGGAATCATTAACAGAAGCAGGCTGATTGCCATCGGAACCATCGATGAATTGAGACAAAAAGCGGAAACAGAAGAAAAAGACCTGGAAGACGTATTTCTGAAGCTGACAAGATCTTGAAAAATTAATCTTTAGAACCGGTCTTCTTGTTTTTCCCTCACACCTCTTAAGATGATCCTGGATATTCCGCTTGATTCCGGACAGCGACTCCGCTGCATTCCGGACACTCATTCCGTTTTATTCCGGACAGTGATTCCGGAACATTCCGTGCAAAATGGTTGCAGAAAGCAAAAGAGGTCACAGCTTGAAGCCATAACCCACTGATATTTCTGGTGGGCGGTAGAGGATTTGAACCTCCGACTTCTACCGTGTGAAGGTAGCACTCTCCCCCTGAGTTAACCGCCCATAATTTTTAGATTTCATAGTGTGGCATATGCCGATAAGTCAAGCAATATTTTTTGTGATAATACCAGATCAACCGGTTATGTTTTCGGCTTATAGATTGTCATAAATATATTTCGATTGAAGCCAGAGATGAAGAATCCGCCATAGGCGGGTTGATCATCTCTGGTGAATGGAAACAGAACGTTTTTCTGACAACAGCTGTAATCAAAAACCTTTGTCAACGAACAGGCAGGTCAATGAGAAGCGGCAGGCCGATATTGCCGATATCAATACAGAAGTGACAGATAATGCATGGTATGACACTTCTGTTTCTTTCCATGATCCAACCCAGCAGCATCCCGTAGCAAAAGGCAAATGCAGCAAATTGAACCCCCCCGATCAACACATGAACAGACGCATAGGCAAGGCTTTGGATCAGATTTGCCTTAAGTGCTCCTGTAAAAACGTTTTTCAACAGACGGTAAAAAACAAGACGGTAAAAAACCTCTTCGGAAACGGCATTCAACAGACTCAACATCACAACCGGAGGCCAGTATTCAGAACCTTTTAAGCTGAATCCGGTGGACATATACAGATAAACCGAATATCCGGCGCTGATGAACAATCCAACGAGAAATGTCCTGGAAAAACGCCTCCATTTGAATTCTTCCAAAACCGGTATGTGGGAAACTTTGAGCCAGATGGTTGAAAACAATGCAATGAACAGTACCGGAGAATACAGTAAAACATTTTTATACGTTTCCGCAATTCCTGAAACCCGTCTGAAAGGCCACCGGATGATTTCATACTTCAGCATGGCCGTGATCACTGCGGTAACCAGCAGGAACAAGACCGCAAAGCCTGCAACGGAGATATAGTCCTGAATTCGGCCCTTTTTCCTGGTTAATGGCATCTCAGGCATTCCTGCTCCGTTTCATTCCATACAAGATCAAACCACCTGCGAGGATAAACACAATCATCACCAGTTGAGCCTGTGTCAGACCCAAGGCAACAATTTTTTCCTTTCGAATCATTTCAAAAATGAACCGCATGATACCGTAACCGATCAGATAAAAAGCCACGACACTCCCCTTTCCGTTTCCGTTTTCCGTGCGATATATCCTGCCAAAACATCTTTTTAAGAAAAAATATAACAGGATATTGCCGATAACCGCATAGAGCGGTACTGGATTGTCGAATGAAATCTCTTTTCCCAGGAATGAGAAGGAAATCCGATTGCCATAACAGCATCCGACAAGAAAACACCCTGTTCGTCCGAATGCATGAGCAATGGGAATATGTAAAAATATCGTATCCAACCCTTCCCGATATCTGATTTTCAGGACAGACATCAACACAAAGATGAGTATCGCCGGCAACACCAGACTGGCATGGAATGTCTGATTCTTTCCATGCATAAACTGCTCCCAAAAAAACTCCGCACTCCATAACGATGCGGGATAATAAAACATGTTGGCAGCACGCGAACTGATTATGCCGGCAGGAAAAGAGAACAGAAATACCAGGGAAACAAAAACGGCGATACGTCTTCTGGAGTAGCCGGGGATTTCCGTCAGTCTTTTATAAATGAAGATACAGCTGACGATGATTCCCGCATAGATCAGGGTGTAGTAAACAGAATTGAGTATTGTTCCCAGAAGTGGAAACGCAACCTGTTTTGATAAAAGGTAATAAATCATTTGCAATAAAAAGCCGCGGCATGCTGCGCCGCGGCTCCTGTTCATCCATTCGTCGAAAAGAGGAAATCCCTATTGCACGGTAAACACACTCGAAAGTCCCTCATACGCATTGATGCTTCCATCCCAGCCGCTTTTCCAGTGACCCAGATGACGAATTCGATACTGACCCGGCTCAACATCGACCGGTATTGTCCATTTGATGATCACGTTGGATCGATCCATGCCTTCCCGCTGCCATTCATAAATCGTTTCAGGATCCCAGTCGTTTGCGACAACTTTATCAAAGACAAGCCCCGGAACATCTTCGCAGACCACAATGGTATCACACCCTACCTTCTCTTCATGACAGACGGTAATGATTTCTGTCTTCATTTTTTCGATCTTCAAAAAGGTCTGCTGAATCAGGAAATTGTTTTTGGGGTGGCCGCCTACAAATTGAACCGTAACGGTATCCCCGGGGTTATAGCTGCCGGTTGCGTCAATTTCGACATCTCCGAACTCCTGGTCCAGATACTTTCCATCCCAGACAACTCCGGTCTGAAAGTTGATGACATCATTTCTTAAATCCCGCGGTGTCGGGCCCGGATCCAGCGTGGTACCATCATGCAGGGATTTGGCGATTGCAGCGTATTCCTGCTGGAATGCATTCAGTGAGTAGGGACCGAACATGTTGGATCCGCCCTCATAATGCTGGACCGCATACTCCTCACTTGTTGTAAGATAGGAGCAGTAAGCATTGGAATGAGAAGCAAGAACCACATAATCAACCGTTGATCCAAGTTCCGCCTTTACCGCGCTTCTGATTCGCCTTCCAGCCATGGTTGTCACTTCCAGCGGAGCTGCAACAATGGCAAGATTTCCGATTTTCACAACTTGAAGAGGCAGAACCTCCGGAACCCAGGGATAGGGAGACATATCACCGGCTGGAAGAAGAATAATTTTTTCTTCCTGACAATCCTGCAGTTCAGGCACCAGTGTAAATGCAGGCCAGTCATTACTCCCCCAGACCATTCCTTCATGAGCAAGATCGATTCCGGCCCCATCTTCTGTGCTGCCCGCCACCTGAGAAAAGCCTATGGCAGCCGAGCATGTCTGAATTCCAGTTTGCCCGCCCACCCACTGAGGATCAATGGGAAGCTCATCAAAATCAACATGCCGGTGACGGTAATCAATGCCTCCTTCCAGGTACTCGCCCGCATTGTTGTATAACTCAACCGCTTTGTCAAACTGCCTTTCACCTATGATAACCATATGCTCATAGTCATCTGTTCCATTCGGATATCCCCAGTAAATGTTTGGGGAAACATCCCCGGAATTTGTCTGGGCAAAGGCGGCCACAAAGGTGTTCTGGTTTTCAGCCGCGTAATCCGTTCCTTTCATTTGTTCAAACAGGTATTGCGCATACCCCTTGTTGTCGCTGGTTATCAGTTTGTTGGTGTTGCCGATACTTGTCGGATGTACGGCAAACCAGTTTATCATCCCGATCTCTTCATTCTGATCGGATACAAGTTTCAGCAATGTCATTGTTTTATCGGTATTTGCCGGATATAAAGCACGTTCCGACTCCGGATTGTTCATATACGCATTATAAGACCTCTGCCAGCCGCAGTTATCCAGTTCGCCCTGTGCAACGAGTATTTTACCGGGAGTCAGATTATTATGGGCGATCTTGATGGATCGATAGATACCGTCAACAATTGCATTGAAGTTCTCCTCGATAAATCCGAGCACGGAAAGATCATAGGTCGCATAATGGGAATACCCTCCCGGGCCGCTGTGGGTATGGTTTGCGCTCAGCAGCACATTGGATTCATGATACAGATTCCCGAGCGCCGGGTCGTTCTGCAGCTTTTCGACAACCTGCTGCTTTACTGCCTGAAAAATCGCACAAAGATCCGCGCTGACAAAAACGACCCGCTTCCCGCCGGCAGGCTCACTGATAATATAAGCCCGTGATCGAAGTCTCATCTGAATTCCCGATGTTTTCTGATCCACCATGGAGTAGCCCATCATGCCGACTTCCGCGGCCGGCCCGGTAATATCATACACACCGGCACCGATTAAAAAATTTCCCGGGGACGCCAGGCATGATGTTGCTGACCCCACAACTGCTGCAAAAAAAATGAAAAGAATGGTTATCGTGGTGTTTGCTTTCAATGTCTTCCTCCTTTCGCGGTAACTGTTTTTATCACCAGACTACTATCCGCCCGTTCTGCGGTCAAAAGAGCGTTCATCTTCTCTAAAAAACAAAAGAGAACCAGACATTTAAGAGGGTTTGCGTGAGTGAGTATTCACTCATATTATACGTTTAGCATCCGCAAAATTCTGCGTCAAGAATAAAATTTTCAAGCGCCCCGGATAATGATTGACAATAATCGAAATAATCAGGTATTGGACTAACTGGTCAAACCAAAATTGTAAAACATACATTTTGATAAATTTTCCTGCCCGATTAGATGTCAATCATCTCAATTTTTGAGGATTAACTCTTTAACAGGACAACGTCACTTATGGAAATATTCAGCAGAGATGGAATTGATTATACGATAGAAGAATGTTCGGTAGAAGACATCGTCAACTATAACGAGATTATCGCCCTTAAAATTATTCGCGAGATCCTGAAGGAAAACACTTCTTTTTGCCTGTGCTCCATCTGCATTGAAGATGCCTTTGCTTTAACCATGAACACTCTCCCTCCGCGATATATCCAGATAACAAGCTCGCAAAAATATGTTAACAGCAAAAGTTTTATTGATGAAACAATGGTCTGGGAAAGTGCCATGAAGGCGTTGGAAAAGGTCAGGAAAAATCCGAATCATTAATCGTTATTCGCAAACGATCGGCATTACATGTTCACCTTGTCTCTTCCCTTGAGCTGTAAAATTTCGCGCGTTTCATCCGGCGTGGCTGGTTCATAACCAAGCTCTCTGGCGATACGCACCATTTTTTCCACCAGTTCGGCATTTGACTTTGCCATTTCGCCTTTTTCAAGCCACAGGTTATCTTCAAGCCCGACACGAGCCCCCCCTCCGAGAAGCATCGAAGTGGTCCCGAGGGCAAACTCATTGCGGCCGGCCGCGATGGTGGAAAACACATAGTTGTCTTTATACAGCCCGTCTGCTGTCTGTTTCATATGGAGAAGATGAGGAATGGTTGCCTGGATACCGCCCAGAATACCCATGACAAACTGAATATAAACCGGCTCATCGATCACTCCTTTACTGAAGTAGTAATGCAGGTTGTGGAGATGGCCCACATCATATGCTTCCAGTTCCGGTTTGGTGCCGCTTTCGCGCATAACCTGGAACACCCGCTCCAAATCACGGAATGTATTTTGAAAAATGAAATCTTTTGATCCTTCAAGATAGGCTGGCTCCCAGTCATGCTGCCACTCGTTTATTTTTTCCATTACCGGAAAAAGCCCAAAGTTCATGGAGCCGAGATTGCACGAAGCCAGTTCCGGTTTGAATTCGGGAACCGATGCAATCCGTTGTTCCACTGTCATATTGATACCTCCGCCTGTGGTAATGCAGATGACCGCATCACAGTTGGAATGAATCGTGGAAACAATCTCTCCCATAATGTCAAGATTGCCCGTGGGCATGCCGCTTTCAGGATCACGGGCATGAACGTGAACCGTCGAAGCACCCGCATTGACCGCATCAATTGCCTGCCGGGCGATATCCCCGGGTTTGATCGGAAGATATGGCGCCATCGTGGGTGTATGAATGGCACCGGTCACCGCGCAGTTTAAAATGAACTTTTCCACCCTGACCTCCTGATCGGTAAAGGGTTATAACATCCTCCATCGAAGCGGAACCGTGAGATCGCGATTATGTTTCAACCAGTGCAACCGGACGAACCCACCCGGCGGAGGCGGCTTTGATCTTGATCGGGAAACAGGCCACTTTGAAGCCGAATGGTTTTGGTATGTTGTCCAGATTGGTTAACTTCTCCATATGGCAGTATCCTTTTTCGATACCTGCAAAATGGGCTTCCCAGATCACCGAAGGATCGCCGGTTTCCTGAAACTCCTTTGCCAGAAAAGGCAGCGGCCGATCCCAGGACCATGCATCGATTCCAACAACCTTGACACCCCGCTCCAGCAGATAGAGCGTCGATTCCCGGGTCATTCCCGCGCCCTTTACAAGGTATTCCGGCTTGCCCCAGAACCTGTCCGCGCCGGTCCGAATCAATACGATGTCAAGCGGTTTAATGGTGTAGCCGATCGTTTTCAGACACCCTTCCACATCCTTTGCCGTAATTCGTTCCCCATCCTGTTTGTGACTGAAATCCAACACAACGCCATCCTGAAAGCACCACTCCAGAGGGACCGCGTCAATTGTAATGGCTGAATCACCCAGATCCATTGTCGGATGATAGTGATAGGGCGCATCCATGTGTGTCCCGGAATGGGTTGTCAGCTGCATAAATTCCACTGCCCAGCCAAGGCGTTGAGGGAGTTGTTCCTTTTTTAAGCCTGGAAAAAATTCCTCCATCTGGTCAGCCCCTTCCTGATGCCCCATGTAATCGATTTTTGGAATCATCATTTCAGGATCACTGGGCAGACCCGCTTCAATTTTTAGGGAAAGGTCAATGTATTGTATGGCCATAATTTTTTCCCAAAACCTGCTGCATGAAAAAAGCAAAAAGAGATCCCGGCTCAGCCGGAGATCAATTTGGACATCCTGTCCGCAATTTCACCAAACACCTTTGTTACGACGGAATCGGCATGCTTTTCCTGGAAAGAGGTTCCCGCATCCCCGCAGGCTACCATGCCCTTGTCAAACGGGATTCTTCCAAGGAATTCAACTCCTGCCTCACGGGCGGTTTTCTCCCCCCCGCCCGTACCAAAAAGATCCAGTTCCTGATTGCAGTGAGGGCAGACAAATCCGCTCATATTCTCTATCATTCCGAAAATTTCCATTTTTACGGTCCGGCAGAAACTGATCGATTTTCTGACATCGGCAAGGGAGACCTCCTGAGGGGTGGTGACGATAATCGCTTTTGCGTCTTTAACGATCTGAGCAATCGTCAACGGCTCATCTCCGGTTCCGGGCGGAGAATCAATAATCAGAAAATCCAGTTCTCCCCAGGCAACATCTGAAATAAACTGACGTATCGCGGAGTACTTAACCGGTCCCCGCCAGATAATGGCGTCATCCTTGTGGATGCTCAACGATTCAATCGAAACGGCCTTCAGGTTTTCCGAATAGGATGCCGGAACCAGTTTTTGATCCTGATCCAGATCAAGCATATTGGAAAGCCCAAGCATCCTTGGAATATCCGGTCCATGAATATCAACATCCATAAGCCCGACTTTAAACCCTTTGTTTGCAAGGGCAATGGATAGATTTACGGAAGTGCTGGTCTTTCCAACACCGCCTTTACCGCTCATCACAATAAACTTGTTTTTGATTTTTCCCAAAGAGGACTTTACCGCTTCATCCGGATCCGGCTTTTTTACCTGATCGATGCCGGCAGCTATGTTAATGCCTTCCTGTCGAAATTCCATATTGAACTCCTTGACCCTGTTTCTATTTTACCCATGCAGTTTCACTGCAAGCGCTGCAACCCGCTGACCCAGCTTCATCCCATTTTTCTTGGCGGTTGCATCCGGAACCCCCACACAGGAAACACCATAGTGACCGGTGGCGGACATGGGATCACCGACGATAACCATTCCGTAAATCAGAAGCGCCTGAATAATTGACATCATTGTGGTTTCCTTGCCTCCGGAAGGATCTCCCGAGGTCGTAAAGGCCGCCCCTATTTTATTTTCCATTTTTTTACGCACTCCGACAAAATCATCGAACACCTTTTTAAGCTGCGCAGCCATGATACCGAAATAAACAGGAGAGCCTGCAATAACGCCGCCTGATTTCACAAAATCGTCGGTTGTCACCTCATCGGTTTTTTTTATAAGCGCTTTCACGCCGTCCACGCTTTCAACCCCTTTTGCAATGGATTCCGCAAGCCTTCTGGTATTTCCGCCTTTTGAATAATACAGTACTAAAATCTGCATAAATATCTCCAATATCTTGATTAGACTTTATTTTGTGTCCTTCCAGAAATGAGATACTTTGTTCAAGTCCAAGGAAGGCGAAAATTTTAACCACAGGAATAT
>CAZOEW010000059.1:0-18450 GCA_964578935.1 uncultured Desulfobacterales bacterium | reverse complement strand
CATGATTGTCGTCATTCTTTTGGATCACGTTTGGGCATGGCAGGGACAGATTTAAAAACAATAATGGAAATCATGGGGCATAAGACAACGTTAATGGCTATGAGATATCAGCATCCAGCACCTGATCATAAATTGAAAGCTGTAAAAACTCTGGATCAAGTTACACCAAAATCCACACCAGACAAAATATTAGCATTTCAAAAGGTATAAAAAACATTATGTTACCTATATTAAATAGCGGTCTGCAAAACCGTTATTCTCCGGTTCAAATCCGGATGCCGCCTCCAGGAAAAATCAAAGGGCTGACCCCTTGGGTCGAGCCCTTTTTCAGTGCACGCAATTTTTTTATTTACCAGGATTTTTTTATTTACGGATCGGCAGGTGATGAAGGTGGTGAGCGACGATGCCTCACACATGTTGGCGCTCCTGTAGACAGGATTACTAGATGGATATCTAATGTCCTAACGCCCCAGGGCAATGACATGATCCTGGTACTTGGACTCGAGGTCAGCCGCCGCTCACCTGTTTATAACCTTATCATATAATTCTTCTGCTGTCTGCTTTTTTTCTTCTCAAAAAAAATATACTCGAACGTTCAAAACAGCATCCCTTGTTTTTAAATCTTTCATGACTTCGTATTTTCGCCGACGATTCAGTTCGCAACTCGTCTCTATATTCACATGTATCGAACATTTTTTTTGCATATATGCTGAGATTTGTTTCTGAAATGAATAGAAATTTATCCTTGACATCAGATTCCATATTGTAGGATATGAAACGGATACACCATACATTACCCGTCACATAAACATGGCGTGATGAATTCGCGCCTTTGATTTTATTACGATTGGATAAAATTCGCAGAAATATTTCACAATCAATTGAGGGAAATCTCATGTACCCGTACCTTGCCCATTTTAACTTAAGAAAAGATCCATTCCTGGAAACTTCGGAGGACACTCCGCAGGATATTTTATCTGAAAGCGATACAGAGGCCTATATCAATAAGAGGCTGACCCAGGCCGGAATGCAAGAAAAGATTTTCCATGAAAATGCCATTCACAAAGTACACTCCTATTCCAAGGGAGATCTCAAACTGATCAACGCGATTTGCAGTTACGCTCTGCAGCGCTCCTATTTTATCAATGAAAAATCGGTTCATAACGATCTTCTCTCTGAATGTCTGGAACTGCTTCTTGAATCCAAACCGCCGGATACGTATCCGGATGACAAGAGAAGGCACAAACGGTTGAATACAGACTTTCCCGGAACTTTTCACATACAGGGGACAAAAACAAGAGGCACGCTAACGGTTTCCAATATTTCCCATTCAGGAATTATGATAACGCTTAACCGTCAGAGATTGTTGAAAAACAAAGACAGGGTCGGGGTTTCTTTCAAATTGGATGACGAAAATAAGTCGGATGTCAGAACCGTCGTGATTGTACGTCACACATTTGGCTTTAACGCGGGCTGTATTTTTAACTATCTGGACAGTACGACATACACTCAGTATATTAGCGATGTTTTAAAACGCCGGGATGCGTATTTTCAAGAGCACGGATTTTACCCGGAATAACCTTTAACAGATTGTTCGCAAGTACCGGCCTTCATTCGATTCAATTCCGAAATTTCGAAGGCTGCTTTTTGAATGATTCAGCGCTGATTTTGATTAATTTCCCTTTCACTTGATTTTAAGATCATTTTTTTGAACAGGGGAAGGGTTTCATCTTCAGGAAATTTTTTAATCGCCCTATTTAAAATCCGAACCGATCCTTCCGTGTCACCAAGCAGTGACAGAACCTCTGCGTGGTTTTTGATGAGATCAATATTATCGGGTTCTTTTTCAACTTGTTTTTCATATATGTTGAGAGCCTCTTCATAGCTCTCCCTGGCTTTTTGATTCTGGTTTAATGCACCATACACCATTCCTTTGCTCATCCATGCCGGTGCGAATTCAGGATCTGCTTTTGTCGCCTCCTGAAGAAGCAGTAAGGCTTTGGCGTGTTTTCTTTCAAAAGAGGCCTTGGTGGCTGCCATCCAGATTTTTTTGGCCCTACCCGTGTTGTGATAAACACAAGAAATTGAAATTAAAATAAAAAAAAGTATTGAAATTGTTTTTTTCATCTCCATTGGATTTCAAGGTACTCTTTCATGATCATCTCTCAGAGCTATCGGAGGTGCAAGAATTTCATGCCATATCACGGCCCGTTGAAGATCCTCCGGTAAAGGGGATCGGCAACTTTTTTTCTTTTTCGCTTTTTTAACAATGCGTTTCATTTCAGATTTTTCAGATAAAATTTTTTCTGCCCCTTTTTCTTCTTCTTCCTCCAGAAGGGTTTTCAGCGCAGGTATATCGGGCTCTTCTTTTTTTCCCCATGCAATCTCCGGGGATTTGCTTTTCGAACCGTCTCTCTTCACGGGCTCCTGCCGCTTTTGATCAGACTGTTCGAAACCTTTTCCGGCAGAATCAACCTGCTCTTTTAGCTGCTTTGCCAGCCCTTGAATAATATTTTTCAAGCTGGTTGTTTCTTGCGCAGGTTCTTCTTTCTGAGGTTTTTTTTTCTTTCCGAAAAGAGTGAGCAAATAAACACCCAGGACAATGAACGGCAAAATCGTTTCAAAATTCATTGAAATCTCCTCGTTACTCTTCGATTTTTGTACTTGAATCTGATGAACCGATTTTATCTCTCATCTGCGTATCCGCCATGATATTCTTCATTCTGTAGTAATCCATTATTCCCAGGTTCCCGCTTTTAAATGCCTCCGCTATTGCCAGAGGGATTTGAGATTCCGCCTCAACGACTTTTGCCCGCATCTCCTCCACTTTTGCCTTCATTTCCTGCTCTCTGGCAAATGCCATTGCTCTTCGCTCTTCCGCTTTTGCCTGGGCAATTTTCTTGTCGGCTTCAGCCCGGTCTGTTTCAAGTTCAGCCCCGATATTTTTCCCTACATCAACATCTGCGATATCAATCGAAAGAATTTCATAGGCTGTTCCTGAATCCAGGCCTTTCCCAAGAACGGTTTTGGAAATCATATCCGGATTTTCGAGAACCTGCTTGTGTGTCTGGGCAGAACCGATTGTCGTAACAATTCCCTCACCAACCCTTGCCAGAATTGTCTCTGCGCCTGCTCCGCCCACGAGCCTGTCAATATTAGCCCGGACCGTAACCCTTGAAATCGCCTTCAGTTGAATTCCATCTTTTGCCATAGCAGCTACCAGAGGCGTTTCGATAACTTTTGGATTCACACTCATCTGAACCGCCTCGAGAACATCTCTGCCTGCCAGATCGATTGCGGCAGAACGTTTAAAGGGAAGGTCAATGTTTGCTTTATCTGCAGCAATGAGCGCCTGAACAACCCTGGATACATTTCCACCCGCAAGGTAGTGTGATTCCAGATCATCCGTGGCGATTTCCAGCCCGGCCTTGACAGCCATTATTTTTGATTCCACGATAAGCGTTGGGGGAACCTTTCGGAATCGCATAAATACGATGTTGATCAATCCGACCCTGGCTCCGGAAACAAGCGCCTGAAGCCAGAGTGATAACGATTTGGCCACAAAAAGCAGAAGAACCAGTACCGCAATAAAAAAAATGATCATGAATACCGTTGTAAAATTCATTTCATGTCTCTCCCTTGGCTGTTTTTATGGGTAACGATCTTTTAATGAAAACGACTTCTCTTTAAAATTTTTTTTAACGACAACGATCTGATTCCCGGACACCGTATGAACGGATATTTCAGAATCCTTTTCGATATACTCTCCCCGGCTTACCACATCCATTTTTTTCCCTGCGATCTGCGCCTTTCCGGAAGGGCGAAGGTTTGTTATCGCAATGCCATCTTTTCCGACCAGTTTTTCCAGCTCAACAGGTTGAGAAGTTACTCCTTCATCCCTGGAAAGCCTCCGACGAAGAGTTGCGGGAGATCCGGCCAGAAGTTTTAACCCGTTAATCACAAGAACCGGTATGATCAACAGATCCGCTGCGAGGAACAATAGTCCTGTAAAAACAGATACTTGACTGAAAACACTATAAAGTGAGTACCCGAAAAGAAAAGCGGCAATAATGGAAAGGATGCCTCCTGAAGGAATGATGATCTCCGCGATAATCACAATCACCCCTGTGATCTGTAATACCAGGGGCATGATCAGGTCAGGATTCATAACCAATATTCCTTGAAACAATAAGCCGGTTTCCCACGATATCCGATATGATAATCGGTGTCCCTTTTTCCATGAATTCACCATCCGTGATCACATCAAACATTGCATTTCCAATTCTGGCTTTACCCGAAGGCCTTAAAAACGTAATGGCAATCCCGGTATCTCCCACAGCAGCCTTCTTGATTTCCATTGAATCTGCACGGGCATCGGTCAAGGATGCCGAAAGATATGGCCCTTGCACCACATTCGAAAATCTTGGAAAAACATAACGTAAAAAAAGCATGGAGATGACAAACGCGGCTAAAAAAGATCCGAGGACCTGGATGACATTGCCGACAAGCAAATCCGCCTCCCAGGGGAACTCCGGTTTTGGAATGATAAAGTCCTGAAAAGCAAGTATCATTCCCACCGCGATAACAATAAAACCGGAAATACCGGCAATGCCGAATCCGGGGATTACAAACAGTTCGAACCCCAAAAGGACAAGTCCGATGGCAATGACGATCAGTTCGGTATAATCGGCCAGGCCCACAATATACTGATTTAAAAAAACAAGTATCAGGCAAACGATACCGATAATTCCGGGAGCCCCAAAACCGGGAGCCTTGAGTTCAATATAGAGTGCCGCAAGCCCGATCAGGAGGAGAACAGATGCAATGGAGTCGATGAATCTGGAAAGGGTTTCAGACCATTTCTGTTCGATCTTGACGATCTGATACTCCTTGATTCCGATTTTTCTGATAAATTCATCAAGATTGTCAACACTCATCCTGGAAAACCCCAGCAAAGAGGCTTCGGAATCCGTCATGGTAAGAAGCTCTCCTTTTTTGACAACGATCTTTCTGGATCGTACCTTTTTTTTCTGCGAGAGGCTTAACTCCTCGAAATCGATAGAATCCATGAAAACCGTTTTTTCCGCCATTTTTACTTCCAGCACCTCCATATCCGGAGTAACCATTGATTCCGCGAGTGCTTCAGGGTAACCGTTCTTTTTTGCAAGAGCCCTGAATTTTGCACGAAGAGGAGACTGAAACTTTTCCCCCATCATCTTGGGGCCTTCCTTTGAAAAGGTAATTGGGGCGCAATCTCCGATGGTCGTATTTCGTTTCATTACAAGCTCATCACAGGAAAGCGCTATCAACGAGCCGGCTGAAATGGCCTTGTTGGAGACATAAGCAATCGTTTTTATTTGGGAGGTTTCAACAATCAGGTCGACAATCTTCAGCGCCGAATCCACCCGTCCTCCGAATGTATCTATCTCCAATACCGCAATTTCACCTTCGGGAACATCCTGAAGCGCTCTCTGTATAAAAGAGGCCATTCCCGGTTCAACATCACCTGAAACCGGGATGAGATATATTTTCTGATCAGGAGAACTTCCCGAGGATGCGTACCCGAAAAACAGCGCAGCAGAAAAGAACTGGCATATAAGATGAAAAAAAAATCTGTTTTTTAGTTTTTTCACGATGTCATTGATTTTGAAGGGAAGGGGTAAAATATCCGGCTGCCCGATAGGAATTTATATCCAAAAGGCTTGAAGGTGTCAAGCCGGGGATTTTCGGGAAATCCATTATGATTTATGATTCCGAACGTATTTGTAATTGACATAACACATTCAATTTTTTATACTTCCCGAACCTTTAAAAACAGCAGCGCTGTCTGTAAACGGCCATAATAAAACAAGAAAGGATACATCATGATAAAAGTTGGATTTATCGGTTGGAGGGGCATGGTCGGTTCCGTACTGATGGAAAGAATGATCGCGGAAAATGACTTTCATGGATTTGAACCTCTTTTTGCATCCACCTCTCAGATCGGCCGGAAAGGCCCGGATATCGGGATGGATATACCCCCGCTTCAAGATGCGTATGATCTGAAAACATTTAATGGAATGGATATCATTGTTTCCTGCCAGGGAAGCGATTACACCAAAAGAATCTATCCGGAGCTTCGCAAAGCAGGATGGAACGGATACTGGATCGATGCAGCTTCCGCCCTTCGGATGGAAAACGACAGCATCATCGTCCTCGACCCTGTCAACCGAAACGTTATCGACAAAGCTCTTCATGAAGGAAAAAAAGCTTTTATCGGAGGCAATTGTACGGTGAGTCTTATGCTGATGGGTGCGGGCGCTCTTTTCAAAAAGGGCCTTGTTGAATGGCTGACATCCATGACCTACCAGGCTGCTTCAGGCGCAGGCGCGAAAAATATGCGCGAACTGGTTTTGCAAATGCATGAAATCGGAAATGCATCAAAAGAGTTTCTGAAGAATCCGGCATCTTCCATATCAGATCTTGATCGAAGGGTTATTGAAACCATGAATGGAGGCGGTTTTCCTGTAGATCATTTTGGTGCCCCCCTTGCAGGGAGCCTCATACCCTGGATTGATTCACCTATGGAAAGCGGTCAGACCCGTGAAGAATGGAAAGGATCCGCGGAGACCAATAAAATCCTTCAAACCGAATCCCCCATCCCCATTGACGGGATATGTGTTCGAATCGGCGCCATGCGATGCCATTCGCAGGCCCTTACGATAAAGCTTAAAAAGGATATTCCGATCAATGAAATTGAAGCGCTGATCGCGGAAGCGAACGACTGGGTCAACGTGATTCCGAATGAAAAAGAAGAGACCGTCAAGCATCTTACGCCATCTCGTGTTACCGGAACCCTTGAAATTCCTGTCGGTAGAATTCGAAAACTGAACATCGGGCCAACCTATATGACCCTTTTTACTGTGGGCGACCAGCTTCTTTGGGGTGCAGCCGAACCGATCAGGCGCATGCTCAGAATTGCGCTTGAATTTCTTTCATGATGCGAGGTGACACGATCTGAGGATCTGGGCTGCACAAATAAAAAATAAAATGAATGACAATTCAAAGGCTGCTATACGGTGAAAAAATCAAATAACCAACATATCGAGCTGCTGAAAGAAAAAGAAAGACTTCTGGAAGAAATCGAAAGCCTGAGCCGGGCAAAAAAAATTAATGAAGTCCTGTTCCGGATATCGAACGCGGTGACCACCTCTTCCGACCTGGATCAACTGTATTCTTCAATTCATCGGTCCATGAGCAGCATTGTGAATGTTTCCAGCTTTTATATCGCAATGTACGATACCGAATCGGATTCGATCGTTTTTCCTTATCATACCCATGATGAAGATTCCGATCCGATTGAGTTTGAAGAGTTGAACAGTTATACGCCTGTCATTTTGGATATTCTGGAAACAGGCAGATCGCTGATGCTCACAAAAAAAGACTTTTTAAAACAATTTCAAGAATCAAATCAAAAATTTTCCCGCAGACTGCCGGAAATATGGATCGGAATCCCGCTGAAAATTCAGAATGAAGTCATCGGGATTATGGCCGCGCAAAGCTATACGAATCCGGATCAATATGACAAAACCGATATAAACCTTCTTCATTCGGTTTCCAACCAGGTGGCAATTGCCATCGAACGAAAAAAAACAGAAGAGTCTCTCCGGGCAAGCGAAAAAAGGCTGACGATGGCCCTGGAAGCCACCAGTGACAGCATTTGGGACTGGAGGCTTGACAAAAAAAGTCTTTATCTTGATCCGCGTTTATTCAACGTTCTGGGCTATGAGGAGAATGAGTTTTCGAATATTTATGACCAGTGGATTCGGCTTGTTCATCCGGATGATTTAACGTCTGTCGAGAATACCATTTTAGAACATATTAAGGGCAAAACAGACACCTTCAAATCTGAGTTTCGGGTAAAAACAAAAAACGGTTCATGGATCTGGATTTTGGCCAGGGGTAAGGTTGTTCAGAAAAGCAGCCAGAATAAAGCGGTAAGAATGATTGGAACCTATACGGACATCACCAGCCAGAAAGATGCGCTCAGGGCAATGGAAGAAAGTGAAGAACGGTTTCGAACATTGCTGAAAGCCTCATTCGGAGGAATCGGTATACATGAAAAAGGTTTGATACTGGATGCCAATCATGGGCTTACAGAGCTTACAGGCTATGAACATGATGAACTGATCGGCATGAACGGCCTGCTGCTTATCGATGAAAAGTGGCGTGACATGGTTATGGAAAAAATTGTCACCGGCTATGACAAGCCATATGATGCAGAGGGTCTTCGAAAAGACGGATCAACCTATCCGTTGGAAATACAGGGTAAGATGATCCCCTATCATGGCCGAACGGTTCGAGTTACAGAGTTCAGAGATATCACGGAACGAAAAAACGTTGAAGATGCCTTGAAAGAAAGTGATGAGCGGCACAGAATTCTTTCAGAAGTAACGATGGAAGGAATTATTTTTCATGAAAACGGTGTGGCGATTGACATCAACAACTCCTTTTCCAGGATGTTTGACTATCGTCACTCGGAAATCATTGGAAAAAATTTTGTAGAGCAACTGGTTGCACCGGAAGACAAAGAAAGAGTTTATCAAAATATCGAAGCCCGCGGCGAACTGCCTTTTGAAATCATGATGATCAAAAAGGACGGCACGATTTTTCCAGTTGAGATTGAAGCCAGAAATGTCGAATACAAGAAAAAGTTTATTCGCGTCGCGTCCGTAAGAGACATCTCGGATCGCAAACGTACGGAAGAAAGGCTGATACAGCTTCAAAAAATGGAAGCCATTGGAACACTGGCGGGAGGCATTGCCCACGATTTCAATAATCTGCTCGGAGGCATACTTGGAAACGTCGGACTTTTGAAAATTAACATTCCCGATGAGAACCCCGCTTTTAAAAAGATTATTACCATTGAGAAGATCGTTCAAAGAGGAGCAAATCTTGCGAGACAGCTGTTGGGCTTCGCCAGAGGAGGAAAATATCAGGTTACGTCCATCAACCCGAATCTCCTGGTGCAGGAGACGTTGGAGATGTACGGAAGAACCAGCAAGAATATCCAGTTGCATACAAATTTTCAAAAAGATGTCTGGATCATCGAGGGAGACCGAAACCAGATCGAGCAGGTTGTGTTAAATCTTTTTATCAATGCTGCCGATTCCATGCCCGAAGGAGGAAGCATTTACATTGATACCAACAATACGTTTTTATCTGAAATCGCGGCAAAACAGCATATGGGAGAGCCCGGAAACTATGTTACGATAACGGTAAGAGATACCGGGCACGGAATGGACAGGGAAACAAAGGCCAAAATTTTTGATCCGTTTTTTACGACCAAGGAGCCCAGCAAGGGGACAGGTCTTGGATTGTCCTCGGCATACGGGATCATTAAAAACCATAATGGACATATCGATGTTTACAGCGAGCCCGGCAGAGGAAGCATTTTTAAAGTCTTTTTGCCTGTCTCTGAAAAAGAAATAACCGTTCAGAAAGGAACCGTTTACACATTTTTAAAGGGGGATGAAACCGTTCTTCTTGTCGATGATGAATATGATTTCCGTGATGCCGGAGAGGAGATGCTCCGGGTCATGGGATATAAAGTGATCACAGCGAAAAACGGGAAACAGGCGGTTGAGGTTTTTTCCTCGATGCCGGATAAAATTGATCTGGTAATTCTCGATATGATCATGCCTGTCATGGGAGGCGGTGAAACGTTTGACCACTTAAAAAAGATCAGATCGGATATCAAGGTGATGCTTTCAAGCGGCTATAGCACCGATAGTGAAGCTGCGGAAATACTCGCAAGAGGCTGCAACAGCTTTATTCAGAAACCTTTTGGTATGATCGAACTCTCCCAGAAGGTAAGAGAAACGCTGGATGGGAAAAAATAGCTTGAAAAAAAATTTCAGAACAATCATCATGATCCACACTTTTTTTATATCAAAAAACGGAGAATCAAAATGAAAGGGATCCTTTACAGAATTGGAGATTCCATTGTGTCTATTCGAAGAATAAGCATTCTGCTGACTTTTTTATGCCTTCTGTCTGTTATCATGAGCGGGTGTGTTGCTCCGCGAATCAACCTTTTTTCTTTTGGTACGGATCCGCTTCGGGAGTATACCATCGAAGGCACAGGCGACGGCAAAGTTCTTGTCATATCGGTAAAAGGGATTATCTGGGATGTAAGAAGAGACGGTTTTTTCAGAACCGGCCCCAGCATGCTGCAGGAAATAGTGGCACAGCTCAAAAAAGCAGAGAAAGACGAAGAGATCAAAGCAGTACTTCTTAAAATCGACTCTCCCGGAGGAACGGTTACCGCAAGTGATATTATTTATAATGAAATCATGCAGTTTAAAGAAAAAACCGGGACAAAGGTTGTCGTCGCCATGATGGATGTTGCTGCATCTGGAGGGTATTATATTTCTCTTCCCGCAGATTATATCGTCGCCCATCCGACAACCATTACCGGGTCGGTCGGGGTTATGTTCCCGCGATGGCAGGCTTTCGGCTTGATGGAAAAAATTGGTGTTCGCCGTGATGTAAGCAAATCAGGCAAACTCAAGGATATGGGATCTCCTTTTCGGGAGCCCACCAAGGAAGAAGAAGAGTTGTTTCAGGGATTAATCGATGGGTTGAACGACCGTTTTCTCACCCTTGTCAAAAAACACCGCAACCTTGATTCGAATAACCTCGAAGAAGTGGCAACTGCAAAAGTTTTTCTTGCAAAGGAGGCTCTTGACAAAGGTCTTATTGACAAAGTCGGATATTTAAACGAAGCGGTGGATAAGGCAAAAACAATCGCGGGTCTTGGAAAAGATGCAAAAATCATTGCGTATCGCCGCATAGAACAACCTGATGACAACCTCTACAATACATCAACAGGCCAATACAGCGATAAACAGGAGTCTCTGGTCAATCTTGATTTGCTTGAAGGACTGTCCCCGCGCCTGAAAGGCGGTTTTTACTTTATATGGGCACCCGGAATCAGCGACTAAGAGGTCCTGTTTAAAGGTCGCAGGAAAGCAGGACGCCTGAAACATGGCGAACCAGGCCCCAGACAAAATCTGCGGCAAAAGAATCTTCAATGGAGCGATCAAAAAGAATTGAAAGCCGGGGTTCGAACTCTTCATCGCCTTCCCATAAAAGGTAATACAGAAGTACTTTGGGAAACGGAGAAAAAACATACCCGGCATCCGACCGGGGAAAAGGACGGCCTCCAACTCTTTCAGCCGCCATTTTGAATGCTGCGATATCCCTGCCGAAACGCTTCAACAGTGAGCGGGTTTCCAATTCGTGAGGCCCCTGAAAAAAATGAGCGTATTTAAAATCTTTTTCGCTTACAAGCTCCTGACGCAGCGGGGCGGATGTTATTTGAAGAAGATACACAAGCGTTAACAGCTCCATCAAAGGATCATCGAGAAGCTTCCAGCCTTCCTGTGTTTTTTTTCGAATGGACTTGTCCCGGACATTGACCAGAAGATCCGTATCCAGAAATCGAATCTGAATCTCCCCTGACGGCTCAAGTTGGGTCAGCGCGATTCTGCAGAGCTCTTCCAGATCTTTTTTCTGCAGATTTTCCCAGTGTTCAGAGGGAACTTTTATCTTCTCAACAGGTTCCTTTTTTTGAAAAGGCTCCCGTGCTGAAGCAGATTCAAGTCTCCTTTTCTGCATACTCAAAAAGCCGTTACTAAACGGGTATGGACCGTTCTCAAAATTTTCACATGGAAACAAACCGCAGTCTCGCATACAGTATTCAAGATGATTTGCAATGGCGCATGCAAGAATGGGACAGGGCAGGCTCAGCAGTGTTTCCTGAACCGCGGCTTTTTTTCGGCCGTTATCGCTGGTGCCGGATCCGCAGCTTGAGCACAGGCCAAGAGTGTACAACCGGCATACTTCGCAATTTATTCCACAGGCCGCTGTCGGCAAAACGGTTCAGTTCCTTTGTTCTGGATTTTAAATTTTTACAGAGATCTTTTTAAATCAAATTCGCTTCATATTGACATTTCTTCCAGCTTGTCAGGGGCAGGAAAGAAGCGCCATCTTCAATGTTGTATACACATTGTCATCCCAGGGCCAAAATTTTGCGACAATAATATAACTCCCGAATTTTCTTTCAAAAAGAGTCTGGTTCACCCGGATGCCACCCGAAGCTTTTGTCAGTTCGAGGTCTTCGCTATTGGGTGTTACGCCTTTTGGCTTTCTTGCAGGTCCCAGAATGGTTGTCAGGATTTTATCCCATTCATCAATTTCGGTGTTCGAAATGACGACCTCGAAATAATCCTCCTGATTACATCGCACTTCATGAATTGCCAGTCCATGACACTGGCCGATAATCTCTTTCAACTTCATATTGATCTTCCTCTGAGTTCACCAGGGCAAAGAAAAGAAAAATTTTCTCTGTGTTGCGAGAGTGAAAAATCAAGTTTGCCGGGAAACGCTTAACGATATTTAACAGCTTGATTAGATAACCATGTTTTGCGAGGAATATCAAAACATTTTCAGAATAAAATTTTTTTTAAAAAAACTGTTGCATTTTATTTAATTTTTGTTTATGTAATGAAACAAACAGATCAGCCTGCAAAACCGTCAACACCGCCAGGCTGGATAAAATATGCTGTAATGAGACGCCGGCTCCGATGCCCGGTGCGAAAAAAATACCAAGGTGCAATCATGGCTGTTTCCAAATTCGAATCGTTTCTTCAGCGGGTTTATGATGCCACAGGGATCAGTTCTCAGCACGATCTGGCAAAAGTTCTGGATATTAATCGCTCTGCGATTACCCAGGCGAAAAAGAAGAATGATTTCCCTGCCAAATGGTTGTTAACCCTTTACAGACTTTATGGATTAAACCCGGACTGGCTTGAAACCGGTTTCGGTCCGACCTATTTAAAGCCATCAGACCCTGACCGTTCCGAATTCAAAGGCATTCCAAAGGTCAAGGCCAGACTATGCGCAGGTGGCGGTTCATTCGAGGTTGGATCTGAAATCGAGAGATACTATTCTTTCAGAAGTGAATGGCTGGCACAGAAAGGCAACTCTGATAAAATGGTGCTGATGAATATTTTCGGGAACAGTATGTCGCCGGAACTAAAAGATGGTGATACGGTGCTTGTTGATGAATCCCAGAAGGATGTGCTGGCTGGAGCTCTCTTTGCCGTTGGAATTGATGATACCATCATGGTGAAACGAGTTGAAAAACATCCTAAAAAGCTGGTCTTGCTCAGCGACAACAAAGACTATTCACCGATTTTTCTTCATAGTGAAGAAATGGACACAATCCGGATTATCGGAAAGGTAATATGGGTTTGCAGAGAATTCAGATAATGCAGCGTCATTCAAAATGGATTTTTCCGGTAAGGAGCGGGGTATTTTTTTGCCCTATGTGTTCATCTATATATACTTTGATTTATTTTACTCAACTTCATTTTTATCTTTTTGCAACACTCCGGGAACTGAATGATAAAAAAAGGAGCATGGAAAATGACAAAGCATATTTTTGTTCAGCATCATCATGAGTATTTTGAGTATCATGGAAATACGATCATTGAACGGATCCGAAAAGGAACCGGAAATACAATCAGCCGGGACTGGATCATTTTTGACTCTGTTGAAGAGGCTCAGGATTATTTTCACAACAACTGTGAAGTTTGAAGTATCTCACCTTAATCAAAGAAGTACAAAAGGAGCGATAACATGATAGAGAGAATCATCGACTATCTGCTGGAGTGTATTTTTATGGCGATGATCCTGGGGATGTCAATCCTGGGGACCCTGGTAGCCGGATTATAGCCATTGCTGAAAATTTATTCCGATTCAACTGCGATCAAGAACCTCTTTGTTCGCTGATTGTTTGAAATCAAATCCCACGCACGCCATGCATGGGGTCCGCAAACTAAAACCATCAGAAGCTACAATGCCTCAAGCGATTCTGCTTCCTGGTTTGGATCTTCTGTTTCTTCCGGTGCAATGACAGGGTCTTCCGCAGCATCAGGAACCCTGGAAACCGGCTTTTCCGGGTCAGGGGCGACTTCAGCTTTCTGTTCCTCTTTTTTCAGCGCCTCTTCTGATGTTATATCCGGCAATCTTTTCTCTGCTTTCTGCTTGAAAAGCGGATGGCCGCCGGGCTTGCTATCAAGTGTTTCAGGAGGAACAACCGTTTCAGAAGAGGTCGGGAATCGACTTCGCTGCCGTTCAATCCTTTTTTCAAGCTTGATTTCAAGCTCCTGAATGGCTTCCTCTAAAGAGGCCGCCATTGCAACAACCTCCCCCTGGCTCACAATCATCCGTTTCAGCTCCGGTATCTTTAAACGGGTTGCGGAACTCAAATAAACGGGTTGAATATACAAGATCATATTCCCGACCGGAAGGATAATCATGCGGCCCCGTATTACTTCAGAACCAGCCTGATCCCAGAGCGTCAACTGCTGAGCGATATCCGTATCCTGATCAATAAGCGTGTTAATCTGAGAGGGGCCGTAAACTTGAATCCCCTTTGGGAAACTGTAAACAAACAGTTTGCCATAATTATCTCCATCGCAACCGGCAATAGCCAGAGCGCTCAGATTGTTTCTTCCGATAGGGCTCAGCGGACTGAGCAGAAGAAATTCCTGCCGGGTTGAATCAAAAAGATTCAGGGTCAGATAATATGGTTTCATGGGAACCGACTGATTTTCCGACTTTAATTTAGGCATCTCCCATGCATCTTCATGGAGATAGAACATTTCAGGATCTGTCTGATGATAATCTGCATACATGGTTAACTGGTATTCGAATAAATCTTTTGGGTAACGAAGATGCTGTTTCAGCTCCGGGTCCATTTTTTCAATCGGTTTGAGCAGCCCCGGATAAATCTTCTGATATGTCCTTATAATCGAATCCGCTGATGAGGTTATGTAATAATCGATCGTGCCGTTATAGGCATCGGCCACAATTTTCACAGAATTCCGAATATAATTAAACCTGGAATCATAAGGCTGCGCATTCGGATATTGATCGGAAAATGTATAGGCATCCTGTATCCAGAAAAGTCCTTTGGAGGTTGTTACGATATAAGGATCACTGTCCAGTAAAAAGAAGGGGGTAATCCTCTCGATGGACTCTTTTATATTTCTGCGGAATAACATTCGGCTGTTTTCCATGGTTTTTGACGTAAAGAAAATATTCCGATCTTTAAAGTATACGGCAAAAAGAAGCTTTTTAACAAAGGAAGAGAGAGGGATTCCTCCTTTCCCGCTATAGTTTGCCAGTTCATGGGTTTCGTCTTTGGGATGATCGACTTCACCGACTTCGTTTGGAACGATTGCATAGTCATAATGTCCCAACCCATAATAAATACCCGGATTCTTTACATGAAGATTGTATTCGGATTTTACGGGCATGTCTCGTATGAACCAGGTCATGGACTCGTCTCCTCCCTGTGCGGCAGGAGTCATCACGATGCCATACCCGTGAGTGTATTGCAGATGTCTGCTTTGCCATGTTTTGGCGGATTCCGGAAGATTTCCAAGATCCAGTTCTCTTGGTGAAAGGTATACCTGCTGATACCTTCCGGATACAAAATAACGGCCCACACTCACCCCATGAAACGTATAATAGGGCTTAATTCCCTGAAGCTGTTTGTAGACATCATCTAAAAGGGTACTGTCCCAGACGGGGATATTACGAAGGCTCTCATGAACATCCGAATTCTCGGTGATTCGGGATGTCTGCTCCAGTTTGTAATTTAATTTTTTGATCCCGGCCAGATCATATGCATCAAGAGTCGCCTTGATATTTGAAGCGATATACGATTTTTGATATGCGACGGCATTCGCTTCGACCAGATTTTTTTGAATCAGCCCGGGAATGAAATCCGAATGGTAACCCAGCATGGAGAGTATAAACAATATGCCGAAAACAAATACTTTCTTAATGCCTTTTCCTTTTAAAATATAAAAAACAAGGGAAATAGCCGTGCCGATAAAGAAGACTATTGTTGCCACAATGAGGGGCAGGATAACCCGCATTTCTGTAAATCCCGGTCCAAAAAAAAGAGGCAGATGTGTCTTGTTATAAAGAAGAGAATAACACTGCAGCACAAATCCCCATACCTGGATGGCCATGGTAAGAAGCACCAGAAGCATTACATGGGTCTTGGCACCGGCAGGAAACTCCTGATTTTTTCCTGCCAGAATGCGTTTCTCAATCCAGTATAAAAATATAATTCCTGTAAGGAGCAGTAAAAAAACGAATAAAAGTTCATTCTGGATCAACCTGAAAAAGGGGAAAGAAAATAAATAAAAGCTGATGTCATGGCCGAAAACAGGGTCCTCCATACCGGAAGCCTGTCCGAAAATGAACAGCAGCCCTTTTTCCCATTGCCGGAAAAAAGGAAGCGCAATCGGAACCGCCAGAATCAAGGAAAGCGGCAAATAAATTTTCATTGATCCGGATTGAACCATCCGCAACAGTTTCCGATAGGACTTCTGACCGGGATCAGACGAGGCAGTATTGCCCAAAAACCTTGAGGCGATCCAGAAATTGAAAAAAAAGATACTGAAAAAAAGCAGGGTAACACCCATGAAGGAAATATATTTATAGGAAAACCTCTGAAGAAAATAACCCTCATATCCAAGAGAATCAAACCACCAGCGGTCGACAAAAAAATCGAGAGACCAAAAGGACAGGATAAGATATAAAATACCGCCGACAAAACCAAGGCCGATTAAAATTTTTAACCATTTTATTAAATTCCGCATATTTTTTCCTTTGTGTTGGTCAGAAAGTCATGATCGACATAACCATATCATTTGGAAATACATAATATTATGAAACAAGTATCTGCAAGGAGCATGCATCGGATACGATTTGCCCTGAATGGTAATAAAAAACGCCAACCCGGGTCAATGAAAAAAGCAGAAAAGTATCAGCCGCGTCTAAAGATATTTCCGGAGCCAGTCAATCGTCAGCCTGATAAACTGCGACAACTGTTCACCGTCAAAGTTATGAGCAGCATCTTTTATTTCCAAATAGTTGTGATCGCCATCCTGAGGCATTTTTAAAAATGCTTCCTTTGTGAATTCGGGCTTGACGACCGTATCAGCGTCTCCCTGAATGATCAGGGAAGGAATAGTAAAACGCCGCAGATAGAAATCCGCATCCAGACCAAAGGCTTCTTTTGCAAATGATGAATTGACGAGAATCGGAGGACAATTTCCCGAAGAATTACGTTTCACTTCGACAGAAGGCACGGCCCGCAGCATTTTTGAGACAATTCGTTCAAATCCGGAAGCAATCCTTTTCGGATACATGGCAGGAGCCCAGAAAACAGCGGTTTTTCTAGCCGGAATCTTCGCGGCAAGAGAAGTGATCCCTCCAAAGCTTAAACCGATTGTTCCGATATGATAATACCCTTTTTGTAAAACCCATTCAGCGACATCCTCCAGGTCTGCAATTTGTCTGGATAACAGAACGGGTTCTCTTTTGTTTTCACCGGAGCCGGAAAAATCAAATGTAAGCGCGTCATAACCCGCTTTGTTCAGCTCCGCGGCTGTAACCTTGAAACGCCCCCATTCCAGCTTGTCTCCTTTAAAACCGTGACACAGGATAACAATACGGTGTTCTCTGAAACCGCTGTCGGATTTCCGGGCGGGGAAAAAAATGGAATGGAGGAGATTCCCGTCCCGGTTCGGTATAAGCAATTTCTGTTCAGCCATTTTTGCAGCAGGGATGATCGCTTCGTGAATCAGGAAACGGCGCCTCACTGAAACGAACCTTACGGTTTCTTGGTTAAATTTTTCACAGCACGAATGATAAACTCGGAAATACTCTCGCCAGTCTCGCTTCTTTCCGCCTCAATCAAATCATAAATTTTCCGATCCACCTTGAACGCAATCTGTTCCTTGGACTCTTCTACAAAGGCACCGTCTTTCCATACCCCGTGGATTGAAATCCCATTGGGAAGCTGATAGGTTCCCTCGCCATGCTGCTTTCCGTCTTTCCACTCACCGTTATAGAAAGATTTGTCGGAGCCATAGAATACGCCATGCCCACTTCGCTTATTATCTTTCCACTCACCCTCATAAAAAGCACCATTCGGCCAACTATAGGCGCCATTTCCATGACAGTTGTCGTCTTTCCATTCTCCTTCGTAAAACGCACCGCCGGGAAGCTTTAAAATACCCCAGCCTGTTCTTTTTCCTGCTTTCCATTCGCCGTCATATACATCTCCCTTGCTCCATTTATAAACGCCTTCGCCTTCTTCAAGACCGTTCTTAAATTCCCCTTCATAACTGTCCCTTCCTTTTGCGAGGCCTTTCCCGTGAGCCAACCCGTCTTTGCACTCCCCTTCGTATGATTCGGCAATATCTTTATCAAGAACTTTGCACTTGATGGTTTTTGCCGGCAACTCTACCGCATATATGCAGAAAAGTACCATGGCAAAAAGAACAATCAAATGGTTCCTGGACATTATTTTTC
>CAZOEW010000058.1:0-18471 GCA_964578935.1 uncultured Desulfobacterales bacterium | reverse complement strand
ATCTCCTCCGGGAATCTTTCCCAGCAGCCTCCCTGCTTCGACAAAAAAGTCGCATGAATAAATATTGCCATTGTGTTCCACGACCAGATAGTTGCCGCATTCCGGCTGAAGGGTGCATTCCGGCGCTTCAAATCCGGCATAGCTGAATAGAAGTGAATCAAAAAACCGAATCGATGTTTTCGGGCAGCCGTCGATAAAATCCGACCTCCACAGATCAAACATCGTGCAGAGAAATGCGCCATATCGCTCCGGGGAAACCGAGTACGGGGCCATTTTTTCAGGATTTTCAGCATCAGCTTCCACGCATGGAATAAACTGCATGTAAACCAAACCGATATCCTTCAGAAAGGTATAAATCTCTTCCGGATACAGAACGGAATAATCGTTGACAACACTGAGCGCGTTTACGGATACGCCCTGATCCAGAAGCATCATGGCTGTATCCGATACAATAGAGAAAGTTCCCCTGCCGCCGGAAAAAGTTCTATACCGGTCATGAATATGTCGTGGACCGTCAATGGACAGGCCAACCAGAAATGCATACTTCCTGAAAAAGCCCGCCCACTCCCTGTCCAGCAATATCCCATTGGTCTGAAAACCGTTACTTACTTCCTGATTGCTTCCGTAGCGCTGAATCAAATTGATGGCCTGCTGAAAAAAAGGGAGTCCGGCAAGAGCTGGTTCACCCCCCTGCCAGCTGATTGATATCCTGTCAGAGCCCTTTCTCATCAACTGTTTTATCATTTCGTCCAGCACCGAATCGCTCATGCGATGGTGACTGGATTCCGGGAACAGGGCGGTTTTGCAATTATAGAAACAATAGCCGCACCTCATGTTGCAGTCAGGTCCGGCCGGTTTGACAAGAATATTCGTAAGCGGTTTTGCTTTGATCCCGTTCATTTTTTATGGATCAAGCCGGCAGGATTATCGATCATCGCTTTTTCCCACCTTGCCATCACCTTCTCAAGCTCTTCGGCTTTACCCGGATATTTTTCAATGACATTATAAGATTCGCCCGGATCGATTCTCAGGTTAAACAGCAATGGCAGCGGGCCGTTTGTATAACTGATTAAACTCCCGAACTTCTTGTTTACCGGCATCGGCCAGCTATAGTGATTGATGGAACGAAAATACTTCCAGTTCTCTGTCCGTATCCCTTCCAGTTCGCCATGATGATAAAAAAAGAAATAGTCATGAGGTGTTCTGCTGTTTTCCTGTATCAGTAGCGGCCGGATATCCCTGCCGTCAATAATCCGGTCATCAGGCAGAGTGAGACCCGCCGCTGCCAGGCATGTCGGAAACAGATCGATGTTCATCGCGGGTTCGGTGCAAACACTTCCGGGCTTGATAAGCCCTCCCCAGCGCGCTACGAACGGCACCCTGTGGCCTCCTTCATAGCTTTGCCCCTTTCTTCCCCTGAATTCTCCGGGGCTTCCCTGATACCACGGGCCATTGTCGCTGGTGAACATGATCAGTGTATTGTGATCAAGATTATGCTCCTTGAGGGTGTAAAGTATCTGGCCGACGCTCCAGTCGATCTCTTCTACCGTGTCTCCATAGAGACCCCCTTCCGATCTGTTTTTAAACTCGTTGGACGCGTAAAGGGGACGGTGGGGAAAGGTGTGGGCAACATACAGAAAGAAGGGTGATTCCTTTGATTTTTTGATAAAGTTTATGGCTTCGGCCGTATACAGGCCGGTAAGTTTGGACTGGTCGGCTACTTCCGGTTCCAGTTCGGTTTCATTCCGGTAAAGCGGAAACGGATGGATATCGTTGCTGTGCGGAACACCGAAATAATAATCAAACCCGTGATTTCGGGGATTGTGCTCCGGATTGGCCGAATAGTCACCCAGATGCCACTTGCCGACCATGCCGGTACGGTAATTTCGTTCTTTCAGTGCCTCGGCAAGGGTTATCTCATGTCCAGGAATGCCTGTAATGCCGCCTCTGGTTGCGATGTCCGTGATACCTAGTTTCCCCATCAAAAACCCGAATTTCACCAGCATGCTTTTGCCAAAAGGCATGTTTTCCGAAAGCAGCGGCATATCCAGCTGCATTCTTTTGGGATACCTTCCTGTCAGCAATCCCGCTCTCGATGGCGTGCATACGGAATCACAGGCATGAAAATCCGTAAACCGAACTCCCTGATCGGCGAGGCTGTCGATGTTCGGGGTTTGGATTGCCCTGCTTCCATAACATCCCAGATCTCCATATCCCAGGTCATCGGCATTGATAATGATGATATTCGGGGGATCCTCGGAATACCCCTCGGCAAGGCCTATCGTTCCCCTTTTATCGGTCAAGGTTCCCGGGGGATCTTTTTTTGAGCAGGCATAGATCAACCCTCCCGCGGAAAGAGAAACCCCGCCGGCAGCGACACTCTTGACGAATTCCCTTCGGGTTAATCTTCTGTGGGTCATTCATCCTCCTTGTTTTTGAGCATTTGTCCGGCCAGGCGGCAGGCAATTATTTCTCCGGATGTCTCCCTCATAAAATCCAGGATATGATGAGCCAGTATGTGTCCGATCCGGGTTTCTTCATCCACGACAATATCCGCACCGGCATCCTCCAGATCCTTTAAATGCCGATTGTACCGGCACCGGGCAGCGATGGGAAGAAGCGGCCTCAAACGGCGGATGGTTTCCAGAACAGCCACGGCGGTTTTGGTATCCGGGACGGTGATCACTGCCATGCAGGTTTCGGCCAGCCCGGCATGAAGCAGGATCTCTTCACGGGAAGCATCGCCCAGGTGTAATTGGATCCCCATCTTTCCGGCAGTTAATCTGCTCTGCGGGTTTACATCGATGACTACCGGTTCCAACTGGTTTTCCATCAGATAGTGAACCACCTGGCGGCCTGCCGGGCCGAAACCTACCACCAGTACACGGCTAACCGGATCATTGGAGGAGGGTTTCAAGCTGTCTGCTTTCATCGAAGCCCGTCGTGTCAGACGATCAGCCAGCGGAAAGGCCAGGGCCACCATATAGGGTGCTGCGAACATCAGTACAATAATAACGGAGACGATCAGATCAAAGGCTTCCGATTCTAAAACACCTCCCGTACGTGCCGCGGCAGCCAGCACAAAGGAAAACTCACCGATCTGCCCCAAACTGACGCCTGTGGCCATACCGTGGCGATGGTCCAGCCCGAAAAGACGGGTCACGAAATACACAATGGCCGCTTTCACCACGAAAATGACAACCGCCGCCAGCAGTATCCAGTGTCCATGGGTCACAAAAAACATGGGTTTGGCCAGCATGCCTACGGATGCAAAAAAGAGCGTTACCATAACGGTTCGCAGTGCACCGATATCCGACCGGATCTGCGTGGCAAATGGTGATTCGCCAAGCAGCATGCCGGCCACAAAAGCACCGAGTGCCGGTGAGATGCCCAGGGTATGCGCCGCCCACGATGCACCCAATCCAATGGTACAGGCCAGCAGTACACTCAGTTCACGATTGGCGAACATCCCTTTGGCGGATAACAGAAAAGGCACGACCCAATAAAGCAGCAGATACAGGATCGCTGCAAGTCCGATGGCCGCTGCAGAGATCTCTAAAATATGCCGGGCGATCGATGTATCGGGACCAGCGGGTGTGAGCAGGCTGACCATGATCACCAGGGGTACAATGGCGATGTCCTGAAGCAATAAAATGGCCAGACAGCTTCGGCCTCGCACCGAGTCGATTTCCGAACGGTCCACGAGCACGCGCATGACAACTGCGGTGGAACTCAGAGCCATGATGGCGCCTATGGACAAGGACTGCGCCAATCCGACCTGCGTGGACATGACCAGCGTCACAATGGCCAGTGTGAGGACCACCTGCAAGGTGCCGCCGCCAAAGGCCATTCGGCCCATACTGCGCAGCCGCCCAAATGAAAATTCCAGGCCGATGGAAAAGAGCAGCAGTGAAACACCCAGTTCGGCGGTTTGATTGATCACCTCGGGATTGAACAATAATGGACCGATTATCGTGCCGGCCAGCAAATACCCGATGATAGGACTCTGGCGCAGACGCTGGGCCAGTGCACCCAGCACGAATGCGCCACCCAGAAGCATGACCATCTCCATAAGAAAAAGCCAAAGGGTCATTTCACATCTCCGTTAAAATTTTCCTGATTGACAGCGTTTCTCTATGAAGGAGATTTTTTCGCGATATACCGGGATACCATTAAAGCCAGTTCCTGGAAAACAAGGTCCTCCGGGAGATCCACTTTATAAAACAACATGTGCTGCACGATCTCTTCGATCGCTTTATGAACAATAAATGTAGAAACCTTATAGTCCTGGACTTCTATTTTATCCCCCATCGACTGGATAAATAACTGGCTGATGGAATTGGCGATCTCATGCTCCTGTACAGCCAGTACTTCACGGATCTTTTCGTCTGTAAGTGAAAGCACAACTGAATCCAGGTGGAAGTTGTAATGAGATTGAATGATCTCTTTGAATTTTACGATGATGGTATAGACCATTTCCTCGACATTTTCCGCCGAAAACTTCTTGTCCTGGATGATCGATGAAAAATTATCATACATGTCATGGCCATACAATGCAGCCGTCGCGATATAAATATCACGTTTGTCCTGAAAATAGGAATAGATCGTGCCGATCGACACACCGGCTGCCTTCGCGATCATCCGGATGCTTACCGCGTTGTATCCTTCCTGGTTAAAAAAATCATACGCTGCCTGGATAATACGATCTTTCTTCTCTTTGGATCGATTCTGGACGGGCGTCCGAATCTTTTTATCAGCCTCTTTCATGGATATGACCACCTGCCGGCATTTTTTTGATCTGTATCGGCATCGCTTTTTCAAACACGATGATAACCATAAAAAGAAGAACGCTGTTCATATTTATATTGACAGGCGCCGCTTTTTCTGGTTCTATCAAACAAGAACATTGTTCACATTTTATTTTAATCCATAACACGTAAACCAAACCGAGGGAAATAGCAAATAAAAATGAAAACCTCGCCGGGATTGTGATGGGGAGTTCGGAACGGCCAATGGGCAATGGGTGCAAAAGATCCAACCGATTTAATCCGGCCGAAAGGATCATTCACATGAATGGCTTATCGTTGATGAAAGGAAATGAAAAATGAGAAAACTCCGAAAATTCCAATTGACACCGAAAACAGCCGTCATGATCGGCGCTGCCATCCTGCTGTCGGCGATGAATACAGGCTGTGCTGCCAAGCCGGATATCATCGCATCCAACCCCGGGATCTACTCGATACAAACCGGCTTTACCAACTCCTATTTAATCCAGGCAAAAGAAGGCTACCTCTTGATCGACACAAGCTACAGCAACGAATATGAAAACTTTACGGATTCTCTGCGGAACCTGGGTCTGGAGCCGAGCGATATCCACTATATCCTGCTTACGCACCATCATGATGATCATGCCGGTTTTGCCGCCAGGCTGGTCGGCAATACCGATGCACGCCTGATCGTTCATCAAGACGCAGCGGCGTTTCTGGAACAGGGCACATACAATAAGGAAGCAAAACCTTTGAACGGCTGCGTCCGTTTCTTCATCGGGGCATATGGGATGTTCCATGAATTTACCTACCCTCCCGTAATTCTGAGAGAGGCGGATCATATCATTGCGGGCGATGATTCCGATCTGCTGCAGCAGATCGGTATTGACGGAAAAATCATTCACACCCCTGGCCACACCCAGGACTCTGTTACCGTTGTTCTGAAGGATGGGAAAGCGTTTGTGGGGGATGCGGCCATGGATCTTCTGAATATCTGCATGTGCGAACACCGCCCGATATTCATAACCGATGAAAGCAAAACGTTTGAAAGCTGGCAGAAAATGAAAGATCACGGTGCAAAAATCATTTATCCAGCCCATGGTTCTCCATTCCCGATAGAAAACCTGACAGAGGTTATAAACAAACGACAGTCCGATCTGCAACATATCCAATGATCAGACATCACCCGGAGTAACAATTAAAAATAGAAGATCAGGAGATTGACATGCCGGACGAATTCAACATGAAAAAAATTACAACACCCCTGTTGCTTTACCTGTTAAAAAAGGAAATGAGATCTCCAAAATTGTTTCTGTTTCGTTGCGCGCTCACAGTCCGCCGCTTGAAAAAAAAGATCGATCCCGGATTTCCTGAAGAGCTGGTGAACCTTATCGCTCTTCCGCTCTGGGTGTATATCAATTTAAAAAAGGCAATAGGAACCCGGAAGGCATTTGAAGTCATGCGAATGGTGATATTGACGGCCGGTGTCGCGAAACAAAGCATTCTATTTGATACGGTTCGAGCAGAAAGAACCTTTGAAAATTTTATCCAGCAGGAACTTGAAATCAATCGAACAGGCACGACAAGGTGGAATACATTGGAGATCGTGGAACAAACCAGGACCAAATTTGAAATCAAAATCACGCGATGCCTCTACCACGAACTCGCCGAATCACTGGGAATACCCGAGCTGACGCCGATCGTCTGCCAGGTGGACAACGCTGTTTTCAATTCGTACCTGCCGGAGCAGATGACTTTTCACCGAAATGGGCTGGGGCGAAGAATCGCAGATGGCAGCAGGGAGTGCCATTTTGTCTGGGAGCTTCATGCGTCATAACAGCCGGGATTGACTCCTGCCGTCTCTGAAATTCGTTTCGGTATTCCCTTGCAACTCACCTGTCAGATTATATACTTTCGACTGAAAAGCATCCGGGGAAATTTCAAAAAGCCGGCTCAGATTTCCGGAGGGGAACCTCAACGACAGGCGCAAGAGCGCTGCCTGTCAAGGACTGCTGATGTCGGGCATTGTTCCCGGTTCACTCATCCTGTTTCTTCACCTTTCCGACCGTGCAGATATCAAACCCGAACATTCGAAAGGGAGTCCTGCCGAGAGCATGACCAATCGGTATATACCAGACAGGAGCTTTGTTGGGTACGATCCAACCTTCAACATGCACATGGACTCCGGCGAATCCTGCCCGATTGAACAGGTTGCGCATATACGAAGAAGTGAATGTCAATGCCATTCGTTCTTCCGGTCTGATGAGGGAGAATGCGAACATGAATGGATTGTTTCTGTTCGGTTCAAATGAAACAACCGTCCGCCTGGCAACCCTTCTCATTTCCGATAGAGATTGAATACGGTCAGGTTCGGTCAAATGGTGAAGCAGATTCGCTGAAACGGCAACATCAAAACTGTTGTCTTTAAATGGAAGGTTCGTGCAGGAACCAAGATACTTCTCTTTGCACGGATTGACTTCCAGCATCTGCTGCGAATAGTCAAGTCCTGCGATCGCCCCGAACCGTTTTTCCAGCGCCCATTGCAAAAAGCCATTTCCACATCCAACATCAAGCACGCTGGAATTTCTCGGATTTTCTATGCTGGATGCCACGATATCAGATAGTCTATCAAACACGGCATGGACGACCCGGTGATCTGGTTTGCGTCGCGCATGCTTGTCCTTTGACCAATGTTCAAGTTGGAACTGCTGAACGCTATCTCGTTTTTTTGCCATATCCCTTGTTCCGGAAAACCGTAATAACACGCCGGCTCGAAAGCATGCTGTTTTGAAAATTTCGGGATATGATATAAAACAGGTCGCATTATTATACAAGCTTTGATATGTTATGGTTGTCTGACCGTTACCGTTTGACACGATGAGGAGGTTTAAATGACTGATCTTAAAATGCACACAGCCCAGGACATACTCAACGTAAAACAACATAAAACCGTTTCCATCGCGCATGATAAAACCATTTTCAGTGCGATACAGATCATGGTGGAGAAAAAAGTCGGAGCGATCCTGGTAACCAGAAAGAAGAAAATCGTTGGAATCTGGACGGAAAGAGACTTGCTGCGAAACCTTCTTGAGCCGGATTTCGATCCACGAAAAGCGAAAATGGAAGAGTATATGATCTCTCCGGTGATCGATGTCGCGTTTGATACCCCTTTGATAACGCTTCAGGAGATGTTTCTGGGTCTGTATATTCGTCACATATTGATTACCAGAGACAAAAAAATTCTCGGTCTTTTATCCATTGGCGATGTTGTTCGAGCGAACCTCCTTAAAAAGGATGAAGAGGTCAAGAAATTGAATGCCATCGCGGGCTGGGAATATTACGAAAATTGGGGCTGGCATCACAAGCTTGCCGCAAAGGGAAAAAAACAACAGAATAAAAAGTGAATTCGCGGCAGGAACAGCCCTCCGTAATATTATTCCAGAAACTCGACTGCAAGACGGTCCCATGAGGTGTCCGGCAGGCTTCCGAAAATATCGTATCCCAGCTGCCCTCCATCTGCGGCAAGCGGGCCGGCCTCCTCTTCGATTACTTTATAAAGCTGATCGATCTGCCCTGCCAGATAATCCTTGGCTTCACCTCCGATCATCAACTTCTTCAGATCATCACGAAGATTGTCCGCATGGACCCGGATAACCCATCCCTCGGTATACGGATCGCTGTTTGCTTTTTTACCCTCAGACATCAGATTCGTGTTCAGCGCCGTGACAACGCCGCTTACCGGGGAAAGCACCATTGCGCTGTGCCCTTTTCGTTTTAAGAGAATGCTCTTCTGCTCCCGGGAGATTTTCTTGCCGATGAGGGGAGCACTGATTTCATCAAGAGGGCCGAGCATGCGCAGCGCAAAATCATCCAGTCCGATCCGTACTTCCGCATTCTCTTCGATTTTCACCCACGCGTGACCTCGATGAAGATAATATCCCTGCGGAATTTTAAAACCCTGGACATCCAGAACATCGATCGGCTTCACTACCGTATGCACGGTATGCTGATCCAGAAAATATTGATCAAAATCGCAATTCCCGCACTTATAATCATTCGTGCACATTCGATACTGGATCCGCCTTTTCATATAATGCAGGCAGGGCCTTTGCCCCAAAGGCTGCTCCTTCATCTTTTCTTTCCAGAACAGTATTCCACCTCGTTTACCTTCCGGGGCCTGACCTTTTTTCCTGAGTCTCCGATTCTCTTCCGAAACCCGCATCATGGCTTTGTCAAAATGGCAGGCAGCACAATCGAAATCCATGCTGCACAATTTTTTGCGAACCACTCCGGCCTGCATCCATACACATTGCATTGGTTTGTTGCTCTCCCGAATTCTTAATCCTGCGGATTCCATTTTTTTCCTCCAGACAAACTCAACCTCATGGTTATTCAACATCAGGTCTTGAGAAACGTTTTTGCAAGATTATTCCAGCCCAGTTCAGGCATCGCGCCATAGATATCATTTGTCAGGTACCCGCCATCCGCTGCCAGCGGGCCTGCGACACCTTCGATCATCGTTTCCAGGATATCGATTTCCTGATTGATCCAGTTGAGGCTTTCCGAATCATCCATCAGCTCTTTCATGGTCTTTTTTACGTCCGGTGTTCGGACTGCAAAAAGCCATCCATCTCCGAAGGGTTCTCTTCCGGCTATCTCGGGATTCTCTCTTACGCCGGCATTGACTTCCGTTATGACGCCGCCTACCGGGGAAAGCACATCAGCCGTATGTTCTTTCCGCTTCAGACCCCAGCCCGGAACGCCCTGATCAAGCTCCTTGCCCATCAAAGGCAGATCAAACGCATCTGCTTTTCCGAACAGCTTCATGGCAAAGTCATCCAGCCCAATCCGGATAAATCCGCCGCTTTCGATTCTGGCCCATGTATGCCCTTTGTGAAAGCCATACCCGGCAGGGAGGTCTATCCCCCGGACCTTCTTCATTTCAAACGGGACGCTTCCGATCTTTGACGTCCAGACATCTTCAAAAAACTGATCGAAATCGCACGTTCCGCACTGGAAATCATAGGCACAGGATCGTTTTTCAATACGGTTCGTAAGGCTGTGGCGGCAGATCCGGTCAAGTGCCGGTCTTCTTCTCATGGCATCCTGCCAGCTCATCTGCTTGCCGCTCTGCACCTTGCTCTGCATGCCGAAATCATATTTACAGGTTGTGCAGTCATAGTAATTATTGCAGGTTTTAAATTTTACGGCTCCGGCCTGCATCCAGATACAGGGATTCATCGCCTTTGCGTCCTTATCCGGTGATACCATCCAGACCTGGCCGCCAAGAACCGCCCTGTTTTCCAATCCGCCCGCGAGATCCTGCTTGCCGCCCTTTCTGTAAGTTGATCCATATCCCAGGTGGCTTCGCTGTTTTTCATTGGTTTCCTGTGTCATCTCCCTGCTCCTTATTCATCGGTTATAAGATACGATCCATTCTTTTTTCTGGTGTTTGGTACTTGATAGGAGCAAGGGGTGTGCCAGTCCTCCGGAAAAGGCTGATTTTGAATATATCTATTTGAATTTATAAAATTATCTATCTTGACCCCTCTTGAACAGAACAAAAGCCCCTTTTCGATGAAACTGTTGGAGAATCCATCATAGCGCAGGCATCCCTCCTGTTGTATCGGTGCAAGAATTGATTTTTATTTTTATTTTTACAAATGGTTATCCAAAGTGATGCATTTCCCTACAGCACTGTCTGATTTTTCAACAGGTTAAACCGTGCGGGAAGGATAAGATCGTTTTAACGAAAGTGAGGTTTTATCTGGAAAAGCCGGGCATCGGCGCTTTTTCGCCCCGGCCTTCCAGGCCAAACCCCTCTTCAAGAGCAGGCAATTTCGGCTTGAAAATCAAGATCAGCACGGGAAGGACAAAAAGATCGCCGAGCAGCGCAAAGAACATGGAGAAAGCGGTCAATACACCAAAGGCTTTGGTCGGCAGAACACTGCCCAGGACCAGAACAAAAAAGCCGGAAAATAGAATCAGTGTGGTCATACAGATCGGCTTGCCGACATCCATAAAGGTTTGAACAATGGCTGTGTTGACATCCCGGCAGCGGGAGCAATTTTTGCGCAGCCAGATTACAAAATGAATCGTATCATCTACCGCGATGCCGATCGTGACACTGGCAATCATGGTTGTAGCGACATCGAGCGGAATGTTGAACCACCCCATAATACCCAGCGTAACGGCGATGGGGAAAAGATTGGGAATCATGGAAATCAGCGCGAGTTTAAAGTTCCGGCATACAAACAGCATCATGAAAAAGATGATGATGAAGGCCAGGAAAAAACTTTTGATCTGGCTTTCCTGTATATGTTTGTCCATTGTCAGATAAAGGGCTGAAAGACCGGTATGCACATAGCTGTAGTCGTTCCCGAGTGCGGACTTCAGATAGGCTGCGACACGATCATTCATTGTATAAGCTGCTTCGTTGGAATCCCATATGGAGCGGAAAACCATACAGACCTCTTTGTGATCCGGAGTGATAATCCGGTCGAGGATCTCTGGATCACCAAGTTCATAAGCATCTGCGATATCGGTCTGATTTTCCGGAATCGTGTAAAAAGCCGGATCGTTATTGTTGAAAGCCTTATTGAACTCCTTCATATAATCGGCAATGGAGAAGACACCGGTAAATTGCGGAATTTCCCGTAAAAGATCGGTCTGGATGGTATCGATCATCCGGACTGCCGCAGGATCCGAGAACTCCCTGCCCGACTTTGATTGGATCAGAATAACAAACGGGATGGTGCCGCCAAAGTGTTGTTCGATAATTGTCAGGTCGGATTTAAAGAGGTTGTCGTCCGGAAGATACTTCATGGTGTTGGTTTCAAATTTGATCTGAACCATGCCGGCGACGGCGATCCCGGTTGCAATCAAAAAAAGGACACACAGACCGGTCTTCTGTTGGATTGTAAACGCGCCGATCCAGGAAAGAGCCCGCGTAAACCTTTCATTGGTGATCGAGGGTTTCTGTTTCCGCGATTTTTTTTCAAATGACCGGGCAACGCGCTCTTTCATGACGATCAGCAGCGCCGGTAGAGCTGTCACGGAGAGCAGAAACGCGAACATCACACTGATGGCGGTGAAAAGACCCAGAATCCATACCGGACGGATATCGCTCGCCGTGAAGGATATAAAGCCGGCGCCGGTGGTTAAACTGGTTAACAGGCACGGGAACCAAACCTCTTTGATGGTATCTACGGTTGCCGGAACCACCTGTGATCCATGACGCTGAAACCGGTCCTGAAGATGGGAAAGGATATGGATGGAGTCCGCAATGGCAATGGCCAGAACAACAGCCCCCAAAACCGTTGTCACCATGTTGAACTTTTCACCGCATAACACAAAAAAACCAATGCCCCATATCAGAATGACAAACAGGTTCAACTGGCAAAGGACAGCCAGAACCATCTGGCGAAGCAGAATGACAATGAAGATAAAAATCAGGACAAAAATGACCGGGATGAAAAGGATAAAATCAGACTCGGAAAGCCGGTTCAGCTCGACCTCAACCAGGGTAAGGCCGGAACAGTATAGCTTGAAATGATTGCCTGCAATGGACTTTGAGACGCGAACGATCTCTCTGACCGCCGCGTGTTTTTCCCGCTCGCTCATCGCTTCCAGTTCCACGTGCAGGGCGGTCATCAGGCCATCACCGGACAGCAGGCTGTCTCGGAGAATTTTATTGCTGTATGCACGATCCTGTGCAGCCTTCAACTGCTCCCCTGTCAGCGTTCCTTCGGGAATAATTTTTTCCAGAAAGACCGTATCCTCGGAACCGGTGAATTCTTCCATGCTCGTGATGCTGTTCACCCGTTCCACCCCGGAAATATTTTCGATTTGAGCGGTCATCTTGCGGATAATGTGAAGCGTTTTATTCCGGAATATGTCCCCCTGTATGGCGATTACCGCAAATTCTTCGTTGCCGTACGTTTCCTGAAATTCACGATAAGCCGCGTAACGGGGATCATCCGGCTGAAAAAAGATCTCCACATGGTTGTTGTGGGTCTGGCGGCTGAAAAAATAAGCAAGGGGCAGGCTGACAATCATGACCAGCAGCAAGGTAATCCTGGGATGCTTCTGGACGAAATGGATCAGGAACTGAAACTGTTTCATTTTCCGGCCACATCCTCGACAACCACCTGCGCGGTCTTCTGGCCGTTCCAGTGGTTCCGGCGCAAATAAAAAGCCATTCTGCCAAACCGTTCCAGTTGTGCAGACTCAGGCCGGACATTGAACTGGATACTGTTCACCGGTTTTCCATTGGACTGGCAAAGCTGCATGCGGCGATGGTTTTTGCCCACCAGGGAAGAGGAATAAACCCGGACATCCCTTGCCATGAATAACGGCTCCGAATTGCTGATACCAAACGGCTGGAGAGATTCAAGCTCATCCATTAACCGGTCTGAAACCTCATTCAGCGTAAGCTCCTTGTCTATTAAAAGGGTAGGCGCGAAAATCTCATCCTGAACTGTTTTTCGGGTGGTTTCCTCAAACGCTTCCCGGAAGCGGTCGATATTCTCCGGCCGGATCGTCAATCCGGCAGCCATGTTATGCCCTCCGAACCCTTCAAGGCAGCCCTGGCATGATTCAAGCAGCCGATACAGATCCAGGTTCGGTATTCCCCGGGCCGAGCCTTTGCAGGGAGTTTCTTTTTCAGAGATCAGAACAACCGGACGGTAAAAACGCCCGGCAATCCTTGAAGCAACGATTCCAAGAAGCCCCGCGTGCCAGGTCCCGTGCGAAAGCACAATGGTTTGCCTGTCCAGTATCGCGGGAGAGTCATGTAAAATCTTTTCAATATCGTCAAGGATTTCTTTTTCAATGATCTGCCTGCTGAGATTCAACTGCCCGAGATCCCTGGCCATCCTGACGGCAGCGCCGGCGTCGTCGGTAAGCAGCAGTTCAAGTGCAAGGTTTGCATGGCGCATTCTGCCTGCGGCATTCAGCCGGGGAGCCAGCCTGAACGCGATATCGTCCGGTTCGATCGGTTTTTTCTCAAGCTTGCACAGTTCAATCAGGGCCTGGATTCCAGCCCGTTTTCCCTGGCGCATAACCTCCAAGCCGTTTTTTACCAGTATGCGATTTTCCGCTTTCAGAGGGACCAGATCGGCGATGGTTCCCAATGCCACCAGATCACACAGGTCTTTCAAATTCGGTTCCGGACCGGCATTCCAGTGTTTCATTTCGCGCAGTTTTTTTCGAACCGCGATCAGAAGATAAAATGCAACCCCCACCCCTGCCAGATGGGACAATCCGGATTCACAATCAGAACGGTTGGGGTTTATGACGGCCAGTGCGCCGGGAAGCTCTTCGGTCACTCTGTGATGATCCGTGACAATCACGTCTATTCCGGCGGCATTTGCGGCCTCGATCGCGTCATGGCTGGAAATGCCGCAGTCAACCGTAACAATAAGACCGATATTCCCCGGAACCGCGACATCTGAAATGTGCTGATGGCGCATTCCATAGCCTTCCGAGGTGCGATGCGGTATATAATAGGACACCTCCGCACCAGCCTCGATAAAAAATTTAACCAGAATCGCGGTCGCCGTGATGCCATCCACATCATAATCACCGAAAATCAATATTTTCTCTCTGTTGTGGATGGCTGCGCAGATTCTGTCTACTGCAATTTCAATATCCTTGACACAGAAAGGAGAGCTTACTCTCTGAAATGATGAATCAAAAAAAGCAACCGTATCTTCCGGAGACACAACATTGCGATTTGCCAGAACAGTCGCCATGACCGGGCTGCACTTCAACCTACGACTGATCCGGGTTACTTCCCGCAGATCCGGTTGTAATATTTTCCACTTTTTTTCCATGAAAGATCGATTACCTTATTCACTGTTTTCCGACAACCTAAAAATGCGCTCTTTTTTTATTGATCAAATGAAAAATTTAATGCTACTCTTTTAAAAACAGATTTCCTTTTCCCCTTTTTTTGCTGCTGTTCCACGAGAACGGATTTCAAAACTTTCAATTGGACCCAAGGTTGCGGCGGAGTGAGGAGTTTAACCGCAGGATTATATGTAATATTTTGAGAGTCGAACTCCTCGCGCTAACAAAGAGATTCAACCCGGAAGGAGGTTTTGAGTCCCGTTCTAAAAAGCCTCCGCGGAAATGCATCTGGTGAATTAAAATCATCAAAATCTGCTGGTTCTGCGTAAAGGAATGAAGTGATTTGGAAACAATAACAAGATATTACCGGATAGATCGCAAGGAGATCTCCTATCTGAAATTCATTTTGGAGGCGTATGACGGCCTGGCTGTCGTCACCACCCTGGATTCTCTTGAAGGGATCATCTCCATTACCATTGCCCCGGGATGTATTCAAGACGCGGAAGAGATCCTCCAGGGGCTTAAACATGAAATCATGATTGAAGAGATGGACGGTTTCGTAAAAAGTTAACCTGTTTAAAATAAAGAAAAAAGTTCAAGACGCAAAAATCCCGCGTAATGATAATCAGTTAACTCACCTGACGACTGGCGGGGGATGAAGCGCGATAAAGCAATCGGACTTTTTACGAAGCCATCGAGGTTGATTTCTTTTGATCTGCCCGGTATGAAACAGTCTTATGGAACCCAAATATTTATTTATCAATACGATAGGATGCCAGATGAACGTCTATGATTCCAGTCGAATCATATCCGGCCTGCGCTCTATCGGATACCAGGAATCATCCTCTGCCGAACAAGCTGATCTTGTCATTGTAAACACCTGCACCGTACGTGAAAAAGCGGAACAGAAAGCATTCAGCTTTCTGGGAAGGCTCGCTGCCCTGAAAAGGAAAAAACCGGATCTTATTATCGGCGTTGGCGGCTGTCTGGCGCAGCAGGAAGGAAAAGCGATTTTAAAAAGAGTTCCGTCTGTGGATATTGTTTTTGGCACTCATGCCATCGGGAGACTGCCTGAACAGATCATGGAAATTGAAAAAACACGATGCCGGATTGTTGACGCCGCATTGACAGATACGATCGAACCTGTCCAGCCTTCTGAAATTTTTGAAGAGAGCGCTCCGGTTTCCGGTTTTGTAACCATCATGCGCGGATGTGACAACTTCTGTACATACTGTATCGTGCCGTATGTACGGGGGAGGGAAATCAGCAGGCCGCCTGATGAGATCCTCAATGAAATCAAAACATATGTCTCTTCAGGCATGCGTGAAGTAACCCTACTCGGGCAGAATGTCAACAGCTATGGAACAAAGGAAGGCCTGTGCTCATTCTCCGAACTTCTTTCCATGGCAAATGAAATCAATGGCCTGTCACGTATCCGTTTTACCACGTCACACCCCAAGGATATCTCGGAGGAGCTTATCCGCTCCTTTAAAGACCTTGATAAACTGTGCAATCATATCCATCTGCCGGTTCAATCCGGTTCAGACCGGATATTGAAAAAAATGAATCGCAAGTATACAAGGGATCATTACCTTGCGATCATTGAAAAACTTCGACACTCCTGTCCGGATATCGCGATAACATCGGACATGATTGTCGGATTTCCGGGTGAGACGGCAGCCGACTTTGAAGATACCCTGGATCTTGTAAAAACAGTGCGATTCGATGGCCTTTTTGCGTTTGTTTATTCGGACCGTCCAAACGCTCCTGCTGTAAGATTCCCGGATAAAGTCAGTGAACCTGAAAAAAAAGAACGGCTGCAGCGGTTGCTGAATCTTCAGAAACGATATACAAAAGAAAAAAATGAAGCGCTTGTAGGGACCGTTGAGCCGGTTCTCGTGGAAGGGCCGGGCAAAAAACAGGTTGAAACGGGTTCAGAGGAGAGCGGCACAGACAACAGATGGACAGGCCGGACTTCAACCAACAAAATTGTAAATTTTTCGTTCGATGAAAAAGATATCGCCGGAGCGGAAATTGTTCCCGGAAAAACAATCAACATTAAGATTATTCGCGCATTGGCCCATTCTTTGTGGGGCAAACCGGTTGAACACAAAGAATCATCTCATGACCTGAAAGGAGACAAGAGCTATGCTGCATGAAGTGCGTATTGCAGGCCTGACGCTTGACCAGGCATCCAACACACCGATCCTGATTCTAAAGTCTGCTGATGACAAGTACTCGATTCCCATCTGGATCGGGCTGCTTGAGGCCACCTCTATTGCATCGGTGCTTCAGGAGATCAATTTCGACCGTCCCATGACCCATGATCTTTTCCGGAATTTTATGGGCCTTATGAATGTCGATCTGGTAAAAATCGAGGTATGCGACCTGAAAGACAACACCTTCTACGCCAAAATCTTTTTTATGTCCGGAGAAAAAAACTTTTCCATGGATGCCAGACCCAGTGATGCGATTGCCCTTGCGCTTCGTTTCAAGGCACCGATTTTTGTCGATGACAAGGTCCTCAGTAAATTCAAGACCGAAGATCTGAAGCATGAAATCGTTGACGATAGCGAAGAAGGAAAGAAGTGGGCCGAATACCTGGAAAAGCTCTCACCGGAAGATTTTGGAAAGTACAAGGTATAGCGTAAAAAAATTGCCGACTCAAAAAAGCTTTTTTACGATCCGAAAAAGCGCTGCCGTGCACGGCAGCACACACGATGTATAACCCCAAAAAGTGAGCCATAAAAAATGATCGACCTTCATACACATTCAATTTTCAGTGACGGAGTTCTTATCCCTTCTGAACTGGCAAGACGGGCGGAAGCCGCGGGGCTCAAAGCGATCGGTCTGACAGACCACGGAGATTCATCCAATATCGACTTCATCATTCCAAGGATTGTCAAGGTCGCGGCTGAACTCAACCGCGTTATGGGGATAACGGTCATTCCCGGAATTGAAATTACCCATGTGCCCCCGCAGTTTATCGCCGGCATTGCCGCAACAGCTCGAAAGCTGGGGGCGAAAATCATCATCGTTCATGGCGAAACCATCGTGGAGCCGGTTGCTTCGGGAACGAACAGGGCCGCGCTTGAATCAGACATCGACATCCTCGCGCACCCGGGCCTGATCTCAGAAGAGGAAGTACTTGCCGCGAAAAAAAAAGGAATTTTGCTTGAGATATCCGCCCGCAAAGGGCACTCCCTGACAAACGGCCATGTGGCGGCGCTCGCGAAAAAACATGAAGCCGGGCTTGTGATCAACACCGATACCCATGCACCAGGCGATATGATCAGCAGCAGCCAGGCGCTTCGCGTGGTTCTTGGCGCGGGCCTGACCGAAACAGATTTTCATGCCATGCAGAAAAATGCAGCAGCATTTCTTTGAACAAATCAAAATCGGTTCTGACAAGGGTTGAACCGCATGCAACTCGGTGTGCGGAAAAATAACCGTTTGTTACGGCTATCAAAGGTTAGATATCGGATTTTTAGGGAAGCATTTTTTCAGTAGCTATAAAGGGAAACCTCAACGATGGCCTTCAGTCGCAAGCGAAGCGAGTCGGACTGAAAGGAATTGTTCTGCTCAGCTATTCATAATGAGTCCACATTCGGATGACTTTCACTATTTTTTCATTCTCTATCACTTCATAAACCAACCGATGCTGGATATTAATACGGCGGGAATAAGCACCAACTATATCCCCGACAAGCTTTTCGTAGAAAGGCGGTGTCTGATAGGGATTGTCTCGTAGGATTTCTATTAATTGCTCGGCCTTTGCCTTGAGGCCGGAGGCGGATAATTTTTTCGCGTCTTTTTGAGCCTGCTTGGTAAAAATGACTTTCCAACTCACCAC
>CAZOEW010000057.1:0-18650 GCA_964578935.1 uncultured Desulfobacterales bacterium | reverse complement strand
TCTTCAAGAGCTCCTTATCGGTTTCCCCGGCATAGCGAAGCCGTGTATAAAGCCCGGTGATCTCATCAACCTGCGGCGCCAGATTTTTTTTGATGGAGCGGACTTTTCCGGCAAAATCAACCGGCCCTTGAGCCGGAGGTCTTGAGATACCGATGCTGTCAAGCTTTGCGCAGAATCTTGCATAGGCTATCCGGGTCAAATCTCTGGAAGCGGTTGTCCTCCTGAACTGCCATATCAGGAAAACAATGACCAGAAGCAAAATCAAACCGGTCAGGAGCAACAGCGCCTTGATCCTTCCCGCAAGCGTACCGGTTTTCACGCCCAGCTTCTCCAGAAAAGCCTGCTGTTCCAGGGAAGAATATCCGGCAAACCATATATCCCATTGATTGTTGAGTGCCTCCCATCCATACCTTACCTCCAGTCTGAAGGAATGAAATCCGCCATATCTTCCTTCCGCAAGGGAATCCGGAAGGTCTTCCGCCGAAAGTGCGCCGGCAGGTCCCATTTCGATCCTTCCCGGGGCAACGGTTGACGTGGGATCGATCCTGATCCAGCCTCTTTCCGGAAGCCAGACCTCTACCCATGCATGGGCATGAATCTGCTGCACGACAATAAAATCTCCATATGGATTCGGCTCTCCGCCAAGATATCCCGCGATCACCCTCGACGGGACACCGGCGGCACGCATCAGGTAGGCAAACGTTGAAGCATAATGCTCACAATAGCCTTTTCGCTTCCGGAAAAGAAAATCATCGATCCGATCTTTCCCCAGAAGAGGAGGCTTCAGGGTATAAACAAATGGATTTGTCCGAAAAAAATCAAGGCCTGATTCAACAATCTCTTCCGGACTTCCTGCCGCATCTCTCCATTTTTCGGCCAGTTTCCGGGCTTCCGCATTCCCGTCTTCCGGTAGAGAAAGGACCGCTTCCCTTTCCCACCCCTTCAGCGGACCTGTCTGATAATCCAGCACAGACGATGCACTGTAGCGAACCCGCTGCCTCAGATTTCTCCAGTACCGGAGCGTATGATCTCCGAACAGACTCACCCTCCCCTCTTTCGACACCGGCAGGTCAAGAGCAAAAAGCCATTTATTGCCATGGGGTTCAAGAGAAATATGATACGAGACAAGCCTCTTGCCCGAAACCGGAGCCACCTGTCTGGGAACGTTGATTCCGGCAGACCATTTTCTGCCGTCAAAATTCCAGAGCACCAGTCCCCTCCAGTAAAGGTGTTCCGGTTTTGGAATTGCCTCGTCAAACCGGGCCCTGAAAGCGACCTCGTCGCTGAGTACCAGTCTTGATATATCTCCGGGAGAAAGGCTGTCTGAAAATCCGGATCTGGCCGTGTGTTTTCGGGAAAGCCCCCAGAAACTTCCCTCAATTCTCGGAAACAGAAAAAAGAGAATCACCATTAATGGGAAGGCCTGGGCCATGATCCGCAAGGACAATGCAAACGTACTCTTCAGGTTCCCTCCCGGCTGATGAATATGGATGAGAACGGCTGTTGTATAAAACACCGATACAAGCATGTACAGCGTGATCAAAAGGGATTCCGACTCCAGCAGGCTGGTGATGATGATGAAATAGGCCAGAAAAATCGTAACCATCTCGTCCCGGTGAGAACGTATCTCCATTGGCTTCAGGCTCGCCATGATCGCAAGGAGGCCGAGGTAGGTGCTGCCGCCGAATTGGCTTCCGGATGTAATCAAAATTCCGACAAAACCCAACCCGAGCAGCACGTACCGAAATCGAAGCGCCGACCATGGCAGGCTTTTCCGGATGGCCAGAATCACATATCCCCATAACAGCAGGCACCAGAAAACAATCCAGAAAGGAAGCCTGGGCATATGCGGAATCATGGCGACAAAAAGAGCGCTGATCAGCAGTTCGACATGTTTACTTTCTGTTTTCTTCATCATTTTGAAACAGGGCAAGACTCTTCAGACATTGGTGCTTATGGGCATTTCCCCAGTCAGGTTCAATTTCGGTCCCGGGCAGTTTAAGCCCGTATTCCATATTCATTTCATGGGCTTTCAGAACCATACCACTCATGATGGAAAGTTTTTTCTCCGTGTCTTTCGCCCGGATTGAAAACCAGTCAAGCAGTGCGGTCGTCCCGGAATCTCCTTCAAACCGTTTTGTAAACAGTCCCTGCCCCTTGGAAAAGGTTTTCCAGGATATGTGCCGCAGCGAATCACCGGGCTGGTAGGATGTCAGCCCTTGGAAATCATCGACGCCGGGACCTGAATCGCCTCCGGCATTTCCGCTCCGGGAGAAGCCTGTTTCCGGTTTAAATGCTCCGGGAAGCGGCCTTGGATAGACAAGACAGTGCAGATCCGGCATGATCCTTGACCAGGCACGGAAAAGGCCAAGCGGATAAATGGAGGAAACAAAAAGCGCACCCGGTTTCAAAAGCCCTCTTTCCGGTGCCGGCATAGGTCTCCTGACCCGGTTGTCCTCCTGTTCGGCAAGATCGGCCTGGACCGAACTCTCCTGACCTGAAAACTTGAATCTTACCGCTGATCGGCCGAGTTTGTCGACCCGGACAAGAAGTTCAAATACGGCTGTTTCGCCCGCGAAAACCGGTGTTGCCCAGAACGATACGATCCGTATGCCCGAAATGTTCTTGAATGTGGTTAACAGTGAAACAATCCCCATGCTCCCCAGAAGAAAAACCAGGAGGAATCCGAGGTTGTTGTTGTAATTGATCGATCCGATCAGCATCGCAAGCAGAAGGACGATAAACAGATATCCGTAACGGGTGGGTAAGATAAAAATATGTTTCCGTGTCAACACAACAGGGGGAGAAACCGGACGATCCCTGACAGCCGATCTTTTCAATATGGTTTTCATCACGGAACAGGAACTTCCGAAAGAATGGCCATGAGCCGGTCTATTGGAAACTCTCTTAAATCATCTCTGGACCGTAACCGGTGGTTGACAACCCAGGGCATGACTTTTTGCAGATCTTCCGGCAGAACATGATCCCTTCCATGAAGAAATGCAAATGATTTCCCGGCTTGAAGAATGGACAAACCCGCACGGGGAGAAAGCCCGACATTAAATTTGGATGATGTCCGGGTAAAATACAAAAGATCCTGAAGATAATCCAGAAGTGCGTCGGATGTGTGAACGCCATCGATCCGGTTCTGGATTTCCAGCACCTCTTCACCTTTCAGGCAGGTTTCAACGCAGGAAAGCATCTGTTTGCTTGCTTCGCCTTTCAGGAGTCTCTTTTCAGCCGCCCTTCCCGGATAACCGATCTCGATCCGCATCAGAAACCGATCGAGTTGTGATTCAGGCAGCGGGAAGGTTCCGGATTGATCCAGGGGATTCTGAGTCGCGATGACAAAAAAAGGAATCTTCAGCCTTCTGGTTTTTCCTTCCACCGTGACCTGGCGTTCTTCCATTGCTTCGAGGAGGGCGCTCTGGGTTTTTGGCGTTGCCCGGTTAATCTCGTCCGACAGCAGAATATTGGTGAATATGGGTCCGGGATGAAAAATAAAGGAGCTGCTTTTCTGCTCAAATATCGAAATCCCGAGGATGTCGCCGGGGAGCATGTCACTGGTAAACTGAATGCGCTGAAAATCAAGGCCCAGACATTTGGCAAGCACCTTGGCCAGTGTTGTTTTGCCGATCCCGGGAAGGTCTTCAATCAGAAGATGGCCTCCCGCAAACAGGCAGGTCAATGCCAGCCGGACCTGCTCTTCTTTGCCCAGAATCACCCGGCTAATCTGTTTTACAATGCCTTCAAACTCTTGTTTCAGCATATCCGTTCTTTCTGTTGCGCTGGTTCAACCGGTCATCTACACCATGACATTTCCATGTTTCAAGAAGGATGGCAGCTGCGTCCCGGCATGCGTAAAATAAAATCATCAGTTTTCAGACAAAGGCTGAACAGGGATATGAATCGGAATCTTTTATCTGCAAATTATGGAGTAAAGACCTATGGGTGTCAACAAAAATGAACCCCCGGCCGTCAGGCTCCGGGGGTTTCAAAAATGCGGCTTTGCTGTTTTTACACCACCTTGCTATCCGGGGATAAAATCCTCATTTCGGATTTCAGACAGGGTGATTGCTTCATCCGGGCAGGTTACCGCGCAGAGGCCGCAGCCCATGCAGTTTTCCTGATGGATCTGCGCGATGCCGTCTTCCATGGTGATCGCTTCAAAATAGCACCTCTCAAGACAGGTTTCACAGCCTGAGCAGCGTTCAGGATCAACCACGGCTGCAAACCGGCTGGGAGCGGCGAAATTTACAGCTGAAGTTCTGGGGCCGGGCCAGTTGATGCAGCAGTCGTTGCAGCAGTTGCAGATGATATGCCCCAGAGACCGATTGTTGAATACCGTATGCACAAGACCCACCTGTTCGCACATTTTCAGCAATTCAACCGCTTCTTCCTTGCTGAGCTTTCGCCCGGTACCGCGTTGAAGCGCATAATCAGCGGCACGGTTAATCTGGATACAGACCTCAACCGGTTTTCCGCAGGAACCGTCAATCACCCGGCAGGTGCATTTGGTTACCGCCAGGTTTTGCGCTTCATCCACATATCTTTTTACGTCTTCAAACGGTGAAATCCGGGTGCTGGAATCGATGGCGATGTTAACCGGTATGACCCGCACGGCCGACTTGTCCAGGATCGATTCGACACTCTTGAAAAACGTCTTGAATTCCGTCCTGTGATACTTCTTCCAGAGATCATAGAATTCCTGGGAGACCCCTTCCGTAACGATCGTTGAATCATGGAACTGGAAAAGAGTTCGAACCCTGTAGTACCGGGTTTCTCCTGGTTTTCCGGATATAAAAAGAAGCCCCTTTTTGAATAAAGGGTCAATCATCTTTTCCACATCACCCGCGGGCATGCCGGTTTTTTCGGCAATCTCGCCAACCGTGGCAGGCGGTGAAGCGGCAAGTAAAACAGCGGCCTCTTTCTCATCCGCGAGCATTTTGAAAATCTCGGGAATGATGGATGAGCCTCCGGCTCCGATCAATTCTGCAAGCTGTTCATATACAGTTTTTTGTGTCATGTCTGTCTCCTTCCTTTCCGGTTTTCGCCATTTTCTTAATTCACTCAGATTTTTTTCCGGTTTGAGCGATTGCCGAGGTTTCCGCTGCTGTACGCGGGCGCTATGGTTCACTTAAAAATAGTTTTTTCAGCTTATACTTTTCAATCTTGTAGGTCGGCGTCTGGGGCATCACATCAACAAAACGAATATGCTTCGGCCACATGAACTTCGGCATCTCAGACTTGATCCATTCCCTGATCTCCTTCTCCTCCAGTTTTTCTCCCGGTATTACCGCAATATAAACAACGCAGTCATCTTCGAGACCTTCCGCGGCAGGAACAGGAAACGCGGCGCAAACACTGACTTTGGGATGGCTGTTGATGATGTCCTCTATCTGGTAGGAGGATATGTTTTCCCCCCTGGTTCTGATAAATCCGCCCATCCGGTCAACAAAATAATAGATCCCGTCCGTATCCCTGTATGCCGCGTCTCCGGTATGAAGCCACTGATTCCGATATGTTTCCGCCGTCGCTTCCGGCTTGTTAAAATATTCGTTAAACAGAAAAAAAGGCAGCCTGCTCCGGAATGCCAGCTGGCCATGCTCATTCGGCCCAAGAATCCTGTCATTTTCATTCAGAATGGCGGCCTCGAGCAAAACACTCGCATTTCCCATATACCCTTTTTTAATTTTCGCATCCCCTGAAATAATGGACAGGCCCAGATCCTGTGCCCTTCTCTTGAATTCCTCTTTTGACAATCCCTTGTAAAGCTCCTTTGGCGTCCCTTCTTCATCACCGAATTCATCGATGATTCCGACAAAACCGGCTCCGGACTCTGTCTGCCCGTATCCGGATGTTACCAGATCGATCCCGAACCGTTTCGCGAATTGATGATGGTATTCCGGCAGCGGCTGCATGTGGACATGTTTCAGGGTGTTGTATTTATCTTTCGGGGTTTCCTCCGGAATCAGAAGCCAGGGCATCATGATGTCCAGCAGGGTGGCTGAGGTTGCCCCGATCTTCTCGATTCTCTGCCAGAAGTCATTGGGGCTGAACCGGTCCCACACCGCAACCATGCACCCGCTCCAGGCGGCCCGCGCGACGTTCGCGAATGCGCCGCCCACATGGTAAAGCGGCAGATCGTTGTAGATGACATCGTCGGGGTGCTGAAATTTGATGAAGTAAAAACAGTAGTTCTGCAGCCAGCGGAATGACTGTACAACGCCTTTTGCAGGTCCTGTTGTTCCGGAAGTATAAATAATGCTTGCCGTGTCTTTATATTCGATATCGGTTTTCAGGTCTGCTGTTTCCCCCTGAAGAAGCTCTTCAAATCGGAAACATCTGAACTTTCTGTCCAGAGTCAGGCCGGCATTCGCGGCAACATAATCATGATCCCCTTTTTTGGGCTCATGAACAAAAACCGGAATCCCAACGATCTCTTCTTTTATGCTGTTGATCTCCGGCTCCCGGCCGCTTTCCGTAATGAGCAGTCTCGGCTTTGTATCGTTGATCTGATATGAAAGAAGCCGCCCCTTGTAATTAAAATTGATCGGGCAGAAAATCGCTCCGGCTTTCCAGATGCCGAACATGGCAAGGCCGGTAATCAGCGGGTTCATCAAAAACAGAGAGATTCTGTCCCCCTTTTTCACCCCCATGGATTGCAGGCTGTGGGCGATACGGTTGGTGAGCTTGTTGAACTCCGAAAATGTCACATACCGGTCTTCTTCTCCATAATAAAAGAAATTTTTTTCTCCTGCCTTTTCCGCATATTCCTGTAATTTATCAACAACAATTTCACCATTTTTTTTCAATTCCTGCTCCAGCCGTATTAAATCCATGACACAAGACCCTCCACTGCTTTTTTCATGATCGATGATTGGAACCGGTTTCAACCCCTTTCATCATGCCGGAGGCCGCGGCAGGTTGAAGAGTTCAAATCCCCTGCCGGCAGGCGGAATTTTCGGCGCGCTTTGATAACATGTCGGGGATTGCCCTCTCCGGCCCGACAAAGAGATTAAGCATTCGGAGAGGTCTTGAAACCGGTTTACATACCCTGCATTATAGAAAGCCGAAAAACCTGTCAAGAAAAATAGAACGATCGCTCGTTTTCATCGCTGCGACCCGTCTGAATCATTGCAAGCCGTATCAACGGGTTACACGAATAAACACCTTGTACATCCCGCAAAACAATATTCACTTGAAAAAACACTTGACAACTATTTAGAAACTAAGTAAGCACTTACTTAATGAAGCGCAATGCATCAAACCCGTTATCCGGATTTTCAAAAATTGTTACCAGACGGTTTGATGGTGTCCATAGTCGAAACTTCCGTTTTGATTCGATATTTGGGTTAAGATACGCTGTTGTTGTTCACGCTTCCCCCATCTGAAAGAATTCATAACCGGTTGTTAAAACTTGAATGAGTCAATTTTCACGGCCAGACAACTATAGCGACCGATCATTCTAAGGCTCACAATGATGACGGCAGCTATAACCAAAACTGCAGTTCACGGAATAAAGGAGGGGCGTCATGGGATTGAGGGAAATCAATGTCGATCTGACCAAAGAACATGTAGCGCTTTGGAATGAAACCAAAAAATTTGTTACTGAGGTTTGGCGGCCCGCGGCCATCCACCTGGACAGCCTGGCTGATCCGAATGACGTGATCGCCAAGGACTCCGTGCTTTGGGAGGTACTGCGAAAATCCTTTGCGCTGGGTTACCATACCCTGAATTTCCCAAAAGAGTTCGGGGGAGAAGAGATTGACGCGGTCGGCGGAGCGCTCGTGGCCGAGCTGATGGGCTGGGCAGCCCCGGATCTGGCGGTCAGTTTCGGATGCTGTCCGATTCCCTTTCAATGGGCCATGCTTTATCCGGAACCTGAAATGCAGGATCTGGTAAGAAAATTTATCGCTGACAAAGAAGCGAACATGACCGGCTGCTGGGCGATTACCGAACCGGATCACGGCTCGGACTGGATTCTGTTCGAAGGAGAAGATGCCGAAAATCCGAACTGTTCCCCTTCTTTGAGAGCGGTAAAAGACGGTGACTCCTACATACTCAACGGGCAGAAATCATCATGGGTAAGCAACGGAACTTTCGCCAAGTATGCGGCGCTGTTCCTCGGGATCGATCCCTGCTGCGGGATGGCATCCGGAGGCATCGCCGTCGTTCCCCTGGATCTGCCCGGCATAACACGCGGAAAACCCCTGAACAAACTCGGCCAGCGCGCGTTAAACCAGGGAGAAATATTCTTTGACAACGTCCGGATTCCCAAAAGCATGATGGTGGCCAGTGACCCGGTCAACTACAAAAATATGGCCAACCTTCAACTCACAGGCGCCAATGGAGGGATGGGTCTCTGCTTTGCCGGAACCGCCCTGGCTGCCTTTGAGGAAGCCCTGGAATACGCCCAGACTCGAGTCCAGGGAGGGCGGCCCATCATCCATCACAAAAACATCAAGCTTGCCCTGTTTGACATGTTTATCTCCGTGGAAGCGGCCAGGTCCCTGGCGCGTCGCGTGGCGGTATACAACATGAATCGCGTCAGGCAAATGCAGACACCTGCTGTTCACTATGCCATGGCCGCCAAAATCATGTCCACAGAAACCGCATTCCGGGTAGCCAGCCAGGCGGTTCAGATTTTCGGCGGGTATGGACTCAGCAAGGAATTTCATATTGAAAAGATATTCCGGGATGCCCGTGCCTCCATGATCGAGGATGGCACCAACGAGGTGCTCGCCATCAGCGGCACCGACAAGATTGCGGCCGGTAAAAACAGATGGATGGTCAACGCGGCCTCTGTGGGACAGACTGCCGCGTCAGGAGCCGCTGGGGCTTCCGGGCTGAGCTGGGATGAGGTCGAACCGATTTTCCGGCCAAAAGGCGTGATCATGGGGAGCATGACAGCCGATCCGGAAAAATGCACCCATTGCGGGCTCTGCCTGCAAAACTGCCCCTTCCGGGCCTGGGAACTGGATGAAAACGAAGTTCCGCGGATGAAAGAAAAGCATGAGTGTTTCAGCTGCTTCAACTGCATGGTCGTCTGTCCGGCAGATGCCATCTCCATTCAGGAAACCTATAAAGTAACCCAAGGTTTTTTTGTCACCGACCCCCTTCCCCTTGCGGTTAAAATGCCCCTTGAGCCCAAAAACGCCGAAAACAAAAAAGATGAATGGAACCTTATTGAAAAGACCATACTGGAACGGCGAAGCGTCCGGAATTTCAAAACAGATCCGGTTCCGGAACCGATTATAAAGCGCGTGCTGGAGGCAGGGCGTTTCGCTCCCAGCGGCGGAAACTGTCAACCCTGGAAATTCATTGTTGTCACCGACAAAGCCCTGATCAATGAAATGAACGATGCGATTTTCGGGATTCTGAGCATGATGGACAGCATGTACAAGAATGATACCATGGTCCAGACGCTTATACCGGTCTATGCTGCCGATCCAAGACCCGGAACGTTTGATCCCCGGGTGATCACAGGAGGAGTCGGCAGCATTGCCGCCAGGAACGCCCCTGTTTTCCTGGATGCGCCGGTAGTCATCCTGGTGGCATGCGATGATCGCGCCATCGGTGGTCCGCAGATTCAGGCCGGAATCTGCGGCCAGAACATGAATCTGGCTGCGAAATCCCTCGGTCTCGGCTGCTGCTGGGTCGGTTTCTCCCAGGTCATTGAAATGGCCCCGGCAGTCAAGGAAAAACTGGGTCTTGCAGATCCCTGGAAAATAAATACCGCCCTGGTTCTGGGTTATCCGAAATTCAAACAAGAGGGAATGGTGCCGAGAGAATTCCGTCCTGTACGATGGTTCCGGGACGGCGCCAAAGGCCCTGTGGAAGAATCATAAACAAGGAGAGAATCCATGACTGAGGTACCGGAGATCAGTTTTTATTCAGAACTCATTGAGGCCCAGGGGAAACTGCTGGGAGACAAACCCTATATCTTTCACGAAGACCTGACCGTCAGCTATGCGGAATTTGACCGGATGACATGCCGGGTAGCCAATGGAATGGCGGAACAGGGAGCCTCACCGGGAGAGGGTGTGGCCATTTTTATGGGCAATTGTGTTGAATATCTTTACCTGTTTTACGGCCTGCCGCGGGGCGGATTTTACAGTGTTCCCATTAACACTGGCCTGAAAGGGGATGGCCTGCGCTACATCATCGAGCATTCGGACGTGAAAACCCTTGTGGTCGACGATACGCTGTATCCGAAAATTCTGGATCTCGGCTCTCCGCTGGGAGCGGTCAAAAAAGTGTTTGTTCGCCGAACAGAGGACAAACCTTTTCCGCCGGAGGTCCAGGATATTCAGGATCTGATGCAGGCATCACCTGAAAAACCAAAACACACCCTCTCCCCTTCCGCTCTCAGCTTTTTGATGTACACGTCCGGGACGACCGGATTTCCAAAAGGGGTGGTTAACCGGAACCTCAATACCAACATCCCCGGCCTCAAAATGCTCAGCGCGGTTTTATACCAGCCGCAGGATGTCCTTTACACCACGTTGCCCCTTTTTCATGCCAATGCCCTGATGCTGACACCGGCTTTTGCCATGGCAGGAGGACTCCCGTTTGCCCTGGAGAAAAAATTTTCCGCTTCCGGTTTCTGGGATTCAACCCGGCGATACGGCGGAACCAGTTTCAATGCCTTGGGCGCCATGGTCCCGATTCTGATGAAACAGCCTGAAAAACCGGACGATGCGGACAATCCCATCCGGCTGGTGATCAGCGCGGCCTGCCCCGCAAATCTCTGGGAAGCATTTGAGAAAAGGTTCAATTTGAAGATCTGGGAAGCCTATGGCGCAGTGGATGGCGGCGGAGCGCTTACCTTTAATTTCGGAACCGCACCGGTTGGCTCCATCGGGCAGTTCGTGACCGGCCAGGAATGGCGAATCGTGGATGATGATGATCATGATGTGAAGCAGGGGGAAATCGGGGAACTGATCACCAAGGTGATGGATGGAAAAAAAGGTTCCGTGGAATACTATAAAAATCCGGAAGCCTCCCAGAAAAAGGTCCGCGGGGGATGGATATACACCGGTGACCTGTTTTATGCCGACCCGAACAACAACCTGTACTTTGTTGACCGGAAAACCGATTCCATGAGGCGAAGGGGGGAAAACATCTCTTCGTTCGAGGTGGAAAACATGGTGGAAAAATATCCGCCCGTTGCCGAATGCGCGGCCTTTGGCGTCCCTTCCGAACTGGGAGAAGACGAAGTCATGATCTGGGTGAAACCCAAACCCGGTGAAACCATTGACTTGAAAGCGCTCATGGAGCACTGCGCGAAAAACATGGCCTACTTCATGGTACCCCGGTACGCGGATATTGTGGATGACATCCCCAGAACCGGCACCTTGCGGGTGCAAAAAAGCGAAATGAAAAAAAGAGGCGTGACCGACCGGACCTGGGACCGGGAAAAGGAGATGCCGGATTTCAAACCCCGGTAGTTCAGGGAAGTTTCGCTTCATGGACAATTGTATTCGATATCGTGTAAACTCATGCAACCGGGATCGCCAAAAAAAAACAGAACAAGGAACTGATTATGCCCATTTATGAATACCGCTGCGAATCCTGCCAGAGCGTTATCAGCGCCCTGATCCTGAAGCCGGAGGAAGAACAGAATCTGTCCTGCCGGTACTGCCGAAGCCGGCGGATCGTTCGGATTCTTTCCAGCTGTTCGGTTCACAAAACCGATGCCCGGCGCGTCGCTGAATTCGATCCCAACGCCCGTAAAGAAAACAGCTTTTACCATGATGACCGGAACGTGGGGCTCTGGGCGCAAAAGCGCCTGAACCAGCTCGGCGTGGATCTCGGCCCGCAGTTCAATGAAACACTGGAAAAAGCGAGAAGCGGTAAAATAATAGACGACATCTAGACTTTTATCAGCCAGGCAGCCTTTTTCGGCTCTTTTTCAGGAGGAAAACCAGAAACCGTATCCACAGGCATGTTATCGATTACCTCTCTTGAGATTGACATTGCACATCCCGGTCTTATGTTTGGTCTGTAATGAATTTCAGCTGGAGACGGATTGTTCATCCTTTTACGCCCGCGATCAAGCGGAACGGGCTTTAAAAGGTCAGATAACAGGGAGGTGACCGATATGAAAAATTCTTCATTAAAATCAGAGCGTCGCTGCTACTCCACCATTAAGGAAAAAGCAGACGCTGATCTGAAACAATGTTCTGAAAGCTCTTCAAACAGGAAGGAGCTTTATACGTGTTATCAAAAGGCGGCTGAAAAAAACAGTCAGCGTGTTCAGGCATGCATGTATTCGCATGTAATCTAAAAAACCGCCTTCAAAAAAAACAGAGGCCTGGAACATTGTCCAGGCCTTTTTATTGGTATCACCAGCCAAACCAGTCTCCACCCTTTCCCCTATTTTCAATATTGCCAAAACAGAGCCCGAATGATATGAAAAAAAATCCAGCCATAACAAAATAGACTTTTATGATGCAGGCAAAATCCTGCATGAAGCAAGAAGATTGCACCGTTGTTTTACGGTTTATTGAATACGGAAACAGATCAATCAGACACAAAATTCAGCCCGTATCTGCAGGGGGTATTGCCCTGCAACGAATCGATTTTAATATCAAAACAATAAAGGGGGGCATCTATGGACAAAATTCTACGAGTTGACATGGGAGCGAAAGGCGGCCCGGGTTACAGGGAAGAACCCCTGGGGAAATATGCCGGTATGGGCGGCCGCGGCATGACATCGATGATCATATCACAGGAAGTCCCTCCATTGTGCCATCCCCTGGGTGAAGAAAACAAGCTGGTCATTGCGCCGGGGCTGTTGAGCGGATCGGCAGCATCCCAGTCCGGCCGAATCTCCGTGGGATGCAAAAGCCCCCTTACAGGAGGCATCAAGGAATCAAACTCCGGCGGACAGGCATCTCAGGTTTTGGGGCGGCTGGGATATGCCGCTATCATTCTGGAAGGCAAGCCATCGAACGACAATCTCTATAAAATTGTAATCAACAAGGATGGGGTTACGATTACAGAGAGCAACGATTTGAAATTGCTAGGAAATTATGATCTCATTGATAAAATGAAATCCCAGCACGGTGATAAAATCGCATGTATTTCAATCGGCCCTGCCGGTGAGATGAAGATGGCGTCCGCATCCGTGGCCTTTACCGACATGGAGCTCCGCCCCACCCGTCACGCGGGGCGCGGGGGTCCCGGTGCGGTAATGGGCGCCAAGGGCGTCAAGGTAATTGTGCTGGATGATATTGGTTTGAAAATGCGACCTCCCAAAGATCCTGATAAATTCAAAGAGGCCAACAAACGCTTTGTTCAGGGGCTGAAAAAACATTCGGTCACCGGTGAAGGACTGCCGGCCTATGGAACCAATGTGTTGACCAACATCATCAATGAGGCCGGCGCGTTTCCGACCAACAATTTCTCCTCCGGCCGTTTTGACGGTGCGTCCGCCATCAGCGGCGAAACCTATGCGGAGCTGGAAACCAAAAGAGGCGGCAACCCCACCCACGGCTGCCACCGCGGCTGTGTGATCCAATGCTCCGGCATCTTTATGGACAAAAAGGGCAACTACCTGACCAAACAGCCTGAATATGAGACTGTCTGGGCGCATGGCGCCAACTGCGGTATCGGTGATCCGGATATCATCGCGCAGATCGACCGGCTCGACGATGATTTCGGCCTGGACACCATTGAGATGGGAGCGACCATCGGTGTTGCCATGGAAGCCGGGGTGGCTGAGTTCGGCGACGGAAAGGCCGCCATCAAGCTTGTCGAAGAAGTTGGAAAGGGAACCCCCCTGGGGCGCATTCTGGGCAGCGGCGCCGCCGTAACCGGCAAGGTCTTTGGGATTGAAAGGGTTCCAACCGTAAAAGGACAGGCCATGCCCGCCTATGATCCCCGGGCGGTTCAGGGAATCGGTGTAACCTATGCCACAAGTCCCATGGGGGCGGATCATACTGCCGGTTATGCCGTAACCGCCAATGTACTGGGAGTGGGGGGAAAGGTTGATCCACTGAAGCCGGAGGGACAGATTGAACTCTCCCGAAATCTCCAGATCGCCACGGCAGCCATCGATGCGACGGGATATTGTCTTTTTATCGCCTTTGCCATCCTTGATCAGCCGGATACCTTTCAGGACATGCTGGACGTCGTCAGCGCCTTCACCGGACAGGAGCTTACCGCTGACGGCGTTACCGATCTGGGCAAGAAAATCCTGAAGAGTGAAAGGGAGTTCAACTTCCAGGCTGGTTTCTCATCCAGAGATGACCGCATCCCCAACTTTTTTAAGAGAGAACCGCTGCCGCCTCACCATGTCACCTTCGCGGTAACGGATGATGAACTGGATCAGGTTTTCAACTGGTAAAACCTGCGCGAATACTTTTGAAAAAATAATTAAATGAGACCCCGAGGAATCTCAATCGGAATTCGAAACGATTAGCGGAATGGATGATTTTTTTATATCGTGTATTGTTTGAGTGCATTAGGGATCGTTAGAAAAAACAGAATACGGGTAATGGTTTTTTTATTTTGGAAACCATTTTACTTCATTTAAACAGCTTGTTATTGAACCATCTTCTGTTTTTTCTTATCGAGCCCTTTTGCATAAGTTTACACGATATAGTATAAAATTATCCATGAGGCTAAACACACCGACCCTGAATTAAATAACATCGCAAATGATATTTCAGTTCAGGGAGCTGAGCCTGATCTCTTGGGTCGAAAGTGCCACTTTAGTCTGTTCCGCTGAGACTTGAACGATTCCATGATACAATTTCCTGAAAAAACAACCCCGGTTCTGCTGCAAACCGACCGGATTTCCGTTTTTCTCCCGATCCTGACAAAAGGCTTTGGGATATCCCATGGCAAGGCCGCCACCGTGCATGATTTTCTGACCGGAGAGCTGGAGCTGGAAGAACACTATATCGAAAACCGAATCCAGACCCTGTTTCTGAACGGAAAAGCCGTGGATAACTTGAAAGCGGCCAGGCTTTCTGACAGGGACACCCTGGCGCTTTCCGCCGCGATGCCCGGGCTGGTCGGCGCCACGTTTCGCCGGGGCGGCAGGTATGCGGCAATGAGACAAAATGTCTCCCACACCACCGGCTTCTCCTCTTCCCCGGATGAAACAAGAACCATTATTTTAAAGCTTTTCAACCTGATTGCAAAAGAGATCGGCCCTGGTCTGCTTGCCCGCGGAATCCATGTTCCGGGAAGCGATCTTATTCCGCTTCTAAAAAATCAGCCGGAACATTTCTGGCAGGAATGTAAAATTTTTGTGGACGAAAAGAGTGCCGCAAAAGAGTCACTGCTTGACTCAGACCTGAAAAATAATGCCATCCTCCTTAAAGTGATTCCCCAATCCTGATATGATTTCGTTTCAAAAATATACTACAGCTTCTCGAATCATTTCCCGGTTCATGCGTCCTTTCGGTTATCAATTGGCGCCTCTGAGTGAAGTCTATTGAGGTCATTTGCAAAGCGTTCTTCATGCAGCGTAGCGTCAAATTTGAAACTGTTTGAGGGAGCTTGCGACCGAGTTTTTCAAATTTAGCGGAGCAAAGGATAGAACGCTCCAAATGCCAATATCAACGAATGAGGAGGCTATTGATCACCTCCCCTACCCCCCTCCCACCGGAGGGAACACTCCCACCCGGTCTCCATCATGGAGCGTCTCCTCGTGGCTGCACATGACGCCGTTTCGAAATATCAGCTTGATCTCTTTTTCAGGCACACCCATATGCGCCAGCAGTTTCGAAACGGTTGTGCCTTCATCGCAGTCAACCCACCATGACGTTCCGCCGGCATCATCCGGTTTTAACCGTGCAAGGGAAGCAAAAAGGTTTACCTCGATTTTCATAAATCCTTCCTGTTAACAACGGATTGCAGCATTTGTCACCTTTATACCACGTCTTCTCCTTCACTTTCAAACCCTATTCCGCGCTCCGGTTTCAACCGGATCAAAATAATGACAACCGCGCTGGTTCAGGACCCTTCTGTTGTGTCAAAACCTCCTTGACACACTGTCAGGCCTTTCCTATACTTTCAGTGCATGAAACAGATCCGGCTCCTTTTCTTTTCGTTGCTTCCGGAACGGTTTCAGAGCAGTTGAAAAGGCAAAACAGAAGAACACCCGCGGGTTGAAAATTTTTTCAACCCGGAAATGCACGGCTTTTCCGGTGCCGACAATCCTGCACAAAACCCAACCCTTCCATTGGAGATGAATTGATGATGGCTGCTGAAAAAGAGTTAAAACGAACCCTGCGGTTAAAAAAAACCCTCTTGTCAAGCCGATATGAAATTTGCATTGAACGAATGAAATTTTTTACCGAGGCGTATCAAAATCATTCGAAAGATCCTGAAAATATTAAACGGGCCAAGGCAGTAGCCCATACCCTGCAAAACATGACCATCTTTATCCGGGATGATGAACTGCTCATCGGAAACGAAACCAGCAAGAATCTGGGCGAAAAGGTCAATCTGGACCTGCAGCGGTTCGACAACAATCTGGATCAAAAGAGCACCTATGAAGAACTTGCCCGAAGAAATCCCCAGCCCTTTTTTATACAGGACCATGAAATTGATGAGCTGATGGAAATGATCCCCTTCTGGCAGGGAAAATCCCTTGCCGGCGATCTCATACACAACAAGCTGCTGGAAAAAAAGCTGATCTCCGACAAAGGACTGCTGGCAGCCCTGGCTCCCAACATCGCCATCCAGATCGGGACGACAGAAGGCCACCTGTCCGCGGGATATGAAAAACTCCTGCGATCCGGGTACAGGGGAATCCTTGAAGAAGCAGACAATTACCAGAAAAACCTGCAACCAGATGATCCTGAATTTCATGAAAAATCTGATTTTTACGAAGCGGTAAAAATCATCTATGCCGCAGCGATCCGTTTCTCAAAACGGTTTTCAGACCTTGCTCATGCTCTGGCAGATCAGGAAACGCGCGAACAGCGAAAAAATGAGCTGACGGTAATCAGTGAGATGATGCGGAAATTTACGGAAAACGCTCCGGATACATTTTACGAGGCTGTTCAGTTTATCTGGTTCAGCCAGAATATCGCGAATATCATTTATCAGCGGAGCGTGGTCGCGCCCGGAAGGCTGGATCAGATCCTGTGGCCATACTATGAAAACGATATGCGGTCGAACAGGATAACCCGTGAATTCGCGTTGGAACTGATTGAAGAATTGAACCTGAAGCTCACCTGGAATGTCACGCTGATCCCTGCGGCATTGACAACAATCGCGAACGCGCTCGGGCAGAACACGCAGGCGATCACCATTTCAGGGATGAAACCGGATGGAACCGATTCGACAAATGACCTGTCCTACCTGTTTCTGGAAGCGTACAAGAATGTAAAGGTGTTTACGACAGACCTGTCCATACGCATTCATAAAAATACACCGGAAAAATTTTTCAGGGAAGCGATATCGGTCTTTAAATCGACCTCTGGAATCGCATTCTATAATGATGACGTCATTATCCCATCGCTGGTAAAGGCGGGCTATGCTCTCGAAGATGCCAGGGATTACGTCATTATCGGGTGCGTGGAACCCACCGGCCAGGGAAACAGCTTTGCCGCCACCGGACGGATGTTCATGAACCTGCCGGGCGTACTGGAACTGACCCTCAATAATGGATTTAGCAATATGTCCGGAATGGTCGACGGAATGGAAACCGGAGACCCGTCCGGTTTTAACACCTTTGATGACCTGCTCGATGCCTTTGCCGGACAGCTTCGGTTCAACATTGAAAGATCGGTTCAAATCGCGGAGGTGGGCGATATCGAGACCATGAAGTACTTCCAGCATCCTTTCATTTCCGCGATGCTGGACGGGTGCCTGGAAAACGGGAAGGACTATGTTTGCGGAGGAGCCAGATACAACCTTTCCTCCATAACCGGGTACGGATTCGCGACGTTGACCGACTCGCTCTATAACATTAAAAAAGTGGTGTATGATGAGAAACAGATGCCCTTAAAAGAGTTCATTGAAATACTCAATTCAAACTTTGAGGGTCAGGAAGTCCTGAGAAAAAAATTGGCCGACAAATATGACAAATGGGGAAACGATAAGGAGGAGATCGACTCCTTTGCCTGCCATTTATGGAACCTGTTCACCCGTGAAGTGGCGGCACATGCGCCGAAACGGGGAGGAAGGTACAGCGCGGGCGCCTATTCCATGGGAGTGCATGTGATGGAAGGATTTGTCACAAGGCCCACTGCTGACGGCAGAAAAGCGTTTGAACCCATCTCCAACAGTTTGTCTCCTGTAAATGGGTCGGAAAAAAACGGAATCACGGCCGCCTTGAACTCCGTCGCGAAACTGAACTATGAATATTCCGCAAACGGCGTTGCCGTGAATGTAAGGATTCACCCGCAGAACCTGGAGAAAGAAGAAAATCTGGAAAAATTTTACTACCTGCTCAAAACCTATTTTGAGAAAGGCGGCATGCAGATCCAGCCGACGGTGGTATCAACCGAAACGCTCCGGGACGCGCAACAGCATCCTGAAAAATATCAGGATCTGATTGTCAAGGTTGGCGGATACAATGCAACCTATGTTGACCTCGGCGTCCCGATTCAAAACGAAATCATGAGCCGGCTGGAAAACAGACTTTAACGGGTCGATTTTTTTCATGAAGCTGGATC
>CAZOEW010000056.1:0-18756 GCA_964578935.1 uncultured Desulfobacterales bacterium | reverse complement strand
TTCTCGTTCTGGCAAAGGAGCTTCAGGCTGATTTGATTCTGCTGGATGAGGAGAAGGCGAGAAAAAGCGCAGTGCTGGCAGGTTTCAGCGTCATGGGCGTGATCGGCATTCTGATTGCGGCGAAGCGGCTGAAAATTCTGGCGATTGCCATTGCTTAAAAATAAAAACTTTTTTGCCGCCTGGTTTTGAAAAAAATGGATTCCGGATTTAGGCTCTACAGGCAGGGCGTTTTTCTTATCTATTTGATAATAATAGTAAAAAAGATTCAGAGGCGTAAAAACTCGAAACATGCAGATCCATTTTTTATAATGATTTAAAGCGATTTTAGGGTTATATACAGGGTTATCAACAATTAGTGAATGCAATCCGGATCCCATAAGCTCGGCATCGGTTTTAGCGGTGGTGCGTGTCCGGGTTATCAACAATCTATCGATGGTTATGAACACGTTATGAACAATTGTTGTTCATGCGCGAAACCATGATCGTTCTAAGGTCGCGCTGAGTCTTTATCTGTTTTATACTTCCGATGCGGAAAGAGAGATCGCAGACGATCTGCCGTCATTGTAAAAGTTATCTGTACGGTCATGTTGAGAAGAAGTGCGTTTCGTAATTGAAAAAAAAACAATCGCCCGGTAAAATGTGCGGGCTTGAAACCGTGAACCGGAAAATTTTTAAAAGGATGCATCATGAAAGATACCCGACCGATTATTGGAATTACCATGGGAGATCCGGTTGGCATCGGCCCGGAAATCATACTGCTTGCGCTGGAAGATCCTTCCCTTTATAGGTGTTGCCGTCCACTTGTATTCGGTGACATTCGTATTCTCGATGCAGCGGGCAGATGTTTGAACCGTCCTGTCATATTGAATCGGGTGAAAACTCCTTCTTCCGGACAGTATACCCCTGGATCCGTTGATGTGATTGACCAGACCGGCCTTGATCCCTCGAAGATAAGCTGGGGAAATCCATCCGGATTGACCGGGCGTGCCATGATCACCTATATAAAATCTGCCGTTGACATGGCGATTACCGGCGAGATTGCTGCTGTGGTCACCGGGCCGATAAATAAAATGGCCATGAAAATGGCCGGCAGTGAATTTCCAGGACATACAGAGTACATCGCCCATAGAACAAAATCGGATCATTTTGTAATGATGATGGCCGGTAAAAAATTGCGGGTTTCACTGGTAACCATCCATCTGTCGTTGAAGGAGGCCGCAGCATCCCTGATGACGGAGAAGATTCTCAAGACAATTGAAATTACACATCTGGCTCTGAAGACACGCTTTGGGCTGAAAAAGCCTCGTATCGCAGTTGCCGGTTTGAATCCTCATGCAGGAGAACAGGGGCTCTTTGGAAGTGAAGAGCAAGAGATCATTTCACCTGCTGTCCGGAAAGCCGTAGAGAAAGGAATGGATGTGTTCGGCCCGTTTCCTCCGGATACCGTTTTTTATCATGCGTATCAAGGACAGTATGATACCGTTGTGTGTATGTACCATGATCAGGGTCTGATCCCTTTTAAACTGCTGCATTTTATGGATGGCGTAAATACAACCCTCGGTCTTCCGGTTATACGGACTTCGGTTGACCATGGAACCGCCTATGATATCGCGGGAACAGGAAAGGCTGATTGCGGCAGTATGACTGCCGCAATCAGAATGGCGGCATCCCAGGCGGCTTTTCTGGCCGAAAAACAGGAGACCTCATAGATGAGATCCGATATGATCATGATCCGCGGCGCAAGGCAGCATAATCTGAAAAATATCGATGTTGATCTGCCCCGTAACAGACTGATTGTCATCACGGGTTTATCGGGTTCCGGCAAATCGACCCTTGCCTTTGATACACTGTATGCCGAAGGACAGCGCCGGTATGTTGAATCTCTTTCCACATATGCGCGTCAGTTTTTGGAACGAATGGATAAACCGGATGTGGATACGATCGAGGGCCTTTCTCCGGCAATCGCGATTGAACAAAAGACAGCAAGCCATAACCCAAGATCTACCGTTGGAACCGTTACGGAGATTTATGATTATTTTCGCCTCCTGTTTGCCCGTATTGGAATTCCTCACTGTTATATCTGCGGCCAGCCCATCACATCTCAGACAGTTGATCAGATAATCGACAGGATCATGGCAATGGCGGAAGGTACAAAGATAATCATCATGTCACCATTGACAAAAGGGCAGAAGGGAACCCATGAGAAGCTGTTTCATCAGCTTCGCAAAGATGGATTCGCCCGTATACGGGTGGATGGTGAGATTCTGGATATCGAGAACGTGTCGAAGCTGGATAAAAATAAGAAGCATTCCATTGACGTTGTGATTGACAGGATTGTTATCAAAGACAAAATCAGAAACCGGCTGGCTGATTCATTAGAACTGGCTATGGCCCAATCCGATGGGTTGGTTGCTGTCGATGTGGTTGGTGGACCGGAGATTCTTTTCAGTGAAAAATCCGCATGCACGGCATGCGGTGTCAGCTACTCCGAGTTTACGCCGGCCAGTTTTTCCTTTAATTCACCCCAGGGAGCCTGTCCAAGGTGCGACGGTCTGGGATCAACCACGGAATTTGATCCGGATCTGATTGTTCCGAACCAGGGACTGTCTCTGCGTGAAGGGGCGGTGTCTCCCTGGGAAAACAGGAATTCAGTGCAGTTCGCGGAATTTCTGGATGCCCTTACAATACAGTATGGCGTTGATATTTATACCCCGTATAACCAACTTCCCGATCATTTCAAGCAGGTTCTGCTTTATGGCTCGGGTGGCGAGAAAATTCCGTTCTACGTTGAAGAAAATGAAAGGCGTGTGATTTATCGAAAAAAAGTTGAAGGGGTGATACCCAACCTGGAACGCCGCTACAAGGAAACAGATTCTTTTCAGGCACGAGAAGAGATAAAAAGATACATGAACTTCCGTCCCTGCCCGGAGTGCGGAGGCAGTCGTTTAAACCGGTCAAGTCGTTCCGTGAAAATTGAGGGTTTGAACATAGCAGATATTTCAGCGATGTCGGTTGAAAATGCGTTTGAATTTTTCAATGATCTGAAACTTTCCGGGAAACGAGCCGTAATTGCAGAGAAAATATTAAAAGAGATCATTGAGAGGCTGGGGTTTCTTAAAAATGTCGGACTTTCTTATCTGACCATTCATCGAGCAGCATCGACACTTTCCGGTGGAGAGAGTCAGCGAATCCGCCTTGCGACGCAGATTGGATCAAAATTAACCGGTGTCCTTTATGTACTGGATGAGCCGAGCATCGGACTTCATCAGCGGGATAACCGGAAACTGCTTGAAACCCTGCTTAAAATGCGGGATCTTGGCAATACCGTCCTCGTAGTAGAGCATGATGAAGAGACAATCATGGCTGCGGATCACATTGTTGATATGGGGCCGGCTGCAGGTATGAACGGAGGGCAGGTTGTATTTTCCGGATCATCCCGGGAACTGCTGAAACATCCTGATTCGTTGACCGGGCAGTATTTGTCCGGCAGAAAAAAGATCGATACACCTGCCAGGAGGCGTTTGAATAATGGGAAAAGGCTTATTATCAAGGGGGCTTCGGCAAACAACCTGAAACACATTGACGCTGAATTTCTGCTCGGATGCTTTAACTGTGTAACCGGGGTATCCGGATCCGGCAAATCGACACTTGTTTTTGAAACATTATACCGCGTGCTTTCCCAGAAGCTGTATCAGGCCAGAGTTCCTGCAGGAAAATATGATGAAATAAAGGGATTGGAACATGTCGACAAGGTGGTGAATATCGATCAGTCCCCTATCGGACGCACTCCGCGTTCAAACCCCGGGACCTATACAGGAATTTTTTCATTTATTCGGGAGCTGTTTACAAGAACCCCCGAAGCCCGTATTCGCGGATACAAATCAGGCCGTTTCAGTTTTAATGTCAAGGGGGGCAGGTGTGAAGCATGCAGCGGCGACGGTATCATTAAGATAGAAATGCATTTCCTTCCGGACATATATGTCTCATGCGATGTCTGCATGGGCAAGCGCTATAACCGGGAAACCCTGGAAATTCGGTACAAGGGGAAAAATATTTCAGAGGTTCTTGATCTGACGGTAAATCAGTCCCTTTCCTTTTTTGGCAAACTTGGAAAGATCAAATCGAAACTGCAAACGCTTGCAGATGTAGGGCTTGGCTATATTAAGATCGGCCAGCCCGCAACAACGCTATCCGGAGGAGAAGCACAGCGGGTAAAGCTTGCAAGGGAATTGAGCAAAAAGGGGACTGGACGGACAATTTATATTCTTGACGAACCCACGACCGGTCTTCATTCGGATGATATACGAAAACTTCTGAATGTGCTTGGGATGCTTGTGGATTCCGGCAATACGGTTATTGTGATCGAGCATAACCTGGATGTCATTAAGTATGCAGACCATATTATTGATCTTGGACCTGAAGGTGGAGACAGGGGAGGGGAGATTGTCGGAGTCGGAACTCCCGAAGCGATTGCTGAAAATAGAAGATCCTATACCGGACAGTATTTAAAGAAAGCCCTTTCCGGACCTGTTTTGGATTCAATGTTGCATGAGATACCGTAAGGTGCATTCGAGATTGCAGGACTATCCGAGGCGGATCGCCGGGAAGTTGTGCCTGAAATGTTCGAACCGGTTGATAAACGATCAAGGGAAGTCCGCCGCTGAAAATACGGGATGGATCTTCTGCCAACAATAGAGACCGCGTCGGTTCATGCGGTTTCGGAATCTGTCTGTACGTGATTTTTTTCCTCTTGCTTTATATGACCTGAGTTTATAAACATGATGCAGGATAAGAGAAAAGGTTTATAAACACTCGAGGCATCCTGATAATATTCTATGAAAAACAGATCTGTCGCTTCCAAGTTCACTGGGATCATTTTTTTTTCTATATGCGTTTCCGTTATTGTATCTTCAATTGTGATAAGCGTTTTTCTTCTTAATCGATCCAGCCGCGACATGTATGAAAAGGATATGCTGCATATAAAGGGCCTTTCCGGAACGGTCAAGGGATTACTGGATCACGCGTTTAATCTGAATTACCAGCTGTCAATTAACCCGATCATTGTCGAAGCGGTTGATTCTGCCGATGAAGACTGGGATCAGCGGGTCAGGAAATATACGATCGGGAAAAAAATTGAAAATGCTCTGGGTGACCGAAGCGGGGAATCCCTCCTTGTAACGATGCAGAAACGATATGATTTTGTCGAGCTCTTTTTTGCTCAGGATATCAAGGGAGACCAGGTCGCAAGGAGCTTTGGGGATCTGGGACATCGCGGGCAGCGATGGTGGTTTAAAAAATTTATAGAGGAAGGTCATAAGCCTTTTATCTCAAAATCGTATTATTCCATAACCGGGGATAAGCCGGTAACATCTGTATTCCATGGGATCAGAAAAAACGGCCGGTTGATTGGCGTCATGGGAACAGACATCAATTTTGCCAAGCTTCAGGAAATGGTTCATAATTATTTGAACACAGAAGATCTTTCAGCAATTGTACTTGACAATGCAGGCGTAATCATAGCGCATCCCGATCAAAACAAACTCAGGGAAATGGTTAACCTGAAAAATCTTACAAGAAGTGTCCTGGTCAAAAATCATTCCGGAGGATCTGTCCAGAATCAAACAGGCTACCACAGGACCCGGGATGTGAAATTGGACTGGCCACCTGTCGTTTCCGACATTGTTACCCGGGTATTGAACGGCGAAAGCGGCCTTGCCGGCAATATCGTTTTCGAGGGAGTTGATACGACGTTATATTATGAATCCATTCCTCTTCCAGGAGATCCCGGCAGCAATGGAAATTATGCGGTAATCCTGATCCGGGATAATTCTTCCCTGAAAACAACCAAGTTCTGGCTGTGCGCGCTTGTTTTTCTTTTTACGGCGCTCTTTACTTTTTTCCTGTTCCTCCTGTTTCACACACAATTTCGAAGAGTAGTCCTGTCTCCTCTTAAAAAGCTTACCCTTTCCATGCAGGATATGGACAGCCTGACTCCAAAAGAGGTTATAATCGATACAAACGATGAGTTTCAGGTTCTGGCTGAAACGTATAACAGGATGCTCAGGAAACTGGGGAATGCGCGCAGCGAACTGTTCAGTCTCAATGAAGAGCTTGAGAAACGGGTAGAATCGCGCACCGAGGAACTGGAAGAGGCAAACAGACTGCTTCAGCAGGATCTTGTCGCTCGCGAAAAAATTGAAAAAGCGCTTCGTGAAAGTGAGGATCGTTACCGGAAGACATTTAAACTTGCCCCCGATTCCATTATGATTATCCGTATTGCGGATCATAGCTTTATTGATGTGAACGAGGCATTCTGTGCTTTATCCGGACGTGCAAGAGAAGATATTATCGGGAAAACACCTGCTGATCCGGATATTTTTGTTGATCAGTCGGATATGGAAAAAATCAGAAAATCGCTGGCGGAAGGAGTTGAAGTGAGTGGGCTTGAGATCGAATGCAGGCGGAAAGATGGTACCACGCTGAACACGATAGCCTCTGCCAGAATCTTGAACTATGGTGACGAGGAGTGCCTGATCGCCATTCTGACGGACATCACGGCCCGCAAGCAGATAGAAGCGGCTCTTCAGGAGTCCGAGGAAAAATACCGTCTTCTGGCCGAGAACGCGAATGATGCTATTTTTATTGTGCAGGATGGACGAATTCTTTTTCCAAATCCAAAAGCAGTAGAACTCGGTAAATATCTTGGGGGCCGATCCGGACCTTCCTCCTATTTTGATCACATTCATTCTGAAGAAAGAAAGATGGTCATCGAAAGGCATCTGAAAAGAATTTCAGGTGAATCACTCCCTGAAATATGTTCCTTTCGGCTGGTCACGGATTCCGGAAAGGAATTATGGGTGGAGCTGAATGATGTTTTGATTTCCTGGGGAGGCCGGCCGGCTATTCTCAGTTTTTTGCGTGACATCACCGCGCAGAAAAAAATGGAATCAAGGGTGGAAAAAGCTCAGAGAATGGACTCGATCGGCACCCTTGCCGGAGGGATTGCGCATAACTTCAATAATCTCTTGATGGGTATTCAGGGGAATCTGTCGCTGATATTCTTGAATGAGGAGATGAGTCGACACCATCATGAAGAGTTGAAAAGCATTGAACGCTGTATTGAAAACGGGGCCAATTTGACAAAACAGCTTCTGGGGTTCGCAAGGGGCGGGAAATACATTGTAAAATCTTTAAACCCCAATAACATTATTTATAACACCTCCAAGATGTTCGCTCAGTCAAAACGGGAGATCAAAATTCACAGCAGTTTTGAAAAAAATATTTGGACTATCGAAGCGGACCAGGGACAGATAGAACTCGTGTTATTGAATATTTATGTCAATGCCGCCCAGGCAATGGAAAAAGGCGGGGACCTGTATTTGAAAACAGAAAATGTTGTTTTTTCCGAATCAGAAGCCGCGTTTTTGGGAATTTCCGCAGGGAAATACGTTAAAATGTCCATCGCGGATACGGGGCCGGGAATCGACAAGAAGGTTCTGGAAAAAATATTCGAGCCTTTTTATACGACAAAGGAAGTCGGCGAAGGCACCGGTCTGGGGCTTGCTTCAGCCTTTGGCATCGTGAAAAACCATGGCGGTTTTATTGATGTGGAGACCAACAAGGACGAGGGCGCAAGATTTGACGTTTTTCTGCCGGCAACGGAAAAAAAATATTCGGCAGAGGATATCCCAATGGAACACCTTGAGAAAGGTACGGAAACCATTCTTCTTATAGATGATGAGACGATTGTTATCGATGTGTGCCGATCCATGCTCAAAGAGCTTGGATACGAGGTTATTGTCGCAAGAGGCGGCAAGGCGGCCATCGAAATTTATGCCGGAAAAAAAGAGAGTATCTCACTCGTGATTCTTGACATCATCATGCCGGATATGGATGGTGGGAAAGTGTTTGACAGGATACGAGAGATCAATCCGAGAGCCAGAGTCCTTCTTGCCAGCGGCTGCAGTATTGATGCCCAGGCTTCAGCGATTCTGTCAAAAGGCTGTGACGGGTTTATACAGAAACCGTTTAAGATCAAGCAACTTTCGTTATCCGTCAGAGAGATTCTCGGTAAAGATTGAACGGACATGGGATCGATTCAATGCATTCGATGATTGACAAAAAGGCCTTTTTTAAATATAACCCGGCTATACGATTTGGTTTTTTAATATTCCCAGACAAACCAGGCACTCTGGTACGTTTTCCTGCTCCAGCTTCAATTGAATCGGTTTGACCTCCGGCTTTGAACATGGCGGTCTGGTGAATCGTATCTGAGACATGTCAAAGCGTTTCTTTGTTATCAAGGAAATGATTCATGGTTTCACCTGAAAAAGGAACATCCGGGTACAAGAGGCTGTACAAACGTTACAAGGTTCTTGATGGAATCTTTGTCTTGCTGCATCCTTCATCTCATTCATCGAGATTGGGAGGTATGGTTGATATCAGCAAAGGAGGCCTTTCATTTCAGTTTATTGACACAAAAGGGGTGGAAAACAGTTATTCTGAACTCGATATTTTTGTCAGCGGCCATGGTATAAAGGTAGAATCGTTACCTTTTGAAATTATTTCAGATATTATGATGGAAACCGAGAGCCCTTTTTATCCGGTTGTTACAAGAAGGTTAGGTGTAAAATTTTCTCCTCTTACCGAGGCTAAAAAAAATCAGATTTACTCATTTATTCAAAAACATGCGATATATGACACCCTTCCTGACAGTCCGGCATAGTGCAAACAAAACGTTTTTCAACGATCTCTGAAATGCCTCAGGGCCTTATCTCACGGTCCGGACGATAAACCGATCCATTCCACGATATCATTCTGAATGCCTTTTCAGCTCTATTTTTTTATTTGTCTTCGACTTCAGGCTTGACAATTCATGTTTTGCACACATCTTTTGATAGCTTTAGTCGCCCGGTAAATCTTAAATTTAAATTACGACAAGAAGGGCTTACGGTATTTACCATGTTTTCCCATGGTAAGATTGACGGATAATCGATTCAATTTAATAATCGTTAGACACAGAAAGGAGCGGTAATGAAAGGGAAAAAGGAAACACGTCAGTTCAAGACAGAGGTTCAGCAGCTTCTTAACCTGATCATCAATTCCCTGTATTCCAACAGGGAGATTTTTCTGCGGGAGCTTATCTCCAACGCATCAGACGCCATTGACAAACTTCGATTTCGGTCTCAGACAGAACCGGAACTCCTTGGAGATGATGTTGAATTCAAAATCAAGCTTATTCCGGATCAGAAAAAGCAGACGCTTACGGTTTCCGATAATGGAATTGGAATGACATATGATGAAGTCATGGAGAATATCGGCACCATCGCCAAAAGCGGTACATCAGCTTTTCTGGAGGCTCTGGAAAAATCCAAAAATAATAAAACACTTGCGCCTGAGTTGATCGGACAGTTTGGAGTCGGATTTTACAGTGCTTTTATTGTCGCGAAAAAAGTCACGATCATTACGCGGGCGTCTGAGTCGGATATTGCCGTCAAATGGGAGTCAACAGGAGATGGATCATACACCATCGAAGAAACGACAAAAAAAACCAGAGGCACGGATATTATTCTCAAACTGAAGAAAAAAGAGGAAGAGGAACAGGATTTTACCGATGAATGGACGATTCGCGGGATTGTAAAAAGACATTCCGATTTTGTGAACTATCCGATTGTGATGAATGTTGAAAGAAGTGAGTCGATTCCTGACAAAGACAGGATACTGGATAAGGACGGCAAACCGGTCGGGGATACCACGAAGAAGGTTGTCCAGGAGGAGACTCTCAATTCGATGAAAGCCATCTGGCTGAAGAATAAAAATGAAATTACCGAAGAAGAGCATGCCGAGTTTTATAAACATTTAGGCCATGACTGGAATCCTCCCCTGACACACATGCATCTGAAAATGGAAGGTACAGTGGAGTACAGTGTGCTTCTTTACATCCCTTCCAAAGCTCCTTTTGATATGTTCATGCCGGAACGAAAGCACGGTCTGCAGCTTTATTGCAAGCGTGTTTTTATTATGGAGAACTGCAAGGAACTGATACCGGAATATTTCAGTTTTGTGAAGGGAGTGGTTGACGCTCCGGACCTGAACCTGAATGTAAGCCGTGAAATTCTTCAGCAGGACAGGCTTGTCAGGAATATTCGCAAAAACCTTGTCAGCAAGTTATTGAAACTCCTTTCCGACATGGAAAAAGAAAAATATGAAGCGTTCTATAAGGAGTTCGGCCAAATTCTCAAAACCGGAATTCATACCGATTTTGAAAACAGGGATAAAATAGCAGAGCTTGTCCGGTATCGAACATCCAAATCCGGTGAAGCTCTTATTTCTCTTAAAGAGTATGTTTCAGGAATGAAGCCGGATCAGAAGGATATCTATTACATTACCGGGGATAGCCTTTCTTCCATTTTGAATAGTCCGCATATCGAAGCGCTGAAGGAGAAAGACTATGAAGTCCTTTTGATGACAGACCCGGTTGATGAATGGGTAGTCATGTCTCTTACCGAATATGACGGCAAAAAGCTTAAAAGTGCGGAAAAGGGTGACCTTGATCTGAATAAGGTTGATGAGAAAATAAAGAATGAGTTTACAGCCCTTTTTGATCATATCAAATCAAGGCTTGAAAAAAATATCAAGGAGGTCAAACCATCTACGCGTTTGAAGGATTCTGTGGCATGTCTGTCCGGAGACAACCATGATATGAGCGCCTACATGGAGAAAATACTGAAGTCATCCGGCCAGGAGATGCCGAAAAGCAAGCGAGTCCTGGAATTGAATGTGGAACATCCGGTTGTTGTCGGGATTAAGGACCTGTTTCAAAAAGACAAGGAAAACGAGCAGATTAATGATTACAGCGATTTGCTCTATGACATCGCCGTCGTCGGCGAGGGGGGGAAGGTGGAAAATCCATCCCGTTTTTCCAGGATGATCGGAGATCTGATGAAAACGGCATTGAAGGCCTGATCGAGCTATATATTGGATTGAAATGTCTTGGAATATGATATATGGATAAAAAGATGTTCGCCGAATTCTTATCTTTTGCAACCGGTATGAGGTATATGATGGAACAGGTTACCCCCAATGATCTGGAAACAGGAAACAGGCAGGAACCCAGGAAAGTTGTAGACAAATATTACAGCGTGGAGTTTTCAATCGAAACCCTGGAACCGGTTTATCAATTCAGGATATGGAACCTTTCAGAAAAAGGAATGTGCGTTTTGGTACGGGAAGATTCCGCGGTTCTCAATCATCTGCAGAAGGGGAAAATATTCAAAATGAAATATTATCCTACAGATTTTCCAGGGCAGTTTGAACAGCTTGAAACAGAGGTTCGGCATGTTTCAAGAGATGATAAGGGACGATTCAAAGGTCATTTTATGGTCGGGCTTGCAATACTGGAAAAATAAAACGACCTGAACAGTGAATGAACAACGATTTCTGCTATGATTGTTGAAATTGGTTTTGATATGATCGAGGGACCATGTTATGCCCGAATTCTGCTACCAGGAGATGTTTCCTGTCCGTGAAGACCAGACCCGATACCGCTTGCTTTCCGATTCTCACCTGGTAAAGACATCTTTTGAGGGAGAGAGTGTTATTAAAATTTTTCCCGAGGGATTGACGGAGTTGGCCGAGACGGCTTTCAAAGATGTATCTCATCTTCTGCGTACCTCTCACATGGAACAGCTGAAAAAAATTATTGATGATCCGGAAAGTTCTGACAATGACCGCTATGTTGCTTTTGAAATGATTAAAAACGCGGTGATCTCCTCCGACTATGTTTTTCCCATGTGTCAGGATACGGGTACCGCAATTATACTGGGTAAAAAAGGGCATAGGGTCTGGACCGGATTTTCGGATGAAGAGGCACTCTCCAGGGGTGTTTTCAATGCTTATACGAAAAACAATCTCCGGTACTCTCAAAACGCGCCCCTTGATATGTATCGTGAAGTAAACACAAAATGCAATCTGCCTGCTCAAATCGATATCCATTCCGTACAGGGGGATGCGTATCACTTCTTATTTATGGCCAAAGGCGGGGGTTCGGCCAATAAAACCTTTCTATTCCAGGAAACAAAAGCCGTTCTGAATCCAAAGGTGCTGGTGGATTATCTGGAAAAAAAAATAAAAACACTTGGAACAGCAGCCTGCCCGCCTTATCATCTGGCAATTGCGATCGGGGGGACTTCCGCGGAATTGAATTTAAAGGCAGTTAAGCTTGCCTCAGCAGGGTATCTGGATGGATTGTTGGAGACGGGGAATGCGTATGGGCATGCATTTCGTGATTGTGACCTGGAGAAAAGACTGCTGGAAATAACCAGAAGACTGGGAATCGGCGCGCAATTCGGCGGGAAGTACTTTTGCCATGATATCCGTGTCATCCGAATGCCGAGGCATGGGGCTTCATGCCCTGTCGGCATCGGAGTCAGCTGCAGTGCCGACAGAAATATCAAAGCGAAAATAACGGAAAAAGGGTTTTTTCTTGAGCAGCTTGAAACCGATCCCGCAAAATTTCTGCCCGAGTCTTCCGGCGATAAATCCAATGCCGTACAGATCGATCTGAACAGGCCCATGGATGAGATACGGAACATTCTTACAAAATATCCTGTAGCGACAAGACTGCTTCTGAGTGGCCGGATTGTTGTTGCCAGAGACATTGCTCACGCGAAAATTCATGAACGACTCGAAAATGGAGACGGGCTTCCCGACTATTTTAAAGACCACATTGTTTATTATGCAGGCCCGGCCAAAACCCCCTCAGGTTATCCTTCCGGCTCCTTTGGGCCGACAACCGCGGGCCGAATGGACCCTTATGTCCCAGCCTTTCAGAAAAACGGGGGGTCACTGGTCATGCTGGCAAAAGGCAACCGATCAAAAAATGTTACGGATTCGTGTAAAATTCATGGCGGATTCTATCTGGGGGCAATCGGAGGTCCAGCGGCAAGGATCGCAAAAGAGTGTATCACAAACGTTGAAACAATCGAATATCCGGAACTTGGCATGGAGGCTGTATTTCAGATTACGGTTAAGGACTTTCCGGCGTTTATTATTGTTGATGACAAGGGAAATGATTTTTTTGAAAATCTTCTTGCATAGGTTTAAATGGTGTGTCTGCCGTCATGCTCTTTCCATTCTGAACGCCTGCTGTATCGGCGGGCTGGTTCCATTTTTTTCCCTTTACAAGCAATATTTATTGGTATATTCTACCCATTTTAGAAAAAATTGATAGATTTTATGGGATTATGTGTTACCCGTAGATTCAGCAAAGGAGTGGTTCTATGGCAAAAACGATGCAAACCATTGACGGAAACACCGCGGCTGCTCATGTGGCTTATGCCATGAGTGATGTGGCGACCATTTATCCGATTACACCTTCTTCTCCCATCGGCGAGATTGCAGACGAGTGGGCTGCCGCCGGCAGGAAGAACATTTTCGGGCAGAGACTGCTTATCCGACAGCTTCAGTCTGAGGCGGGAGCCGCAGCATCGCTTCATGGCGCTCTGGCAGCCGGTTCGTACGCTTCGACATTCACCGCTTCCCAGGGACTGCTTTTGATGATTCCCAATATGTTCAAAGTTTCGGGGGAGATTCTGCCGGGTGTTCTGCATGTTACCGCTCGCGCCATTGCTACCCACGCGCTTTCCATTTTCGGAGATCATCAGGATGTAATGGCTGTTCGACAGACCGGTTTTGCCATGCTCTCCTCGGCATCCGTTCAGGAAGTGATCGATCTGGGGCTGGTTTCTCATCTCGCCGCTATTGAGGGGAGCATTCCCTTTCTCCACTTTTTTGACGGGTTTAGAACCTCTCATGAGATTCAAAAGGTTGAAATCATTGATTATGAAGATATGGCGAACCTGGTGAACTGGGACGCGGTTCAACAATTTCGGAAAAGAGCCGTAAATCCGGAAAGACCGGAGCTGAGAGGTACGGCACAAAATCCGGATATCTATTTCCAGGGAAGAGAGGCAGCCAACCCTTACTATCTGAAGATACCTGGAATTGTTGAAAAATATATGAAAAAAGTGGGCGACCTTACCGGGCGGAGATATAATCTTTTCGATTATATCGGTGATCCTGCTGCCGAAAGAATCATTATCTCTATGGGATCTTCCTGTGAAACCATTGAAGAAACCGTAAATTATATGACAGGTAAGGGAGAAAAGGTCGGTCTGGTCAAGGTAAGGCTTTATCGCCCCTTTTCTCCGGATCACCTTGTTGATGTGATACCGGATTCGGCATCGCTTATCACGGTACTGGACCGAACCAAGGAACCCGGGGCGATTGGAGATCCCCTGTACCAGGATGTGGTAACCGCTTTCATGGAAAAAGATCGGTGTGCAAAAATCATCAATGGCCGTTATGGGCTTGGATCCAAGGAATTCAATCCGGGTATGGTAAAAGCTGTTTTTGAAAACATGAGCGGGGGAAGCCCGAAGAATCATTTTACGGTTGGAATCGATGACGATGTTACCGGTACATCACTTCCGGTTGAAACCGGGCTCGATGTTACTCCTGAAGGGACCGTGCAATGCAAATTCTGGGGACTTGGAGCGGATGGCACGGTTGGCGCAAATAAGAGCGCAATCAAAATTATCGGCGATAATACCGACATGTTTGCCCAGGCATATTTTGCCTATGACTCCAAAAAATCAGGGGGGGTGACCATTTCTCATCTCCGGTTCGGGAAAAAGCCGATTCAGTCTACCTATCTGATCGACTCAGCAGACTATGTCGCCTGTCACAAATCAAACTATGTCCAGATTTATGATGTGCTCGAGGGAATTAAAGAGGGCGGAACTTTTATGCTCAATTCGATGTGGACCGCAGAAGATATGGAGAAAGAACTCCCCGCCCGGATGCGCAGAACCATTGCGAACAAGAAACTAAAATTTTATAATATTGACGCTGTTAAAATCGCATCGGATGTCGGACTTGGCGGCCGCATCAATATGATCATGCAGACAGCCTTTTTTAAACTGGCAAACGTTATCCCGGTAGACGATGCAGTCGCTTATCTCAAGGAACAGATTAAAAAAATGTTCGGCAGGAAGGGAAAAGAGATTGTAGACATGAACAATGCTGCAGTGGATCAGACACTCGCAAACATGGTCGAGATAAAATATCCCGCTTCCTGGGGTGATGCTTCCGATGAGGAGGGAAAGAGAAAAGGGGAACCGGATTTTGTAAAGAAGGTGATGCGTCCCATGCTGGCTCAGCAGGGGGACAAACTCCCGGTGAGCAGTTTCAGGCCGGATGGAATTTTTCCCGTAAGCACAACCCAGTATGAGAAACGCGGTGTTGCCATTAATGTGCCGGAATGGATAAAGGAAAATTGCATTCAATGCAACCAGTGCGCCATGGTTTGCCCGCATGCGGCGATCCGGCCGGTACTGTTAACGGATGAAGAAGCTTCAAGTGCTCCTTCGGGTTTTGAAGCAATCAAGGCCACCGGTAAAGAATTAAAGGAATTTAATTTCAAAATTCAGGTCAACACCCTTGATTGCATGGGGTGTGGAAACTGTGCGGATATTTGTCCTGCAAAACAACCTGCTCTTGTCATGAAACCGATTGAAACACAAACCGAACTGCAGGTGGCCAATCATGAATATTCGCTGACCCTGCCGGTTCGGGATAACCTGGTGAAACGAAACAGTGTCAAGGGAAGTCAGTTCTGTCAACCTCTCCTTGAATTCTCCGGAGCGTGCGCTGGTTGTGGTGAAACGCCATATGCCAAACTGGTAACGCAGCTTTTCGGTGAACGCATGATTATTGGTAATGCTACCGGTTGCACTTCAATATGGGGCGGTTCAGCACCATCGATTCCCTACTGTGTAAACAAAGACGGATTCGGCCCTTCATGGGGCAACTCCCTGTTTGAGGATCCGGCGGAGTTTACGTATGGAATGTTTCTCGGCATGCTGCAACAGCGATCCAGGCTAGCGGATCTTGTAAAAAAAGCGTTGTCCATGGAGATTCCTCAGGACATGAAGGATGCCATGAACGGGTGGCTTGAAAACATGAAAGATCCGGAGTTGTCAAAAAAATACGGAGATCAGCTTAAAAAACGGTTGCCGGATTTGAGCGATAACCCCGTGTTGGCGGAAATTGAGAGCTATTCCAAATTGTTTACCAAAAAATCATTCTGGGTTTTTGTCGGTGACGGTTCAGCCTATGATATCTCTTTCGGCGGAATCGACCATATTCTGTCAACAGGAGAGGACATTAATATTCTTGTTTTTGATACAGAGGTTTATTCCAACACAGGGGGGCAATCTTCAAAGGCAACCCCAACCGGAGCGATTGCCAAGTTTGCAGCATCCGGAAAGAAAACATCCAAAAAAGATCTTGGCGGAATGGCGATGACGTATGGCTACGTCTATGTCGCCAATGTAGGCATGGGCGCCAACAAACAGCAGCTCATCAAAGCACTGGTTGAAGCGGAAAGTTATGACGGGCCATCCCTCATCATGGCCTACTCTCCCTGTATCAATCACGGAATCAGAAAAGGAATGGGGAAGACCCAGGAAGAAACCAAGCTTGCGGTGCAGTGCGGCTACTGGCCTCTTTACCGCTATAATCCCATGTTGAAAGAGGAGGGAAAGAATCCGTTTGCGCTCGAGTCCAAGGCTCCTGACGGAAATTTAAAGGAATTTCTCTCCGGTGAAGTCCGATATGCCTCTCTGCAGAATATTTTTCCGGAAGAAGCCAAAAAGCTTCATTTACGGCTTGAAAAGGAATTTTCCGAGCGATATGAAGCGCTGAAACTTCTTGCAGATGGAGGTTCTGCGCGTAACGAAAAGTAAGGTAAAGGAGCGATGTCCATGACGATGGTATCTCAGGATGACTTTGATTGCAAAGAAGCCGTTACCGTTCGTTTGATCAAACAGGTTCTGGAAATGTCCGAACAGCAGCAGGCTACACTTTTAAAGCAGATAGAGGATCCCTCTTTTTTTTCCGGTGGATTCGGAGAGAGAGATGACATCCGGAAACCCTATGTCAATGAGATCGAATTTGAATCAAAAGGCTGTCTTTTTAAAGGTCTCAGTCAGGACATAAGCGGCGGCGGCATGTTTATTAAAACCGATGAAAAGTTTTCCGTTGGCAATACGGTTGTGCTGAAAATTCCTTTTACCGATAACCGGAAGCATATCAGGGTTTCCGCTGAAATTGTCAGAATCTCTTCGGATGGCATCGGGGTGGAATTTCTGAGGGCAGCCGATTAATTTTGAACAAAGATTCGGGGGGTAGAGGATCTGAGATCGTAAAAAAAATTAATCCGGCAGGAAGATTGGGCGACCATGGCTGTAATACAATATCTATTTTCTGAAGAGTCGTCTTCCGGTTTCGTTCAGAAGTGATTCCAGTCTCTCGGCAACTCTTTCTTTTTCTTCAGCAGCCTCCATCTCCTTGGATATGATTGTCATGCACCCAAGTGAAAGATAAATCCGATCTTGCGAAAACGATTCAATAGAGGCCTGATCCTTTAACCAGACTGCTCGGCCTTTTTCGAAAAGCAGTTTGTAAACCGCTTCCGTGTTTCCCTTTTTTCGAGTTTCCAGGCGCAGTTTTTTCCTGGATCCGCTCAGCTCCTGTTTGTCGAAAACTTTTTTTTCAATATTGATATAATCATCTTTGTAACTGTACTCCCTGCGGCCGATAATACTGTTTCGGAAAGCACCGCTGATTTCAGACGGGCTGCAACCCATCAGCTCGGTAAACTGCCTGCTGACAAATTCATACCAGATTGTTTTTTCCTCTTTGTTCCAGGCGGCGAGATAGATGATAACCGGTATATCCAGTTCATTCAGTACATAAAGACGTTGCAGCATAGCCGCTACTTTTTTTTTTAGTTTTTCGCTGTAATCTCCGGTTAAAAGCCTTCCATAATAGTTATTTGGGATCAACTCATCTATGGGCATATCGTTTGTCATGATATCCTCGGCTGCTTGATATGTCAGTTATCTCGATCTTCTGCTTTTTTATGCATGGTGTATTATGTTCCAGGGAAAAGGCCGCATTCCCATTTTTAAAAGCCGGCAGGGAATAAGGCGGATAAACTGTATCGTTATTCATCGTGCAAGTCAAGCCGGGATCGTGGTAAAAGGAGGCCTCTTTGAAAATCAAAACAATAAAATGTTTTCTTGACAATCGACGTGATTCCTCTAAAATTTATATGCAATGGTGAAAAAAGAACATTCTCTGTGAGAATATTTAGCCGCCACTATTTATAAAATTTTGATTTTAAATGAAATAGAGAGATGAAATCCAGTCATGAACGCTTGTACCTTTTTGGTGGATGACCGTTACCGGAAGAATGTGGGCTCATTTTTCGGGCAACAGTCTATGCTGGTGGAACCGGGAGAAAAAACATGATTGATAAGGACGAAAAGCCGGTTGCAGGAAATGATGAACTTCTGTTTTCCGAAGAAACGGTTCATGGCAGCCGGGACATGGAAAAGGAAGATCCATGGAAGATTATCATTGCCGACGATCAGGAGGAGATCCACAGTGTAACCAAACTTGTATTGGAAGATTTTTTCTTTGAAAATAAAAGATTGAAATTTTTCAGTGCCTATTCCGGCGAGGAAACAAAAAGGCTGATTCGTGAAAATTCCGATGTGGCATTTATTCTGCTGGACGTGGTGATGGAAACCGATGATTCAGGCCTTGAAGTTGTGCGGTATATCCGCGAAGAGTTGAAAAACAATATCGTTCAGATCGTACTCAATACCGGTCAGCCGGGACAGGCGC
>CAZOEW010000055.1:0-18844 GCA_964578935.1 uncultured Desulfobacterales bacterium | reverse complement strand
TTCATTATCGGAAAGGCGGGAGGATAACCTGAATGTTTGGGAAAATACTTGGCTACCTTGACAGGGTTTTGACTTTTTTTGAAGAATGGACCCTGTTCATCAGCGTCATGGCGGCACTTTTATCGCTGTTTTTAAATGTTTTACTCCGTTATGGGTTTAACTATTCACTGGCATGGTCTGAGGAGCTTGTCCGGGATGTTATCATTTACACCACCCTTATCGGATGCAGCGCAGCGGTCAAAAACCGTTCCATGATCAAAATCGACGCGCTGGTGCAGCTCGTGCCCGGATTAAAAGCCCCGCTAAACTATTTCAGCAATATGGTGACACTTATTTTCTCGATTATGATGATCTATTACGGCTGGCAGATGGCAGACCTGCAGGTTGTGACAAACCAGAAAACCATTATCATGCAGATACCGCTTGTTTATCTCTATGCGATATTGCCTTTGATGGGAATAATGATGTTTATTCGAACGATTCAAATTATTTATGCAGATATCCTAGACCAGTTAGGCAGGTCCGGGTCCGAGGCTGCTGATTCCTGATCCATACATGAGGAGTTTTTTTAATGGAATTAAACCACATCATCATCCTGCTGATACTTCTCGGGGCCATGGCCGCCTATATTCCTGTTTTCATGTGCCTGTTTTTTACGGCTGTATTGAGTTTCCTGTTTTTCACCGATCTTCCTCTGCTGCTGCTTGCCCAGACCCTTTTTCGCAGCCTGGATAACTTCGCGCTCGTGGTCGTGCTGTTTTTTATCCTTTGCGGGAATATTATGACGGCCGGGAGCATCGTTGAAAAACTCATTAAAGTGGCCAAGTCGGTTGTCAGCTGGCTTCCCGGAGGCCTTGGCATGGCCGGTGTCCTGGCGTGCGGTCTTTTCGGAGCCATTTCAGGTTCGACCGTAGCAACGGTTGTCGCTCTGGGCGGATTTATGATTCCCGCGCTTCTTGATAACGGGTATGATGAAAAATACACCCTGGGGCTCATGACCACCTCACCCAATCTTGGTGTAATCATACCTCCCAGCATCGGCATGATATTGTACAGCATGATCAGCAATGTTTCTCTTGAAGGACTCTTTTTGACAGGGTTCCTTCCCGGTATCCTGATTATGATCGGGGTTTGTATCTACACCTATTTTTATTATCGAAAAAACACGACGATCGTCCGAAAACCCATACCCACGACGGTGGAAATGTTTGCGGTACTGAAGGAGGGGTTCTGGTCGCTGATGCTTCCGGTCATCATTTTCGGCGGTATTTTTTCAGGCGCTTTCACCGCAAACGAAGCCGCAGTTGTGGCTTGTGTGTATGCTTTTATTGTCGAGCTTTTCATTCATAAATCAATGAAAATCCGTGATGTAAAAAAGGTGACGGTAAGTTCCGCCGTTACCTCCGCCACACTGTTGATCATTGTTGCGGGAGCGACCTGCTTTGGCCGCTTGCTCACGCTTGAAGACATACCCGGAAAGATTACGGAAGCGGTCCTGTCCAGCATTCATTCTCCGTTTGTATTTTTACTCGCGATAAATGCGCTGCTTCTGATTGTGGGAATGTTTATGGATATCATATCGGCAACGTTAATTCTCGGGCCGGTATTTTTGCCGATGCTGGTACCGTTCGGCATCGATCCCATGCATTTCGGCTTGATTCTGACGGTTAACCTCGCAATCGGATATTGTACACCTCCCATGGGTGTCAGTTTGTATATAACCGGTGCTATCGCCAATCGTGATCTCATTTATGTATCAAGGGCGGTTGCTCCATTTATCCTGATTCAGATCATTGTCCTGTTATTGATGACGTATATGCCATCAGCAGTGCTCTGGCTGCCGAGAATGATGGGTTTTTAATGATATGCTTTAACGGGCTTTCTGATGGACATGCACAAAAAAATCAGGGAATGCGTTTTTTATAATTTTTAACATTTTTTTATGAAAGGAGACGAAGAATGTCTGCAACATTAATTAAAGGCACTGAAATTCGAGAGGAAATTCTCGAGGAAATCACCGCGGAAGTGGCAGAAATAAAAGAAAAGTACGGAAAAGTTCCGGGTCTTGTAACCATTCTCGTGGGTGAAAATCCGGCATCGATATCCTATGTTACCCTCAAAATTCAAACCGCTCACCGGGTTGGTTTTCACGAAATCCAGGATACGCAGCCTGTGGATATTTCGGAAAAAGACCTGCTGGCACTGATTGACAAATACAACAAAGACGATTCCATTAACGGGATTCTCATACAGCTTCCGCTTCCAAAACAAATCAATGAAAAAAAGGTGTTGAATGCCATTGATCCTGACAAAGATGTGGATGGATTCCATCCGGTTAATGTGGGCCGGTTAATGATCGGCGGCAAGGAAGTCAAATTCCCGCCCTGCACCCCTGCCGGAATTCAGGAAATGATCGTCAGGGCCGGCGTTGAAACAAAGGGCGCGGAAGTCGTTGTTGTCGGACGTTCAAACATCGTTGGAAAACCGATTGCAAACATGATGCTTCAAAAAGGACCTGGCGCGAATTCAACCGTAACGATTGTACATACAGGGACAAAAGATCTTGCAAGCCATTGTAAACGCGCGGATATCCTGATTGTAGCAGCCGGTGTGCCCGGACTGGTAAAACCGGAATGGATCAAACCCGGATCCTGTGTGATCGATGTCGGGGTAAATCGCGTTGGTGAAAAGATCAGTGAAAAAACCGGAAAGAAAGTCGCCATACTCAAAGGGGATGTTGACTTTGATGCCGCAAAGGAGATTGCCGGATCCATCACGCCGGTTCCAGGCGGAGTCGGTCCGATGACCATTACCATGCTGATGCTGAATACGCTCCGATCTCTTAAATTTAAACTCGGGATAAACTGATATTCTCTCCACAGGGCGGTTCAACACGAATCCCTTGTAGAATGCGGTTCATTTTTACTCGGTATCCAAAAAGAGGATAGAGAACTCTATCCTCTTTTTTTATGTGCCTGGTAAATTCGACAAAATTTGACAAAAACCCATATGTTGTGATAGATAACATCCGGTTCACCATTCGATTGGTCACTGCAGCAACTGAATGGAAGGCAAAAACAGAATAAATCAATCCATGCCAAAAAACTTCACTTTTGTTATTGCAAGCAACACCGGTGCACCCGTTAAAAAAATAACGGTATCCAGCAGTTGCCTTGTCTTGTTATGTGTCCTGTTTTTAGTGGGACTGATTGCTCTGGGAGTGGTGGCTGCTGATTATCGCCGGTTGAAAATCGGTTTTACAAGCGCGGATGATCTTCAAGGGGAAATTGCGCATCAGCATGATGAAATCAAGGCTCAGCGAAAACAGATTCAAGAACATGCAAGTGAAATCAATAAATTAAAGTCAGAGATGATGAGGTTTTATCATTTTGAAAAAAAAATCAGAATCATCGCCAACCTGAATGACCCCGATGAGCAGAACAGCGTATTCGGCATTGGCGGACCTGCCCCCGAAGACCTTGATGTAACGCTTTCCCTTACCCGGAATCACAGCGGCCTTGTTCGAGAAATGCATGAGCAGGTCACACAGCTGAATCAAATGTCCATGCAGCAGATCAAAGGCTTTGACTCGTTGCTTGCCCATTTGAATAACCAGAAAATTCTTCTTGCTTCGACACCTGCCATATCACCGGTACAAGGCTGGATCACTTCCGGATTCGGTTATCGAAAGTCACCCTTTACCGGTCTGAAAGAATTTCACAAAGGTCTGGATATCGCGTCAAGGATGAAAACTCCTGTTCTGGCTACTGCGGATGGCGTCGTTGTTTTCTGCGCATCAAAAGGCTTTATGGGGGAAATGGTGGTCATCGATCATGGTCACGGTATGGTTACCCGGTACGCGCATTTGAATAAAGTGTTGAAAAAAAATGGTAATCGGGTTAAACGGGGAGATAGAATCGGCCTGGTCGGCAATTCAGGAAGGAGCACCGGCCCTCATCTTCATTATGATGTTCGCCTGAATGGGATCTCTGTTAATCCGGAAAAATATATATTAAACTGATGGAAGTCATTTTTTACGAGAACTCTTTTCTTCCCGAATTTTTATATACAATCTCCCCTGTATCGCAGGCATCTCAATAGATCGTGCCCCATCTTTCGTCCGGCTTGGATTTCTTACTGCTTCTTTAAGTTTACTGTTTTGTGGTTCCCCCAATTATGATAATGCTACCGACGATAGTAATGCGTTGCATGACCTGTGAAAAATCCGGTCTGATCTGAAAAAATAAGGGATCTGCGTGAGAGGAAAGTCTGATATATGATTTCGATGATTTTAAAAAAGATTTTTGGCAGCAAAAATGATCGGGTACTCAAAAAACTCGATCCGATTGTGGAAGCAATTAATGCAAGAGAGTCTTCCGTCTCTCAGATGAGTGATGAAAAACTCCGTTCGCAGACAGCCATATTTAAAAAACGGCTGGAAGAAGGCGAAACTCTGGACGACCTGATTCCGGATGCTTTTTCCGTTGTCAGAGAGGCATCAAAACGCATTCTGAAGATGCGGCATTTTGACTGTCAGCTTATCGGAGGGATTGTTCTGCACCAGGGTAAAATAGCTGAAATGAAGACCGGTGAAGGAAAGACACTGGCTGCGACACTTCCCGCATACCTGAACGCCCTGACCGGAAAAGGGGTTCATGTGGTTACGGTAAACGATTATCTCGCAAGGCGTGATTCCGAATGGATGGGCAAAGTTTACAGCTTTCTGGGCTTGCGAACCGGAACCATTCTGCATGATCTTGATGACGAACAGCGTCAGGAAGCGTATCGGGCGGATATTACCTATGGAACAAACAATGAATTCGGTTTTGATTATCTTCGCGATAACATGAAGTTTTCAAAAGAATCAATTGTCCAGGGTGCCCTTAATTTCGCGATTGTCGATGAGGTTGACAGCATACTGGTTGATGAGGCCAGGACTCCGCTTATCATTTCAGGGCCCGCGGAGAAATCAACCAGTCTTTATTATCATGTAAACAGCATCATTCCTTCCTTTGAACGGGATGTTGATTATACCATTGACGAAAAAGCCCGTTCAGCGGTTCTGACTGAAAAGGGAGTCGCAAAAACCGAAAGAAAATTGCAGGTTGACAATCTGTATGATCCCAAACATATCGAACTGCTTCATCATACGAATCAAGCTCTCAAGGCGCACACCCTTTTTAAGCGGGACGTCGATTATATCGTTAAAAATGGAGAAGTTATCATTGTTGACGAGTTTACCGGAAGACTGATGCCCGGCAGGAGATACAGTGACGGGCTGCATCAGGCTCTGGAGGCGAAAGAGAATGTGAAGATCGAAAATGAGAATCAGACGCTGGCAACGATAACGTTCCAGAATTATTTTAGAATGTATGAAAAACTGTCTGGAATGACCGGTACGGCAGATACGGAAGCCGCTGAATTCAAAAAGATATATGACCTTGACGTCATCATAATCCCGACAAACCAGCCCATGATCCGAAAAGATTTTCCGGACGTGATTTATAAAACGAAAATTGAAAAATATGAAGCAGTCCTGGATGAGATCGAAGAACTTCATGAAAAAGGACAACCCGTTCTGGTTGGAACCATTTCCATCGATGTGTCGGAAAGTCTGAGCAAAAAGCTGAAAAAAAGAGGAATAAAACATTCGGTTTTGAATGCCAAACACCATAGCCAGGAGGCGGAAATCGTCTCTCTTGCAGGTCAGAAAGGGGCGGTTACCATATCCACCAATATGGCTGGACGGGGTACGGATATTGTACTTGGCGAGGGCGTTACCGACCTTGGAGGGCTTCATATTTTAGGAACCGAAAGACACGAGAGCCGCCGCATCGACAATCAGCTTCGGGGGCGTTCAGGCAGACAGGGAGATCCTGGGTCATCCAGATTTTACATGGCTCTCGACGATGATCTGCTTCGAATATTCGGAGGGGAACGGATCTCAAACATCATGGAGAAGCTTGGGATGGAAGAAGGGGAACCCATTGAACACAATCTCATCAGCCGGGCAATCGAAAATGCCCAGCGCAAGGTGGAGGGGCATAATTTCGAAATCCGGAAGCAGCTCATTGAATATGATGATGTAATGAATCAGCAGCGGGAGGTAATCTATCGGCAGAGACAGGAAGCGTTAAGCGGAGTAAATCTGAAACCGGTTATTATCGATATGGTCGAAGAACAGGCCGAAAAGATCTCGGCGAGATTCTCGGACAGCAAGACACCGGCTGAAGAGTGGGACCTGAAATCGATCAACGACGCAGTTTTTGACCAGTTTAATGTCAGGCTCACATTTGATGACGACACGCTGGATGGTCTTACCGGTGAGGGGCTGGCCCAGATGATCTTTGACACGGTACTGGAGAAATATGAACAGAAAGAGAGTGTCATCGGTGAAGAAGATTTAAGACAGATGGAACGGTTTTTTATGCTCCAGACGGTAGACAATCTATGGAAGGATCATCTGCTGGCAATGGATCATTTGAAGGAGGGTATCGGTCTTCGAGGATATGCACAGCAAAATCCGTTAATTGTTTACAAAAGAGAAGGTTTTGATATGTTTAATGACATGATTTCAAGGGTTAAAGAGGAGACTCTTAAAATCATGTTTAGGATTCAGGTCGTAACACCTGAAAAACTCGATGATATGAGAGAAGAACAGGCAGCCAGTCTTGTTTTTTCGCATGGCGAAGAACCTTCGAAAAAAGAGCCTGTAAAAAGGGAAGGCATGAAAGTCGGCAGAAATTCTCCCTGCCCATGCGGCAGCGGTAAAAAATTTAAAAAATGTTGTGGGATGTAAGTGATATCACCATTTCGATTTTAATGATTTGGATACCTTACTGGATGGAACTGGATCCGGCGAATTATTTCTGCCTTGATTTTTTTTGCAGGAAACCTTATCATTTCAATTGGGAACATAACCTGAACTCTTGATTTAAACGGAGATTTCATCGCCGGAAAGGCTTATGTTGCCGTCGATCTCAACATCTCGCTTTCGAATTTCACGGTTGATTCAGGTCTATTTTCCCCTTGATATCTGTAAAGCTGCAGCAGTGTTTTATGCCGGTTTGGAGGTTAAGCATGAGTCGTAAGTCCGGCCCTGTTTCTGAAACAGAGGAATCGGTTAAAACCAGAATAACCGTTGTCGAGCCGCCGTTATATCGGGTTTTAATTCATAATGACGATTATACTGCGATGGATTTCGTGGTGGATGTACTGATGATGGTTTTTAAAAAATCCGAGACTGAAGCGACCCATATCATGCTTAACGTTCACCAAAAGGGAATCGGGATATGCGGGGTCTATACGCATGAAGTGGCTGAAACAAAAGTTGCGACAGTCCATTCACTCGCTGCTGAAAACGGGTATCCTTTGAAATGCACCATGGAAAAGGAATAAAACAATGATAAGCAAAGAATTGAGCGCTGCATTGGGCTTTGCCGTTCGTGAAGCAAAAAAAAGACGGCATGAATATGTCTGTCTGGAGCATGTACTTTTTGCCGTTCTTCACGATCCAGGGGGATCTGAAATTATTGAAAATTGTGGCGGCAGCGCTGAGAACTTGAAAAATAATCTGGACAGGTTCCTGAACGAGCAGGTTGCAAGTGTTCCTGAAGATGGAGAGTATGTCCTTCAGCAGACAATCGGGTTTCAGCGTGTGATACAGCGTTCCGTAAATCATGCGAGATCAGCCGAAAAGAGTTCGGTATCTTTAGGAGACATCATCGCATCCATTTTTCAGGAGATGGATTCTCATGCCGCGTATTTTTTGAAAAAGGAGGGGATTACACGGCTTGATATCCTTCGATATATTTCTCATAATGATCCGGATGAGTTTGATCATGAGGCACAGGTTGATCCGCCGAGAATAATCGATAAACCGGATAAAAGGAAAAAAACCGATCCATTGGAGCTGTTTACGGTTGACCTTGTTGAACAGGCTGAACTCGGGAAGCTGGATCCGCTGATCGGTCGTGAAGTTGAATTGGAAAGAACAATTCAAGTGCTTTGCAGAAGAAGAAAACACAATCCGGTTTTCGTTGGTGAACCGGGTGTCGGGAAAACCGCTATGGCAGAGGGACTGGCCAGAAAAATCGTTTCCGGCGATATTCCGGATCTTCTGAAAAACACCCATATCTATGCGCTCGATCTTGGAGGAATCCTGGCCGGTACAAAATTCAGAGGGGATTTTGAACAGCGTTTGAAACGGATTATCTCGGCATTGAAAAAAAAGGAAGACGCGATCCTGTTTATCGATGAAATCCATACCATTGTCGGCGCAGGGGCTACAAGCAGCGGGTCCATGGATGCATCGAATATATTGAAACCGGTACTGACATCCGGTGATTTACGGTGTATCGGCTCCAGTACATACGAAGAATATAACAGCCATTTTGAAAAAGACAGGGCGTTGTCCAGAAGGTTTGAAAAAATCGAAATATCAGAACCGGACATCCCGCAGACAATAAGAATTTTAAAAGGCTTGAAAACCTGTTACGAGGAGCATCACGGAATTACATACACGGAAAAAGCCTTGAAAGCAGCGGTTGAATTATCTTCCAAATACCTGAACGACAGGTATCTGCCGGACAAGGCAATTGACGTGATTGACGAGGCAGGCGCGTTTGTCCGGCTGAAAGGGGAACCCAGAAGAAAAAAGATCCACAGTGCCGATATTGAAAAAATTGTAGCCAAGATGGCTCGAATACCAACCCGGAGTGTTTCAACAAATGACAGATCCAGGCTGGAATTTCTCGATGAAAGGGTGCGGGAGAAAGTGTTTGGTCAGGATTCAGCGATATCATCCCTCGTAACATCGATAAAACGATCAAGGGCTGGGCTTGGATCCCCTGAAAAACCAATCGGTTCTTTTCTGTTTACCGGGCCCACCGGGGTCGGCAAGACCGAAGTTTCCAAACAGATCGCAGCTGTTTTAGGGGTTGAGTTTATTCGTTTCGATATGAGCGAATATATGGAAAAGCATACGGTTGCAAGACTGATTGGTGCGCCTCCGGGATATATCGGCTTTGAGCAGGCAGGACTTCTGACAGACAGTATACGGAAAAACCCTTACAGCGTGCTTCTGCTGGATGAGATTGAAAAAGCGCATCCGGATCTGTTCAATATTCTTCTTCAGATCATGGATCATGCCACCCTGACCGACAACAATGGCAAAAAGGCGGATTTCCGAAATGTAATTGTGATTATGACCTCCAATGCCGGAAGCAGAGAGATGAGTTCTCAGACCATCGGCTTTGGCGATCCCAAGGGGGGGGCTGAAAGCAAAGGCAGGAAGGCTATTGAAAGGTTCTTCAATCCGGAATTCCGGAACCGTCTGGATGCGATCATAACCTTCAATCCATTGACCCATGAAATTATGGAAAAAGTGGTCGATAAATTTATCCAGGAGCTGAAAGAGCAGCTTTCAGCGAAAAAGATAGATCTTGCGCTTTCAGATTCGGCAAGGGCATGGCTTGCCCGGAAAGGATATGATCCGAGCAACGGCGCAAGGCCCCTTGCACGGTTGATCCAGGTTGAGATCAAGGATAAGCTTTCAGATGAAATTCTGTTCGGAAGCCTCGCAAAAGGAGGAACAGCTTCGATAGACCTTGAGAAAGATCAGCTCATGTTTTCTTATGCCTGACACGGATCCAGCTGCATGACGATTTTTCTGCTTTCAGATAAAATTGCCTTTCCTCCTCCTTATCTTGCCGAAAAGGAAGGTTTGCTTGCAATCGGCGGTGATCTGTGTGAGAAGCGTCTGCTGCTTGCGTATCAAATGGGTATTTTCCCCTGGTATTCCGAAAATGAGCCGATCATGTGGTGGTCCCCTGATCCCCGGCTTGTTCTTTATCCCTCTGAAATTATTATTTCAAGGAGCCTTAAAAAAATTATCCGGAAAAAGGTTTTTCAGGTTACGATCGACACGGCTTTTGAGAGAGTGATCCGATCATGTGCGGAAACAAGAACTGACAACGATGAAGAAACCTGGCTCGTTGAAGATATGATCGATGCATATTGCCGGCTGCACGAATCCGGGTTTGCCCATTCATTTGAAGCATGGAAAGACGGGGAACTGGCAGGGGGGCTTTACGGCGTATCTCTTGGGAAATGCTTTTTCGGAGAATCCATGTTTTCCCATCAAAGCAACTCGTCCAAAGTTGCTTTGATCTTTCTTGTCGATTTTTTACAAAAGAGATCCTTTGAGCTGATTGACTGCCAGGTTACGACAGATCATTTAATGCGTTCCGGCGCGAGAGAAATTTCCCGGAAAATCTTTTTAAAGGAACTGTCCGCTGCATTACGGTCGCCCACATTGAGAGGGAAGTGGAGAACCGAATCTTTTATTGACAACTGAAAATTTTCCATGTTATTCACCCCCACTGAAAAATAGAAAACTGCAAGGTGGCCCCATTCAGGGCTGAAAAGGGAAGTCCGGTGAGAATCCGGCGCGGACCCGCCGCTGTAAGTGAGGACGAAACCCGCATTTGCCACTGTACGGTGTCAGACGATACCCGAAACCGTATGGGAAGGCCCGGGAAGTAGAAAGATTCACGAGCCAGAAGACCTGCCGTGCAGCCGTGACACACAATTTGGCGGAGAAGGTAAATCCCCAGGCTGATCCATATCAGCGTGGGGATTTTTTGTTTTAGGGCATTTGTCAACTCATCGGTCCGAATTGAAATATCGTGATAACGATCAACTTTAACGTGTAAAGGAGAAACCAGGTATGCAAAAGACACAGGTGGAATATGCTGCAGAAGGAATAATCACCTCAGAGATGAATGAAATTGCCGAGAAGGAAGGCATGGAACCGGAACGAATTCTGGAAAGGGTTGCCCGGGGGCAGATCGTCATGCCGCTCAACAGGAATCGCAGATGCGCTGTCGTGGGAATCGGCATGGGACTTTCAACGAAAATCAACGCATCCATCGGAACCTCGACCGATATTGCCGATATTGACGCGGAAGTCGAAAAGGCCGTCGCAGCGGAACGCGCCGGTGCAGACACGCTTATGGAGCTGTCTGTCGGCGGTGATCTGAACCGTATCCGAAAAGAGGTTCTTTCCGCCGTGAATCTTCCGGTGGGTAATGTTCCGCTTTACCAGGCATTTTGTGAAGCCGCCGATAAACATGGAGATCCGAACAGACTGGATGAAGAGATGCTTTTCGATCTTATTGAACGCCAGTGCGAGGAGGGTATCAGTTTTATGGCGGTCCATTGCGGCATTACCCGTTATACGATCGAACGGCTGGAAAAACAGGGATACCGGTATGGCGGGCTGGTAAGCAAGGGCGGGGCATCCATGGTTGCCTGGATGAAGGCCAACCGGAAAGAAAATCCGCTTTACGAAAAATTTGACCGGGTGGTTGCAATACTGAAAAAATATGATGTGGTGCTGTCTCTTGGTAACGGGCTGCGTTCCGGATCCATTGCAGACTCCTTTGACCGTGCGATGATCCAGGAACTGGTGATTAACTGCGAACTGGCGGAAGAGGGAAGGCGCCTGGGCTGCCAGATGATGGTTGAAGGCCCGGGGCATGTACCCATGGACGAGATCGAAGCGAACATCGTCCTGCAAAAACGAATGAGCAACAATGCCCCCTATTATATGCTGGGACCATTGCCGACCGATATCGGCGCGGCTTACGATCATGTGTCGGCGGCAATCGGCGCGGCGCAATCAGCCCGATACGGTGCCGATCTTGTATGCTATATCACGCCGGCGGAACATCTTGCCCTGCCCAATATCGATGATGTGGTCGAGGGCGTGAAAGTCTCCCGGCTGGCCGCGCATATCGGCGATTTAGGAAAGCTTCCCGAAAAAACAAAACCGCGTGATATGGCCATGAGCAGGGCAAGACGTGATCTGGACTGGGATGGCCAGTTTAAAAACGCTCTGTTTCCGGAGGATGCCTTGAGAATACGAAATGAACGCTCGCCGGATTGTGATCCAAACGTCTGTACCATGTGCGGGGAGTTCTGTGCCAACAGGGCTTCCAATGCGATTTTTCAGGAAACCCTGCGGGTCAGCCGAAAAGCATAATGCCAGGCGCGTGATATGGGATAGATCGTTTTGATGAACAGGGCAAATCCGTTTAAGAGCTTTTTAGTATCGTGCCTGTTTTTTGAGGCAATCGACGTTTATAACCGAAATGATTCGATTTCATTAGCAAAAACAGGAAAATGGAACTGGATTGCCCCTTGCTGAATCCAGAATCGTCTTGACAGAAATGCGATTCACAGAATATATTCACAAAGGTTGAATGTTGAAAACCAGTTACAACACATTGAATTCAAAATCGGATATACGAATATCCCTCCAGTTCTCACAATAAAACAATCAATGAGGAATTAAAATGCTTTTATTGAATCCAAAAAAATACCAGGATCGCAACTACCCGGATGAACGGTCAAAAGAGATCATGCAAAAAACCATTGAATGGTTTGAAAACAAGGGCCTGAAAAAAATAAAAGAGGATCACAGGTCTTGTGAATTTACGTATGATTTCGCGGAATTTGTAAAAAAAGAACGAATTTTTGAGAGTCTTTTTCTTCCCAAAGGTTATGGGGATGAGGACCAGTATTACAGCACCTACAGGATGTTTGAGTTTTCCGAAATTTGCGGCTTTTATGGAACCGCATACTGGTACATGTATCATGTTTCGACCCTGGGGCTTGATCCGGTTTTTTTGGGTGACAATGAGGAATTCAAACACAAGGCAGTCCGGAAGTTGAGGAAAAACCCGCTTTGCGCATTCGGGCTTTCGGAAAAGGAGCATGGGGCGGACATCTATTCGAGTGAAATGAAGCTGTACCCCCAGGAAGACGGAACCTATCTGGCAAACGGAACCAAATACTATATCGGCAACGGTAATGAAGCCGGTATGGTTTCCGTGTTTGGCAAGATTGCGGATACCGATGAATATGTATTTTTCATTGTGGATTCAAAACATGAAAAATATGAATGTGTCCAGAATGTCATCAATGGTCAGCATTTTGTTTCAGAATTCGCGCTCCATGATTATCCCATTACCGACGCGGAAATTACCTCCCGGGGGAAAAAAGCCTGGGATGATATGCTGAATACGATCAATATCTGCAAATTCAATATCGGGTCCGGGGCCATCGGCATCGTGACCCATTCCTTTTATGAAGCCCTGAACCATGCCGCTCACCGAAACCTGTATGGTAAATATGTAACCGAATTCCCTCATGTCAAAAGACTGTTTTTGGATTCATTCTGCAGGCTGGCGGCAATGAAGCTGTTCGGACTGCGTGCAACCGATTACATGAGGGCTGCTTCGCCGGATGACAAACGGTATCTTCTGTTCAATCCCATCATGAAAATGAAGGTTGCCATTCAGGGGGAAGAAGTCCATGAAATGTTATGGGACATCATCTCCGCCCGCGGGTTTGAAAAGGATATGTATTTTGAACAGGCCGTGGTGGAATTGAAGGGATTCCCGAAACTGGAGGGAACGCGGCACGTGAACATGGCGCTTATCGCAAAACTGATTCCGAGCTATTTCTTCAATGCAAAAGAGTTTCCGGAAGTTCCCAAAATGAATGGAGGGGAAAATGATGATTTTCTCTTTCAACAGGGACCCACAAAAGGATATGCCAGAATTCAGTTCCATGATTTCAGAAAAACCTTCAGCACCAAAAGCCTTCCGAATATCGAAGTGTTCAAAGAACAGATTAAGGTTTACGAGGAGTTCCTCATGGCTTCCGGGATGGAACTCGGAGATCAGATGCTGAATGATTTTGATTTTCTGCTGGCCGTGGGTGAGATATTCACCCTCGTCGCATATGGCCAGCTCATCATCGAAAGCGCGGCCATCGAGAAGATCGACGATGACCTGCTGGATCTGATTTTTGATTTTATGGTCAGGGATTTTTCCAGGTACGGTCTCGATATCTACTCAAGAAACTCGGCGACAGCAACGCAGCAGCAGATATGTCTTAAAATGATCAAGAAACCCGTGGTCAATATGGAAAAATTCGAAAGGGTCTTGAAGGGTCATGTGTATTCATTGATTGACGCCTATCATATGAATCCTTAAACTGGTTTTCAATCGCCGGATGAAACAGGTTGTGAAAAAAGAATGAAACAGCCGGTTGAAGTGAGTATACGAGATCTGGAAGACATTCTGGATAAATACCTTGAAGCGGGTTCCCGCATCAACTATGCGATTAAAATCGTGGGACATCCGGGAATCGGGAAATCCGAAATTGTAAAACAGGCGGCCATCTCAAAAAATTATCATTTTATCGATACCAGGCTTGCCTTTAAGGAAAATATTGATCTTGGCGGGTATCCGGTTCCGGATCATGAAGACAAGCGGATGATTTACTATCGTCCCAAGTTCATTCCTCCCGGAAAAATTCCCAAAGGCCGAAGGGGTGTCCTGTGGTTTCTGGACGAAGCCAACAGGGCGCACCCAACAGTGATTCAAACACTTTTCCAGATCATAACCGAAAGAAGATGCGGAGAGCACGATCTGCCGGAAAAAACCGCCATCGTGCTTTCCGGGAACCTGGGTGAAACCGATCAGACGGTCGTTACGGAATTCGATGACTCCGCTCTTGATGGCAGACTGGCGGTTTTTCACCTGAAACCAAATGCCAGGGACTGGCTTCAATGGGCGGATCAGGAAAAAATACATACCGCCGTTAAGCAATATATCTCCTTGTTCCCTGAAAAGCTGTGGGATGAACAGAACATCAATCCCAATCCAAGAGGATGGCACCAGGTATCCCAGGCGCTTTTTATTTCCTATAACATACGGGATGAAGAAGATTTTTCAAGATATCTTCATGTCAATCCCGAAACCTCGCTGAAAAAAGTAATCTGCTCCCTTTTGGGTATAGAGGCAGGGTGTGACTTTATCCTTCAGTACACGGTTCCGCGCGAACTTACGACATCACAGATACTCGCGGGTGATTCTGAAAAGCTCGAAAAATTGAAACATGATGAGATTCCTTCAGAAGATCTTCTCTGGTCTCTTGCCGGAGCGGTAACACACCTGAGAGATCTGAATCGCAGCGCCAGGGAAGGGGGCGGTCCGATCGATTCCCATCTTCTTGGGAATGTCCTGAAATTTATCGGATATGCAAGATCGGACATTACAATGTCATTTTTTTTCCTGCTGATCAAGGAATGCGGCCTGTTGACTTCCATACCCCAAGCGCTTGAAACCATCGAAGATGATACGGTATCCGGTTTTTTATTGCAGAAATTTGAATCTCTCCTTAAACCCCGGGACGAATAGCAACCGATGAAGGGGAATCGGAATGATGGATTCAAAACTGGAAACAACCCTTCAAGAGCTATGGAACAGAAGCAGATTCGCTTCCTACTTTTATCAGTCCGTGCAGGTCATCCCCGTTACCGGCCTTTCCACCATCGCGCTTACCCTTTCCAGGATGCGGTTTTCACTGTTATATAATCCGGAATTCATAAACAGCCTGGATCCAGAAGAGCTGATCGGCCTTCTCATTCATGAGATGCTTCATGTTGTCCTGAATCATGATCACAGAGGATTTTCCGGCGAAGATCCGGCTTTGCAGAACCTGGCTCAGGATATGGTCATCAACACCTATATCGCGGATCATACGGAGACGTTTTTTTCAAAAAAGGGGCGGGGCCTGCGTGATGTTTCAAGGCTCATCCTTCCGGCGGGCCTTCCGATGATTCCCGAGGCCTTTTATCTGGAAAATACGATTCAAAAAAAGGGGGACACCACCTGGGAGGCGGTTTTCATATGGATGAAAAACAGAAGAGAACCGGCGATCTCCGACAGCGTCGGAATCGAACCGGAAAGGCTGTTCGGGTACAGAATGAACCCTGTTGAGTTTCAGAAGCATGAAAAGGATGGGGATTCGGAATCAATTGAAGAAGGTTTTGAGGTTTCAGACAGCAGGTCGAAAAGCCTTCCAACCGGCATCCATCTTGTCCGCAGCAATCATTTTCAATATTCCGCTGACGCAATCAAAAAGCGGATCGTGAGTTTCGCGCAGCGTGACGAGACCTGCCGTGAAGAAAGATTTTTTCAGAAGGTTTCCGGGCTGATCTCAACGTTACAGAAAGTGGACCTTTCGGACTGGAAGAAAATGATTGCGGCTTTTGCCGACCATCCCACGCATTCGAATGAATTTGAATACAGGACCGGTAGATTCAATCGGAGATATTTCGCTTCCGGAATATATGCTCCGGGGAGATTCTACAAAAAATCAAAGGTCATTACCGTCGCTGTCGATGTGTCCGGATCCATGGTTATGAAACCCGGAGAAATCGAAGCGGCGTTTGGTGTTGTTGAAACCCTGTTAAAGAAATACAGCGTACACCTGCTTTGCATCGATGAAAACGTGTTCATTCCTCACAAAAAAGAAGATCGGTTTGTTGATTCCGGAAATCATACCGTGCCTTACCATTATAAAAAAGGGGACTGGCGATATATCAAAACCGGAAGTTCCGGAACCACCTTTTTTTCACCTCTTTTTGACAGGTTTATGAAGGGTCACCATGAACCGCTTCTTGTCATTACAGACGGATTTATACATGATCTGGATCGATTGAAACCATACACGCTTACGTTGTGGGCCATATCCGAAAACCGAAAAGAACCGTTCGAGCCTCCCTTTGGAAAGGTAGTACGGATAAAATCGGCTCAATAAAGGTGAACAGGGCAGCATTATGGGAAAACAGATAACGCATGCGGAGGCCGAGCTGGTGTTGAAAAAAGGGAGGGAAGAGGAACGATTTGACTTTCAAAAAGGATTTCACCAGCTGATCGGTCATAAAAATTGTGAAACCATTTACAAAGCCGGAGTGTATTGGCCGGAATTCGATTATCGAAGCGGTCTGGAGGCGCTTGTTCAATCCGGCACTCCGGAGTTCATCTATCGTGCCGGTAAATTCTGGGCTGAATTTGATTATTCCAGGGGACTCGATGCCCTGATATCGTTTAAAAGCGCGAGATATATTTATTATTCAGGGCTTGAATGGAAAAGATTCGATTTCAACAAGGGCCTGGATGCACTGATCCGGATCAAGGAGAGCGAATTTCTGTTTTATGCCGGAGCCCACTGGAAAGAATTCGACGAGGAAAAGGGCGCTGACGCCCTGATCGCATTCGGAGAACCCGAATATGTTTATAAAGCAGGTACCATGTGGCGTGGATTTAATTATGAAAAAGGATGGCGGGTCCTTGAAGAGAACGTGCAGAAAGGTGAAAAATGGCGAGGCAAAGCATTTGAAAACATGAAATGGAAAAGAGCTTTACATCAGATATGGCGGAATATATGTAAACAAAAGAGCTGGTGCAATAACGATCACAATTCAAATACGGAGTGAACATGAAAATTTCAGCAATCCGGATGGCCGGCCTGGTATTTTTTTTGATCATGATTGTTGCGTTTTGCGGCTGTTCTTATCTGAACAGATACCAAAAAGACGGGAATATCGCGCTCAATTGTTTGCAAGAGCCCGTGAAGGTTGTGCGGGATGAGAAGGGAATGCCCTTTATCTATGCGAAAAATACGGACGATCTGGTTACCGCCCAGGGCTTTGTTACGGCTCAGGACAGGCTGTTCATCATGGAGGTGGTCAAACTTCTGGTAAAAGGGCGGCTTTCCGAACTCGGCGGGGATAAAACCAGGGAGCTCGATATCCAGATGCGAACGATCGGATTCTACCGAAATGCAAAAAAACATGCCGCGAGATTGCGGGAAGAGGACAAGAGGCTCCTGCAGTCCTACGTGAACGGGGTGAACGCATACATTGAAACGCGAAAAGCGTATCATCCTCTGGAATTCAAGCTCGCCGGTATAAAGCCTGAATTATGGAGCATCGAGGATTCCCTCGCGATCATGTACTACATGGGCTGGGATTCGGCGGCAAATCTTACGGGGGAGATTATCGCCCAGATGCTGATTGAAAAGCTAGGCCTTGAAAAAGCTCAGGAGATTTTTCCCCTCAACATCAATCCGGATGAGAACGGGATTCAGACCGATATGATAATAACCTCTGTCCAGCCTGAAAATATCGGCCTTGCGCGGGATAGATCGATTTTATCCTATGCCGGCGATGAGAGCTTTCACATCGGCAGCAACAACTGGGCGGTTGCCGGAATGTTTACCCAAAGCAACAAGCCTGTTGTCGCAAATGACCCCCACCTGAAATCAAGTATCCTGCCGGGGCCATGGTATCCCAGCGGCCTGATAACACCCGAAGGAAGATATGTGGGCGTGATGATTCCCGGTTTGCCCGGAATGGTGATCGGGAGGACAGATCATTTTGCAATCGGTGTTACAAACGCTTATGGCGACACACAGGATCTTTATATTGAAACCGTTGATCCTGCAAATCCGGATCACTATCTGGAAGGGGAACAATCCATACCGTTTGAAATAATCCGTGAAACCCTGAAAATAAAGGACAGCAGCGTTGATTCCGGAACCAGAGAGGAAAAAATCGAAATCCGCCTTTCAAAAAGAGGCCCGGTTATATCCCATGTGCTTCCAGGTTTCAAGACGGACAAGGTCGTTACCATGAGATGGTCGATGTTTGAGAGCATGAATCCGTCTCTGGGATTTACCAGTCTGTTGAAGAGCAAAACAGTTGATGATATACGCGAATCCCTTAAGGATGTCACCACAACCGCGCTTAATTTCGTCTTTGCGGATAAAAACGGTAATGTCGGGTGGCAGACAACCGGAAGGCTTCCTGTCCGTTCACAAGGAGAAGGCCTCATCCCATATCCGGTAAAAGACAGCAGGGACAACTGGGAGCGGTGGATCCCTTTTGAAGAGATGCCTTCCAGCTATAATCCGGAAAAAG
>CAZOEW010000054.1:8112-18926 GCA_964578935.1 uncultured Desulfobacterales bacterium | reverse complement strand
TATACAGAGACCTCCACAACGGAAATCTCTGAAATGACAGGCGTGGCGCAGGCAACGGTTTTTTATCATTTCAACAGCAAGGAAAAACTGTTTCTCGCGGTCCTGGAACACACCAGGGAACTAATCACAAAGGAATTCGAGTCATATATGGGCAACAAAACATTCAAGAACGGTATGGATATGATTGAAAATGCCATTTCGTTTTATCTGTATATTGCCGGCAAACTGGAAAATCAATTTCTCCTGCTGCACAGGCATTATCCATACAAAATGGCTGAAACCAATCCAATCTGCCGGCAGCATCTTGAGGCAATTTATGACTGCCTTGTGGATATTTTCGAAGGGGCTGTCCTGCTTGGTCAGCAGGACGGCTCCATTGTAAACCTTCCTGCTCGTAAAATTGCTTTAATCATTTTTTCCATGGCAGACGGCATTGTTCGATTTAAAACCTATAACCTCTATGATGCCAACGCATTGTTCAATGAGATGGTCGAATCTTGTCGAAAAATTTTAACCCCTGAACAATTAAAGGTAGAAAGTGTAACGGTATGATATTTAAAGTTTTTCCATTTATGGAATGGTTTAAGGATTACAGCCTTGAAAAATTTCGCATTGATTTTCTCGCCGGCTTGACTGTCGCCCTGGTCCTGATACCCCAATCCATGGCCTATGCTCAACTGGCGGGACTGCCGGCATATTATGGTCTGTACGCGGCCTTTTTGCCACCCATGATCGCGTCTCTCTTCGGTTCCAGTCGTCAACTGGCCACCGGACCGGTTGCCGTGGTTTCACTGATGACCGCCGCCTCGCTGGAACCGCTGGCGACAGCGGGCAGTGAAGCCTTTATTGCTTATGCTGTCCTGCTCGCAATGACAGTAGGTGTGTTTCAATTTCTGCTGGGCGTATTGCGGCTGGGGATGATTGTGAATTTTCTTTCCCATCCGGTGGTCAACGGTTTTACCAATGCGGCCGCCATTATCATCGCCTCCTCTCAATTGTCCAAAATATTCGGTGTTTATGTAGACAAAGCCCCCCATCACTACGAAACGATCATCAACGTTATCAAGGCCGCATTTCAATTCACACACTGGCCCACCCTGCTGATCGGCGCATTTGCCATATCGATCATGTACGGGCTCAAGCGGATGAATCCCAGAATTCCCTATGTCCTGGTGGCCGTGGTGGTCACGACCGTCATTTCCTGGGCGACCGGTTTTGAACACAATCGGCAAATTTCCATATCCCAGATCCAGTCGACCCGTTTTCGTGAGACCGTGTCTGCTTTCAACCAGACCCTGAATCAAATTTCAGAGCTCGGGGAAAAACGTACGGTGCTTAACCCTCAGATTGAAAGCGTCCGATCCGATCACACCGCTTCCGAGAAGCTTTTGGAATTGAACCATGAAATGAACCGCCTGTCCTTCAAGATCGATCAGCTCAAAGAAGAAGCGCACCAATTGCGGGAGACGATGAGGTCGGTACATTTCGTCGTGGAACCATCGGATGAAGGGAATCTCCTCTTTTATGACCGGAATGAGATCGAAAAAGGCAAAAACATCGAGGGACGCATCTGGAGGATAAAAGTCGGCAACAGAAATCTGGACGAAGAAAATCTGCTCATGACAGGAGGCGGAGCTGTCGTCGGTGTAATCCCGGAAGGGCTGCCTTCTCTGAGCATACCCGATATTAAAGTTTCGTCATTTTTACAATTGCTGCCCTATGCTGTGATCATCTCTCTTCTGGGCTTCATGGAAGCCATCGCCATTGCTAAAGCCATGGCGGCCAAAACCGGCCAGCGGCTTGATCCGAATCAGGAGCTGATCGGCCAGGGGCTGGCAAATATTCTGGGCGCGATCGGAAAGAGCTATCCTGTTTCCGGATCTTTTTCAAGAAGTGCGGTAAATTTACAGGCCGGCGCGGTAAGCGGGATGTCAAGCGTGATCACAAGCCTTGTCGTCATCGCGACACTCCTTTTCTTCACGCCGTTCCTATACCATCTTCCTCAGGCTGTGCTGGCGACAGTCATCATGATGGCGGTTATCGGCCTGATAAACGTTTCCGGTTTCATCCATGCCTGGCGCGCCCAGTGGTATGACGGAGCAATTTCCATCATTACTTTTTTGGCGACTCTGGTGATGGCGCCGCATCTGGAAAAAGGGATATACATCGGAGTGGCTCTTTCGCTTTCGGTTTTCCTGTATAAAGCCATGCGGCCCAAAGTCTCATCACTTTCAAGGCATGAAGACGAAGGTCTCAAAGACACGGTAGCCCATCGGCTCCTGAAATGCGAACACATCGATCTGATTCGTTTTGAAGGACCGCTTTTCTTCGCCAACGCGAGCTATCTTGAAGATGAAATTAACAACCGGATTATAAAGCATAAAAATTTACGCCATATCATAATTGCCGCAAATGGTATCAATGATCTGGATGCCTCGGGGGAAGAAGCGCTGGCGCTGGTTGTGGATCGCCTCAGAAGTGCCGGGTATAAAATTTCCTTCAGCGGCGTAAACGAATCGGTGATGACCGTATTGAAACGAACGCATCTTTTTGAAAAAATCGGATACCATAATTTCTTTCCCACGATGGAGAAGGCCATTACGAAAATTCACAAAAGTGCGCATATCGGCAGCACAGAAAAAGAGTGTCCGCTGCTTACGGTTTGTCGAGCTGCTGAAAATTTTGAATCAACAGGAGGAGAATAGATATGTCCGCTATTGCAATCTTTAGTGGCACATTTTGCCAAAAAGGACAAATTGTCAAAAAAGTAATCGATAAAACCGGTTTCAACCTGCTTTCCGATCAGGATCTTGCTGCACAGGCAAGCCGGATGTCAGGAATGGCTGAAAAAAAAGTAAGCCGGGCTCTATCAGATAAGGTTTCCGTTTTCAATGCATTCACTCATGAAAAGGAACAGACCCTGGCCTATCTCAAACTGGCTATGGCAAAAATTTTATCCGAGAAAGACGATATCATCATCGATGGTTTCGCGGGCCTGCTGATTCCCCAGACCATAAGCCATGTGCTTCGTATCTGCCTGATCGCCGATATGAAGCATCGGTTGTCAAAGGCATCTGAAAGAGAAAAATTAAACGAAAAAGACGCTCTCCAGTTAATTCGCAAAGAGGATGCGCTTCGGTCATACTGGGTGAACAGTCTATTTAAAATGAGAGATCCATGGGACCCCTCTCTGTATGACATGGTTATTCCGACCGACAAGACGCCTCTTGACGATATCGTCATCATGATCACTGAAAACCTGAAAAGTGAGGTGATTCTGCCTACGGAAGCTTCAAAAAAGGCGGCTGCTGATTTTCTCCTTGCCTCAAATGTAGAAGTGTTGCTGGCAAAGGAGGGTCATTTCGCTGAAGTGAGCGCCCGTGATGGAGCGATAACCCTTACGATCAACAAAAACGTACTCATGCTGGGCAGGCTCGAGGAAGAGTTAAAGAAAATCGTCAGTCAGGTATCCGGAGTCAAAACCGTTGATACCCGCATCGGAAAAGGTTTTTACCAGGCAGATATCTATCGGAAATATAATTTTGAAATGCCGTCGAAAGTTCTGTTGGTAGATGATGAACGGGAATTCGTTCAAACACTTTCGGAACGGCTTCTTATACGGGATATCGGCTCTGCAATAGCCTATGACGGCGAATCCGCTTTGAACATGATGGAAGAAGACGAGCCGGATGTTATGATCCTGGACCTCAAGATGCCGGGAATCGATGGCATTGAAGTCCTGCGAAAGGTAAAAGAAAACCGGCCGAATATTGAAGTAATCATTCTAACCGGTCACGGATCAGAAGAAGATAGAAAGACCTGTATGGAATTGGGGGCATTTGCCTACCTGCAAAAGCCGGTGGATATCGATCAACTGAGTGAGACGTTAAAAAAGGCGAAAGCGAAAATTAAAAAATCTTTAGAGTAAAGCCTGACACTGGAAGGTCCATGCCGACATCTAACAAAAACAGAAAAAGCTTTTTCGGTTTGATAAAACGCAAAACGGAAATCGACCAGAAGATTTTCAATTTTCGACGCATCTGGCTGCTTTCTTTTATCCTGACTTCCGGCTTCGCGATCATACCGGTTATGTTTTTTGCCCTGATTGATTATAATGTTACGAAGCGCTCGGTTGAATCAGAAGCAATTCTGCGGTCCTCCCGCCTGACGTCAAACACCTGGCGATCGGTTTCCTATTTTCTGGATGAGCGAAAAGCGGCTCTGAGATATACCGTATACGAGAACAGCCTGGATGTATTGAGCGATAATGACCGCCTTTCCAACATCTTGAAAAGTCTTCGCAAGGCATTTGGCGGATTTACCGACATCGGGCTTGTCGATGAAGATGGATTTCAAAAAGCCTATGTCGGTCCATATCATCTTGAGGATAAAAATTACAGCGGGCAGGACTGGTTTAAAGAAGTACAGGAAAAAGGTGAATACATCAGTGAAGTGTTTCTGGGCTATCGCAATGTTCCGCATCTGGCGATCGCCATCATGCATATGGCAGAGAACGGTCAGATTTTCGTGCTCCGGGCAACCATCGAACATCAGTTTACCCATATGCTGAAAGAAATACAAAAAACCGAATATGGAGACGCGTTTTTGATCAATAAAGAAGGGATCCTTCAAACACCTTCTAACTACTTTGGTGAGATGTTGAACAAAATGTCAATTCCCATGTCACCGGAATATTCCACCAGCACACAGGTCGTCGAGACGGTGGATCACCAGGGTCTTCCATTGATTGTCGGCTATCGCTATATCCCGGAAACGCCGTTTATCCTGATGGTGGTAAAGTACAAAGAAAAGCTCATGGAGCCGTGGCAAAAGAGCAGCATGGCTCTGATTCGCTATCTCGTCGTGAGCATCACGGTAATCCTGCTCTGGATTCTGGGTGTTATCACCTATCTGGTGAGACGAATGAAGTCCACGGAAAGCAGAAGGGTAAAATATTTCCATATGGCGGAATATTCCAACAAGATGGCAACCATCGGACGTCTTGCAGCCGGAGTTGCTCATGAAATCAACAACCCTCTGGCAATTATCAATGAAAAAGCCGGTCTTATCAGTGATATTTTTCAGTATTCAACAGAATACCAGCAGAATCAAAAACTGAAGGAAACGATCGATTCCATTATTACATCCGTGGAGCGCTGCAGCAGGATTACACGGCAGCTTTTGAGTTTTGCGCGTCATTTGAACCTCAGCATTCAAACGATTCGTCTGGATGAGGTTGTAAAAGAAGTTCTTGGTTTCCTGAATAAAGAAGCGCAATATCGCTCTATCGATATTTCTCTTGATATTTCAAAGGACATACCCGAATTTGAATGCGACCGGGGTAAGCTGCAGCAGGTGCTTTTAAATATCATTAACAATGCCTTTGCTGCCCTGACAAACGGTGGCCAGATAAAAATCAACGCTGAAATAGAAGGGCAGGATTACATAAAAATTATCATCAGCGATAATGGATGCGGAATTCCAGCGGAAAACTTGAAATATATTTTCGAACCATTTTTCTCCACCAAGATGAAAATCGGTGGAACCGGTCTCGGTTTATCCATTACATACGGTCTGATACAGGAACTGGGTGGAAAAATCGATGTAGAAAGTGAAGTCGGGAAAGGAAGCCGTTTTAAGGTCGTGTTACCGCTTAAACCCAAAAAGGAAGGCCTGAATCATGAATATACTCCTGGTTGATGATGAAAAAGAACTGGTTTCAACACTTGCGGAACGTTTGTCTTTTAGAGGAGTTATGGTTGACTGGACGGCAAATGCGGAAGAAGCCGTTGAAATGGCTGAAAAAAAATCCTATGACATCGCTGTTCTGGATGTAAAGATGCCGGGGATTGACGGGTTTAAACTCAAACGGTTTCTACAGAAGAAAAATCCGAAAATGAAATTTATTTTCCTCACCGGCCACGGATCGGAAGATTATTACAGGCTTGGAAGTGCTGAAACCGGTTCCGAGTTCTACCTGGTGAAACCGGTGCAAATCGAAGAACTCATCGACAAGATGAACAAAGCCTTCAAAGAACAAGGAGAAATATGACCGACACCAGACAGGAAGCCATCATGGACAGCGGGTTTCAATTTTTCGGAGAGATGACCGGTTCCATTTCACACGAGATAAAAAACTGCATGGCCGTGATCAACGAAAACGCGGGATTGCTTCAGGATTTAATATTGTTGAGTCAGAAAGGTACGCCACCTGATCTGGACAGATTGAATCGCGTGGCCGAACAGATTCTCCTGCAGATAAAGCGGTCGGACGCATTTGTCAAAAAATTGAACCGCTTCTCTCACAGCGTGGACACACCGATCAATTCGATCGACCTCGCAGAAATTCTAAATTTCTCTCTTGACCTCAGCAAGAGGATTGCAGCCAACAGAAGGTTTACGTTGAGCCTGGAACCTCCACCTGAAACCATTATCATATCAACGCATGTTTTTTATTTTATGAATATGATCTGGCGCTGTCTTGATTTTATCATGGGAAAAGGCGCCGCCGACAGCCAATTGACAATAAAATGCAAAAAAAATTCAGATGGCGTGGAAATCTGTTTTGGGCCATTAAAGAAATCGGATGAACCATTTGACGTCGGTTCCATGCCCGGCAGTGCCCGGCATCTGCTGGAAATTCTGAACGGGACGATTGAACTCAATGATGGACAGGGTGAGATGATCCTCACCTTGCCTGAAAAAATATAGCACCTCAGGTATAGTACCTTAGAGGTGATCCGTAAAAAAGTCTATCAACCTTACAAAAGGGAGGTTCCAATGTCTGAAAAAGTTTTACTCGTAGACGATGAAGAAAATTTTATCAATACCCTGGCCGAACGTATGAGAACAAGAGGCATGGATGTATCCACGACAACATCGCCCAAAGAAGCGCTCAAAATGATAGAGAAAGAGTCTTTTGATGCGGTCGTACTCGATCTGTTGATGCCCGAAATGAACGGCCTGGAAACGCTGAATATCATGAAAGAGAAAAATCCGGATCTGCAGGTTATTTTATTGACCGGGCATGCAACCGTTGAGAAAGGTATCGAAGCCATGAAAAGCGGGGCGATGGATCTGATTGAAAAGCCTGCCGACCTGAAAACGTTGACGGAAAAAATTCATAAAGCCCAGGCAAAAAAAATGATCCTTGTAGAAAAAAGAACTGAAGATAAAATTAAAAAAATTATGAGCTCGAAATCATGGTAAACCAATTCTCCGGAGTAGATCTTCTCCTCTTGTGGAGAAATGTCAGGCAGTCAATTATATCTGGATGGTACACATGATTTGCCGTTGAAAAGGCGGAGTCTTTTCCTGGAATTCTGTTTGACAATCCCTTCCAACTATTTTTCTATACAATGATCCGAAGATGATAAAAGGTTGGAGCAACCCATGGGTATAGAAAAAATCAGAACGATGAATCTTGCGGAAATCATAAAACATCATGGGAAAGATCCTGGAATAAAAAACAGACCCTTTATCCTGTTCCGGGAGGAAGACGAGTCCGTTACAGCGATCACCTATGATGATTTTTACAGAAAATCCATGAAATACGGGAATATGATTCATCAGATAAAAAAGGAACAGGGAGTCAAACCCGCAACACGATTTCATGTGGGCGTGTTTATGCAGAATATCCCTGAATTCTTCTATATTTTAGGTGGCTGTGCTTTTACCAATTCGACGCTGGTCGGTATAAACAATGCACAGATTGGAGAAAAGCTCGCCTTTGATATCAACAACATCGACGTGAACCTCCTGATTGTTGACCATGCCGTGCAGCCGAAAACAGGCGGAACTTTTCTGGACTCCGTAATGAAAGCAAAAAACGCTCACGGATTTAAAACACTGAACGATTCAAACATTATCTCTATACCCGGCCGCCGATCTGCAAATACAAAATCCATAGACCAAAAACTGAAGCAATACGCTTCTTCGCTCTTGCACTTTAATCCTGAACCCCTCAATGAAACAAATGCGGCTGTCGTTATTTTTACATCCGGTACCACCGGGGCGCCGAAAGGAATAGAAGTTTCATGGGAAAAACTTATCCATGTGGGTGTCACTGGAACCAGAATTCTAAATTACACCGATACGGATGTCGGTTACGTCTGTATGCCGATAAACCACTCCAACTCGCTCTATCTCAATATCATGCCGGCAATGCTGAATGGTGCAAAAATTTTCCTGCGGAGAAAATTCAGTGTGTCCCATTTTGTAAAGGATATCGAAATTTCCGGATCAACCATCTGGAATTGCGTGGGAGATCCGGTTCAGTACCTGCTCAATTATTTTTCAAAAGAAGAAGATATCGACTACAGCGATCTTCCGCTGAGAACCGTGATCAGTACCGGGACAAACGCATCAAACAGATCCCGTTTTACAAAACTGTTCGGACTGGACATCTTTACGGAAGTATACGGCTCGACTGAAGCGGGAGCGATAGCGGCGGTGGATGAGAACACCCCTTCCTACAGCGTTGGAAAAGTCATTAAAGATGTTCGTATCCTCGATGAAAGGTCTCTGCAGGAGTGCGATCCAGCGGAAGTGGATGAGGCCGGCAGAATTCGTAATTTAGATCGCTGTGCAGGTGAAGTGATTGTGAGCCAATCTTCCCTGGGGACATCCGCGTTTACCGGATACTACAAACTTCCAAAGGAAAGTTCGCAAAAAATCATCACTCTGCACGGAGAAGATTTTTACCGCATGGGTGATCTGGGCGCCATTGTTGAAATAGATCATGTCAACTATCTGATTTTCCTTGGGCGAACAGGCGACTGGATTCGATTCAGAGGGGAAAACTGGGCGCCGGTGGATTGTAAAAAAACAATCGCAGCGTATAACTCCGTAACCAATATCGGTATTATCGGGGTCCCGCAATCTTCCGGAAAAGAGGATGATCCGATGTTTATCCTTCAGGTAGAAGACGATAATGAATTTCATGTGGATGATTTTTATTCATTCTGCAAAAAGCACCTGCCTCATTATATGCTTCCCCGATTTATCAGAATTGTGGAATCGCTTCCGATGACGGAAACCATGAAACTGAAAAAATCATTGTTAAAAAAGGAGTTTTACTACCGGGACGAAAACCTGGATGCGAATCATCTCGATACCATTTATGAAATCCAGGATGGCAGGGCCGTAGAATTCAAAACTGAAAATTACCTGGCTGAACTGAAAAAATTTTCGGATCCGACGAACCAGGATACCCTGAAAGCGTTTACCGGAAAACCGGATCTGTTTGTAAATTGATTCCGACTCTGCCCGGTTGGGGTGATAATATGAATACCGGCATATCGATTCGTGCCTTTCAAAAAAAAATAATGGCCGAGCACTATCAAAGGGCCACCGAAAACAAACTTTCCGGCAAACCGGTTGCGTATGTTACGGCGACATTTCCGGTTGAAATCGCAAGGGTTTTTGAACCGGAGATCGCCATTGTGTATCCGGAAAATCATGCGGTAGCTCTTATTGTAAACGGCATGGCAAAAGAGATGGCGGAGATCGCCGAAGCGCAGCAGTCGATCGACAAAATGGGCTGTTCCTATGAACTCGCCAACACCGGGTATCTTCTCGAAACCTGTTTCCCAAAAAATGGCGGCAAAACCGAAAAGTTTGCGTCCGTCCCCAATTTACCGGCTCCGGATATCCTGCTGTCCTGTAACAATCAGTGCGAAATCGTCTCGGAATGGTTTCAAAATCTCAGCAACATGTTCGGCAGCATACCTTTTAAAGCAATCAATGTCGGCAACAGATATGACGGTATGATCGACAACACCCGGATACAGTACGTCCGGAAGCAGATTGAAGATGTCATCGGCATGCTCGAGAACCAAACAAAAACAAGGTTTGAACAAGACAAACTGATTGAAATTTCAGAAAAATCAAATAAAGCCACCCGGCTTTGGAGAAAGTACCTTGATTTTGGCACGAACATCCCCTCGCCCATGACCGTATTTGACGGTTTTTATCATATGGCTCCCATTGTGTCTGAACGGGGAAAACAGGTTGCCGTCGATTATTATCAACAACTGGTAGAAGAAACAGAAGAAAGTATTAAAACAGAAACATCTGCTGTACAGCCTGAAGCGCATCGGCTTCTGTGGGATAATCTGGCAACCTGGTTTAATTTCGGCAGGATGAAACGGTATATGGCATTAAAAGGGATAGCGGTCGTAGGCTCAACGTATCTGGATGTCTGGAAGAACGAACTGGATACAACCAGCTATGACAACCTTCTCAACAGCATCGCAAAATCCTATTGCAGCATGTATACGAACCTGACCATCCAACAGCGCATTGCATTATGGAAAGAGATGGTTGTGAAATATACTGCCGAAGGCATCCTGTTTCACAACAACAAGAGCTGCCATACCTTTTCACGTCTGCAGGGCCAGCTCGCGGATGCTCTTAAAAAAGAGTTCGGGGATCATTTCATTACGATCCAGTTTGACGGCGACATGGGGCTTGAAGAACGCTTTCAGAAACACCGTTTTGAAACCGCCATCGAAACCTATTTTTGAGCCGGGTCATGATCTCCCTGAAAAATCGGGAAGTGTAAAATAGGGTTCCGGCCACCGGCCGCTACAAGACAAGGGGTTCAACCCCGAAAATATCCTTCGCATTTCGAAAGCTGAACCCCCTGTAACCCGCAAAGAGAGCAAATCCATCCAGGATCGTGAAATCGGTTTACGTCACTTTTCAGGCATCCGCTATTTACCGTTTCGGTGCTGCGTGGTGGGTCCCTTCCCTTTTTCACCATCATGGCGATGTTGATTCTGATCTCCTCCGGCAAATGCGACTGTCGTTGT